>CAJCIS010000236.1 GCA_903970435.1 Acidobacteriota bacterium | reverse complement strand
GCATAATGCGCTGGACAAATTGTATGGTTCGCTCGCGTCGCGGGACATTGCGGCCGCCGAAGGTGCGGTGGTGCTGACGAGCCGGATATCGATCGAGCTGGTGCAGAAGGCTGCGCGGATGGGGGCGTCCATTCTCATTGCGGTGTCGGCGCCGACCGCGCTGGCGGTGCGCGTGGCGGCGCAAGCCGGAATGACGCTGGTGGGTGTGGCCCGGCAGGACGGGTTCGAGGTGTTCTGTGGGAAACTTGCCTGAGCGCCTCTCCCAAGGACAGAAAGCAGTTCTTTTCTGAAGAAAAGAACCAAAAGACTTTTGCTCTTGGTATCCCCAACTTGAAGGCCGTGGCCCGTGCCTGCAAAAATGTCCAAGGCCGACGCCAGGTGCTTCATCGAGGCGCTCGCGCTGGACCGTCCGAATCCCGAAACGGAACTGCGCTACACCACGCCATTCTCGTTGCTGGTGGCCGTGGTGCTGTCGGCGCAAACCACCGACGCGGCGGTGAACAAGGTCACGCCCGGCCTGTTTGCCGAAGCGCCGACGCCGGCGGCAATGATGGCGTTGGGGGCCGCAGGCATTGGGCGGCATATCCGCACGATCGGCCTGTGGCAGGGCAAGGCGCGCAACGTGGCGGCCTTGTCCGAGATGCTGGTGCGGCTGCATGGCGGCGAGGTCCCGGCCGACCGCGCGGCGCTGGAAGCGCTGCCGGGCGTCGGGCGCAAGACCGCCAACGTGGTGCTGAACGTGGTGTTCGGCGAAAGCACGATGGCGGTGGACACGCATATCTTCCGCATCGGCAATCGCACCGGTCTGGCGCCGGGCGCGACGCCGCGTGCCGTGGAAGACCAGCTTCTCGCCCGGATTCCGGCCACGCTGCTCCGCCACGCGCACCATTGGCTGATCCTGCACGGACGGTATGTGTGCAAGGCGCGGCGGCCGGAATGCTGGCGCTGCCCGGCCGCAAAATGGTGCCGTTATCAGGACAAGACGCCGGCCCCCGCGGCGCCATAGACCCTGGCCGGCCGTTTTCGGGCCGCCAGCAGACGCTGCAAGGGTGCATCGACCAAGCCATGCAGCAACAGGCCCGCGGCCACGCTCGCCGGCACCGACACCGCGCCGGCGACAGACCCATGCCTCGCCAAGGCCGGCACCACGAAGGGATGCACCAGATAGATGGCGTAGCTGGCATCGCCGATGGCCAGCAGCCATCGCGGCAGACGCGCGCCGAGCACAGGTTCCAGCGCCAGGGATGCGGCGAGAATGGCGGTGGCGGGCAGGCCCCAGCATAGGCAACGCCATGGCCCGGACGCCGGCAGGGCAAGCAGAAGCATGAACGCCATCGGCAGCAGCCAGGCCGCGCCGCGGGGCGCCAGCTGGGCGCCGAGTCGGGCGCCAAGGTGGGCAATCGCCATGCCGGCGGCGAATTCCAGCACCATGCCGTTGGCCAGGAACAACGGCGCCGGCGACGACGGCTCACGCCAGAACCCCGCTAGCGCGACACCCAGAAGGAGAGGTGTCAGCCAAAGCGGATGGATGCCGGCCAACAACGCCCCGGCGAAGAGGATGTAGAAGAAGAATTCGAAGTTCAGCGTCCAGCCGACCGGCAGCACCGGACGGATTTTTCCCAGCGCGTCGCGCGCCGGTATGAATAGCAGGCTGGCGGCCACGGCCCAGCCGTTCGGGTGTGTTTGCGGCGTGAGTCCGGGACGAACGATCGCGACGGCAAGTTTGGCACATGTCAGCAGCCAGTAGAGCGGCACGATTCGGCGGATGCGGCGGCGCAGAAAACGCTGCCAACCTCCCCGCTGGCCCATGAGGCCGCGTGACGACCGCAGCATGACGTAGCCGCTGATGACAAAGAACAGATCCACGCCGGCCGAGCCGTTGGACCATGCGTGCAAGCGGCCCACTTGGGGTTCGGCCTGCAGGGCGTGATAGACCACCACCATGATGCAGGCTGCGGCGCGCAGCGCCTGAACCATGCGGATGTCTGTGCCGCCTTGCATCGACCAGCCTCCGCATGTGCGAAAGGCAAATGCTACGCATAACAACCACAGGTTGCAACGCCGATCCGCCGGAAATGGCATGCCCCAAACAGAGCAAAAGTTTTTTGGTTCTTTTTTTCAAAAAAGAACGGCTTCCTTGATATCCGACGCCCCGCCGCTGGCGCTCTACATCCACTGGCCGTTTTGCCTGGCGAAGTGCCCGTATTGCGACTTCAACAGCCATGTTCGGGACCGCATCGATCAGCCCGCCTTCGCGGCCGCGCTGCTGCGCGAACTGGCCTGGGAGGCGGCACGGCTTGGCCCGCGCCGCCTGACAAGCATCTTTTTCGGCGGCGGCACGCCCAGTCTCATGGCGCCCGAGACGGTCGGTGCGCTGATCGACGCGGCCTGCACCCATTTCCGTCCCGCCGCCGATATCGAAATCACCCTGGAGGCCAACCCGACCAGCGTGGAGGTGTCGCGGCTGGCGGCTTTCCGGCAAGCCGGCGTGAACCGGCTGTCGCTGGGCGTGCAGGCTCTGGACGACGCGGCGCTGGCCGGGCTCGGGAGGCGGCACAGCGCGGCGGCCGCGCTGGCGGCGCTGGAACTGGCGCGGTCGATCTTTCCGCGCCTCTCGTTCGACCTGATCTACGCCCGCCCCGGCCAGACGCTCGCCGCGTGGCGGGCCGAGCTGCGGCAGGCGCTCGCGCTGGCGGCCGACCATCTCTCGCTGTACCAGCTGACGATCGAGCCCGGTACGGCGTTCGAGGCGCTGCACCGCAGCGGTACTTTGGTGCTCCCGGACGAGGAGACGGCCGCCGCGCTGTACGATGCCACCGCGGAGGCGGCGGCGCGCGCCGGACTGGCCGCCTATGAAATCTCGAACTACGCGGCGCCGGGCGGCGAAAGCCGGCACAACCTCGCCTACTGGCGCTACGCGGACTATGCGGGCATCGGCCCCGGCGCGCATGGGCGGGTGTCGGTTGGTGGCGACCTTCTGGCAACCCGCCGCCACCGCGCACCGGAGATCTGGGCGGACCGCGTGGCGCGCGACGGCCATGGCTCTACCCGCGAAACGCCCGTGGTGCCGCGGGAAAGGGCGCGGGAGGCGCTGCTGATGGGATTGCGCCTCGCGGAGGGCATTTCCGCGGCGTATTTCGAGGCCCGCACCAAGGTGCGGCTCGACGACGCGGTGGACCCGGACATGGTCTCGGCCGCGATCGACGCCGGATATTTGCAGCGCACGGAATCGCACCTGATCGCGACCGGGGAGGGGCGCCGCCGTCTCGATGCGTTGCTGCCGCGCCTGGTGCTGTAGCGGCGGCCGGCGTGGCGCCGAGTCACGCCCCCGAGTCACGCCCCCGGCATCGGTCAAATCATCGTGACTTGCCAACAATAGTGCGGACAGAAGGCCGATTGTTCTGATAAATTAGACGTATTAAGCGGAATGGTTAATAGCAATGCCTTTTCTTGGCAATTTCTCCCGCATTTTTGTCCTGGCGCTGATCGCTACGGTTGTGCGGGCAAAGCTATGTAATTGAGCGGCGCGGCGGCGCGGTCTGTGAAGCCGGTGCCCGCTGATTTGCTGACCTCCGGAGGGCGGCCCGGCGCGCGGCCCGTGCGGCGATCCGCACCATGCCTTTGGCAAAACGACGTGGGAGATTTGATCGTGGACAGGTTCACGCAGGATGCGAAACGCGCGCGGCCGCGGGCGGCATGACCATGGCAAGCATCGACCATGACGACAAACCCGGCATGGCGCCGCCGCGCGTTAGCGTTCTGGTGCCGACCTTCAACGGCGCCGGCCTGGTCGGCGAAACGTTGCGCAGTATCCTCGACCAGGGCCTGCCGGATATCGAGGTGGTGGTGGTGGATGACGGATCCACCGACGACACGCCGGAGAAGGTGCTCGCGATCGGCGACGACCGCATCCGGCTGTTACGCACCCCCCGCCGCCTGGGGCCGCCCGGCGCGCGCAATTTCGGCTTCGCGCAGTGCCGCGGACGCTATATCGCGCCGGTGGACCAGGACGACATTCTGTTGCCGTATCGGCTTGCCAGGCAGGTGGCCTGCCTCGATGTGCACGCGGACACCGTGCTGGTGGCGACGGCGACGCAGCGGCTGGTCGGCGAGGCGCGCGTCGCGTCGCCGGAGCCGGTGCGCACCAGCCCGGGGTTTCTGCGCTGGGCGTTGCTGCTGGGCAATCCGCTCGTGTGGTCGTCGGTGCTGATCCGCAAGAGCGCGCTCGATGCGCTCGGCGTGTTCAATCGCGAGGACCGGCTGTATGCCGAGGATTTCGACCTCTATCACCGGTTGACCAGCGTGGGATCGGTGGCACGTATCGATGACGTTCTGACCCTGTATCGCCGCCACGAAGCCGGTGCGTCGCACGTCAACAATGCCACGATGCGGATCAACGCCAGCCGCGTGCTGCAGGACGCCTACGCGCCGATCCTGCGCGCCGGCGCCGCCCGGTCCGCGCAAGTCATGACGCGCTACGTCTCCGAGGGCTTGCCGATACCCGACATCAGAACGCTGCGGCTCATCGCGGCCGTGGTGCAGGCGATGACCCAGTTCGTGAAAAAGAATATCGGCGTCGACGAGGTGGCCCGCGGGCTGATCATAACGGAACGCGCCGCCCTGATGCAGCGCCTGGTGCGGGCCGCCATACGAAGCGGAACGATTTCTGCGCTCGTGTTGCACCGGGAGGGGCTGCTGCAGCTGGCGGGGCTCGAGTCGGGGGCCGTGCTCAGCAATTCCGTAGTCGGAATGGTACGCCGGACGCAGAAGCGGGGGAAGGCGGAGGATTCGCCGCTTCTTGTGGCTACGGCGGAAGGGTAAGGAAGAAGTAGTTCTTTTTTGAAAAAAAGAACCAAAAAACTTTTGTTTGTAATAGAGGTCGGAAATCAAATTGTGGTTGAGCCAATGCTCGACACGATGCGCTATCGCCATCGCGCTTTCAGCAACCTGGCATGTTCCTGATCGACGGCCGGTGAGATACGACCCGAGCACCATCCGTCACTTTTGCGTTGCAGGTGCCGTCGAATTACCGGTAGCGTTGGAAACTGTATCGACCGGCCGGATCGCCATCCGGGGAATGTCGATGAGAGAGGGTGCAACCACGTTTTCCCCCCAGGTCGCCAAGGCTCAAACGAAGGCAGCCGAACGTCCGACCGCCAAGCTGGCGGACCAACGCGCGACCCTTGCAGCGCGACCGCTTGGCGGCGTCTCGGACGAACAGGCGCACATGCTCCAGGGGAACATCGGCAATCAGGCGACGCTTCCGCCACTCGTGCAACGGGCTCGGAACGCCGCTGAGAACGAACCTCACGGGCAAACCGAGCAGAAGGCGAACCCGGGGAGCCAGATCGCGGCAACACCCGGCGTCTCGTGGGATTTCAGCAAGATTTCTTTGTTTCCACCTGACCAGGCGGGTGGATCTCAGGTTCCGCCACCGCTCGCGGCACCGCACGTGCCGCTTGTCATACAGACGAAGCTGGCAATCGGTCGGGTCGATGATCCTCTCGAGCATGAGGCGGACCAGGTGGCCGACCGGGTGATGCGGATGCCAAATCCCGTCGCAGGTAGCCTGTTGCAGCGGAACTGCGCCACCTGCGACGAGGAGACGGTCCAGCGGAAAAGCGAGGGCGGTGCCGTCCGGGAAATGGCAGCGCCTTCGATCGTGCACGACGTGCTGCAGTCACCGGGTCAGCCGCTCGACGCTGCGACGCGGGCGTACATGGAGCCGCGGTTCGGGCACGACTTCAGCCGAATCCGGGTGCACGCCGACTCGCAGGCGGACGCGTCTGCGCGCGCGGTAAACGCCGTGGCGTACACGGTGGGGCAGGATGTGGTGTTTCAGGCCGGGGCCCTCGCGCCGGAGACCGCGGACGGCAGGCGGCTGCTCGCGCATGAGCTTGCTCACGTCGTGCAACAGTCGAACGGCAGCGCGCCCGGCGCGGTCCGCCGCGCCGTCGCGATAACCAAGGCGAGCTTCACTGTGACGAACAATGCTGCGCCATCGCTCAAAGTGAGCCCCTCGTTCATTCCCGGCAAGTGGTCCATCGACCTGACCACCGACGCCCCGGGGTTCGTGCTTGATTCGGCCGTCAATGTCGCGTGCGGGGGCGGCAGCGCAGCCGGGTACGAGGTCGGGATCGTGCAGTTCGAGACGAGCGAATCCAGCCGGGCAACCTATTTTGGCGTGACTCCGGCGGACGGTTCCCTTGTCGCGAGTAAGAGCCAGAAGCGTAAACCCGCTGGGCCTTGCTCCGACTCGCGGCCCGGCGCGTTCTGGACGGCGGGCGCGACGGGCGAAATCTCAAGTAAGCCGCCAGCGTGTGGGGCGGGTGTCGCGCTCCCCACCTTCAAAGACATGCCTGGCGATTCGTATCCGGGGTGGTTCCAGAACGCGCTCACCAAAAAGCCGAACTACATTCGCGACGTGACCGCGAACATGCGGTTCACGGACGCCCTGGCCGTCAAAACGCCGGCCGGCAGCATCAATATTCTCAACTGGTTGACCTGGGGTATTGAGTGGGCCGGGACGTATCAGAGCGATGCGTCGGGCTCCGTCCCGTCGGGTCCCTTACAGGGCAGCAGCTTCTGGGCCTTTGGTGATGCCGCCGCGCGACCGAGCGAAATTCCAACGAGCCAGGTGGCGCCGGCGAAAACCTGCGTCGAAATTGCGATGGAACAGACGTCGTCGGACTACGTCATGGAGACAAATGCCAGCTACTGACCCCGCGGCCGGATCGGGCATAAGGCGTCCGGGAATTTTCGTATCGATAGCGGCCTGCGATCGCATGGTGGCAGATTTAAGCAAAAGTCTTTTGCTTCTTTTTTTCAAAAAAGAAGTGCTTCCTTCCTAACTCTCCCGCTGATCAATCAGCGCCTTCCGCTTCAAATCCTGCAGCAACTGGCGTGACGCGAGTTCGACACGCTCCTCGATCATCTGGTCGGCGATATCCTCGCGCGTCATGGCGGCCAGATTTTTCTGTTCCTTCTTGCACACCATCACCACCAGCACGCCTTCCGGCGTCACCAGGGCCTTGCTCGCGTGGCCGGGCTCCAGCGAATTCATCAGGGTCTGCATTTGCGGATTGAGGTGATCGATCCGCAATTCGCCGGGATTGCTCGGCCGGTGACTGCCCTGCGCGGTGTTCGCCGCCTCGATCTGGTCGCAACTGGCGGCTGACTTGCTCAACGCCTGCGCCGCGGCCAGGGCCTGCTTCTGCTGTTCGGTCGGCGCCTGCGGATCGAGCGCCGCGGTGAAGGGGAAAAAGGCCTGGCGCGCGTCCACCACGGCCGCCATGTCGTTGCCGCTCAGCCGCTTGTCCTGCAAGGTCACGACGTCGAAGCCGCCGGCAATGTGAACCGGATTGCTCACCGCGCCGACCGGCATGGACGTGACCAGGGCAGCGATTTGCGGGTCCAGTTGGTCGGGACGCACCCAGCCGAGATCGCCGCCTTTCAGCGCCGTTTCACTCTGGCTGAACTGCGCCGCCACCATGGGAAACGGCGCGCCGGCGCGCAGCTGCTGAATGACGGTTTCGGCGAATTTGCGCGCGTCGTTCTGGCGGGCCGGGTCTTCGGCCGCGACGAAGATTTCCGCCACATGGTATTGCGGCTGGCCCACTTGTGTCTTGAAGTGCTTCTCCTCGTGATCGACCTCGGCGGGCGTCACGAAGCCGCGCTCGGCCAGTTCCTGCCGCAGCACCCGCGTCCAGCCCAGCGAGGTGCGTATCTGGCTGATCAGCGTGCTGAAAGATACGTGCTGCGCGTCGAGCTTGGCGCGCAGGCCGCCGCGCTGCAGGCCGTTGCGCTGCTCGACGACGCCGATCGCGTTGGCCACGTCGGCATCGGCCACCACGATGCGCCGGCGCTGGATTTCCTGCAGTTGCAGCCGGTCGTCGATCAGCTGGCGGGTGATTTGCGGTTTCAGCCGCGCCAGCAGGTCCGGCGACAAAGTAAGGCCGGTGGACAGGGCGAACAGCCTTGCGCGGTTCTCCACGTCGTCGCGGGTAATCACATCGCCGTTCACGGTGGCCGCGATCGCATCCGCGTCGGCCGGCGCGCGCTGCAGCACCGGCGGGGGTATCGGGATCGCCGGCTCCTCGCCCTTCGGGGCCACGCTGTGCTGCGGCTTGTCCGTATCGGGTTCCGGCCCGCCGGGATGCATGCCCCCGCCACCGATGCCGCCACCACCGAGGCCGCCACCGCCGTAACCGCCGCCGCCATAGCCCCCGCCGGGCATGCCGCCGCCAAACTGCGCGTGCGCGGCCGGTGCCACGGCCACAATGGCGGCCAGCGCCAAAACCTGTAGCGCCGGAATTTGCGGGCGTCGCACGCCGGGTCGGTGGAACTTGTGCATGGTTTATATCACTTGAAAGGAAACGAACCGATGGTTTTCAGGGTGATGGTGAACAGGATCGTGGTGTCGCCACTGTCGCCCAGGACTGAGGTATAGCGCCGCGCCACCAGCATGTCTAACGCGGTGCACTCATCCTCGTAGCGCAGATGCGCATTCACCGAATCCATCATGTTGGTCGCCAGATTCCGCCTGGCGTCCACGTTGATGGTGAATGCGTCCAGTTTCGTGCCAATGCCGACGCTGCCCTCGTTACGCGGCACGAAGAAACTGGTCGCGCGGTCGGTCGGCACCAGGTAGCCGGGGGTGAACAGGTTGCCGCTGTTAAAGTAGGCCACATTGTCCACCACATTGCCGACCGGGCCGAGATACAGCTCGTACGGATTGGTGGAGCTGTACAAATAGCCGAAACTGGCGTGCAGGATCGGCCGCCCAACTTCGGCCACCGCATCGGCGAAGCGCAGGTCGCCGCTCGTGTGATCCACCCGCGCGCGGGCATTGAGGCTCACCCATTTGCTCGGCACGAAGCTCGCGCGGCCCACGATATCGGACAGATGGCTGCCGGTCTCGAAACCATTCCACGGCTGGAATTGCGGCGTGAGGTTGTGGTCGACATGCTCGATTTCCGAGGCGCCGACCAGCGCATCCAGCACCTGGCCGCCCTTGAACGTCCAGCTGCCGTGCAGCGCGAAGTTGGCGCGCAGGCCGCCGTCGAACCGGTCATAGCCGCCGAACCGGTTGCGGCTGAACAGCGTAGAATCGGTAAATTCATAGTCCAGGCTGTCTTCGTCGGGCAGCCGGTCGTGCTGGCTGTTGCCGGTGTTCGGACCGGCAATGACTTGCACGATCGGTTCCACCAGTTGCGTGCCGAGGCTGCCGGCGTCGCGGATGAACGGCCAGTGCATCTTCAGCGCCACCTGCGGCTCGGCATGCCAGGTGGAGCTGTCCTCCGCGCTGCCGAAATTCGGCTGCAGGTTCAGAAACGTGGCGTTGTAGGCGCTCCCGGTGACTTCGGCGGTCAACTCGTATTGCTCGCCGAGAAAACCGGAAAACGGCCGGGTCCAGGCCACGTGCGCGGCCAGCCGCCGCGTATCGGTGCCGACACCGCGGAACACGTTGAAATCCATCGTGTCGAAACTGAACCGGCCGCCCCAGTAATCCGGCGCCGATTCGAAGCTGTAGGTGTAGCGCGGCAGCACGTAGGGCAGGGTGCTTTGCGTGACGGTGGCGTTGAGGCCCTGAAAGCCGGCGACGTCCAGCTTGGTGTAGGCGCCCACGCCGAAACCTTCGATATAGGCCGTGGATTCGAGGTAATTGAAGACGAACGGGGTGATTTCGTAGTCGCGCAGATAATATTCCGAATTGCTGACGTTTACGCTGGTGCCGTAGCGCCACGTGTCGTCCCAGTTGAAGTTCGCATTGGCGAACACGTAACCGTCGATCGTATGTTCGTCGGATGCCACGCCGGCATTGATGTTGACCCGGCCTTCATTCAGCCAGTTCCGGTAAAGCGCCTGCAATTGGCCGCCCTGCTGCGAACTCAGCTCCGGGGTCAGCATCAGGTCGGACTGATTATCGATCACCCAATAATAGGGTATTTGCAGGTAGGCGCCGAGATGCTCGCTGGCGGCGCCGATGCCCGGCACCAGAAAGCCGCTCTGCCGCTTCACCGAGGGATCGGTGTTCGACATGTAGGGGAAGTAGGCCACCGGAAAGCCGAACACGTCGAGCCAGGCATCGGTATATTCGATGCGCTTGTGTTCCAGGTCCTGCGTCGCGTGGGCGGCGCGCAACTGCCACTCGGGCGGCCGCAGCGGATGTTTCTTGCAGGCGTTGCAACTTGTGTAGACGCCGCGTGCCAGCTCGTTGAGCTTGCCCTCCGTGCGCCGCGCGCCGTTGGCCGCCAGCTTGCCGCCGTCGGCGAGCAGCGCACGCATGTTCGTAATGATGGCGTTCTTCATGCCGCCGGATAGCTCGGCATAATCGCCGAACACGATCTCGCCGTCGGGTTCGTCGATGACGACATGGCCATGCGCCGCCGCCACGTTGGTGTTGCGATCGAAGGTGACGCGATCGGCCGACATGTAATGATCGTTCTGCCAGGCCTGCACGTGGCCCTCGGCGGACACGATGCCGTTGGTCTTGTCGTAGGTCACCCGGTCGGCCAGGAAGGTGACCGGTTCGTTGCCCGATACCGGCTTGGCGCCGGGGTGGTTCTTGTCGCGGTCGTCGTGGCCGGGGATCTGCGCGGCCGCCGGGCCAGCGGCGATCACTGCCAGGCAAACGAACAGGCCGGCCCAGCGATGCCGGGTGCGGCATGCATGCAAGCGCCGCCGCGCCGCCGCGCCGGGCAGAAACCCCCGCACCCCCAATCCGTTCGGCAGCCGGCGGACGAAAACTGACGAACGGATCACCCATCCTCCAGGTGCAGAAGCAGCGACACCGCCAGCATAAGCCCGGCGCCGGCCGGTGCCCAGGCAGCGAGCACGGAGGGCAGCACGCCGGACTGCCCGAATTCCTCCGCCACCTTGCTGATGGTGAACAGTGCGAACCCCGACGCCACGCCGGACAGGATCATTTGCGCCACGCCGCCGCGCCGTACCGGCCGCATGGAGAAGCCGGCCGCCACCAGCGCCATCGTGCCGCACAGCAGCGGCAGCGCCAGCAGGGACTGGAAATGCAGCCGATGCCGCACCGCCGAAAACCCGGCATTGTCCAGCAGCCTGATGAAGCCGGGCAGCGCCCATACCGACAACGTATCGGGTGACTGGAAGCTTTCCTGCATGCGCCGCGCGGTGAGATCGGTGGGCAATTCCAGCGTGCCCACATTGTCCGGCAAATGATCGGGCTTGATGGTCCGCGCACCCGTCATGTGCCAGGCCCCGCCTTCCAGCCTGGCATCCGCCGCCTCGATACGGCTCAGCAGCCGGTCGTGCCCGTTCAAGCGGAACACGCTCACCTCCTTCACCGTCACCACCTTCTTCGCCAGCGTCACCTGGCGCCCATGCAGTACCGCGACGCCCTGCGGGTCGAGCGCCCGATCCACCTGGCGGAGCCAGAGCTGGCCGCCGGACAGCGCCAGCGGGCCGCCGGTTTGCCGGATGTAGATGTTGTCGAGCGATTCGGCGCGCTGATACAGCGCCGACGACAGCGGCGACACGCCGGCCGTTGCCAGCGCACCGATCAGCACCGCGCACGCCACCGGCGCGGCCAGAAACTGCCAGGCCGATATGCCCGCGGCCCGCGCGACGATCAGCTCCGACGAGCGGTTCAGCCGCCAGAACGCCAGAATGCCGCCCAGCAACACCGCGAACGGCATGATCTGCAGCATCATGAACGGCAGGCGGAGCAGCGCGATCGATGTCACCAGCCCGAACCCGACATCGGGCCGGGTGGCGGCCCGGCGCAGCAATTCGATGAAGTCGAACAAGGTCACCAGCAGCGAAAGCCCTGCCAGCATCATCAGGACCGCCTGGGTGAACTGGCGCGCGATGTAGGCGGACAGCGTGAGCGACAACAGCATGCGCCTACTCTCCCGCCGCAAGCCGGCGCGGCACGGAAACTCCGCGCTCGGCCGATCCGGGCACGAACAGGATCCAGGCCGCCACCAGCGCCGGCACGATCACCTGGGCCCACACCAGGGGCACCAGGGCCACATGCCGGGTCGCCAGGCTGGAGACGGCAAGCCCGGTGGCGAGCAGACCCACCAGAACCGCAATGGCGGCGGCCGGCCGCGCCAGATTGCCATAGCGGCGAAATCCGCCGGTCAGGATCGACACCAGCGCCACCAGCGAAAACCCCAGCGCGGTAATCGGCTGGGTAAGCCGATGGTGCGCCTCCACCAGGTATTTGCCCACGTCCTGCGGCCTTGTGGTGGCGGGATCCGGGTTCATCAGCTCCGACAGGCTCATTTCATTGACGTCGCGCAGTTCCTGGTTCTCGCCGTGGCCCGACGTTGTCAGGTCGATCACGTCCTCGGCGAAGGTCAGCACGTCGAGCCGGCCCGTCTTGCGGTCGATTTCCTCGCGGGAGCCGTTCAGCAGCAGCACCCGCGGCGCGTTGCCGCTGGGCAGCAGGCGCCCGCTCTCGGACAGGATGGTGGCCCGGCTGTTGGTGTCGCGGTCGTCCTCCACCAGGATGCCGTGCAGTGTGCCGTCCGGATCGCGCGAGCGCACATAGACGGTCAGTTGGTCGGAAATCGCCGTGAAAACGCCTTCCTGCAGCAGGAAGGCGGCGACGCGGTTGCGGATTTCGAACTGGTAGCGGCGGAACGCCTGCGAGCTGACCGGAACAATAAGAAGGTTGAGCAGGAGGCAGGCCGCCAGGCTCAGCACGCCGAGCATCACCGCTGGGCGGGACAGCGCCCACTGGCTCAGCCCGGCGGCGCGCATCACCGTCAATTCGCGGTCGCCTGAAAGGCGCTGATAGACGAACTGCACCACGACGAAGGTGGTGATTGGCAGGATCACCGCGGTGAATCCCGGTATCATGAGCGATGTGAGCTCGAGGAACACGCGCAGCGAAAGGCCGCGATTGACCACCAGCTCGACGAAGCGCAGCGACTGGGTGAGCCAGATGAGCGCCACCAACGCCGCGGTGACCGCGGCGAGCGAACCGGCAAGCTGGCGCAGGATGTAGCGGTCGAGCTGGGTCAGCATCCGTTTCCCCCTATCAGGGGCGCGCGCCGGCTGCCAGGGCGCACCGGGTGGCGCACCGGGTGGCGCACCGGGCGGCGCGCTGGTGCAGTTCCGCCACAACCGGAACGTTGCAGTGTCCATCAGCGGAAGCACCGGCAGTGTGTGAAACGGATCACACACCGGCCGCGCAAATTTGTCGTAAGGTGACCCAGGCAGTGCAATCTGTCAGGGGGCAGCAAAATGGACCAGCTTCATCCATTCGGTTCCGGCGCCGGCGGGTCGAACGTTATCGCTTTCAGGCCCGCCAGTGCCACGGGCGCTTGCCTGTCCCTGCGTGACCGGATGGATGTCGTGGCCTGGCGTGACCCGGCGAACACACTGGGATACGACCGTTTGGTCATCCATGAACGGTCCAGCTGTGACCCGCCGGACCTCGATTCGTTTCTCGGCATCTACCGGCGCGGTGAGGTGTGGGCGAGCTGGAATTTGGCGCGCTGCGGCGCATGGGTGCTGGCCTGGTGCAGCCGGAGCGGCGCGGACGTTGGAAGGTTTGCCTCGGTTGCCGATGCTTTGGAAGCGCTGCTAAGCGACAAACGCGCGATCGCCTGAGAAGGAAGGCCAAGGGGCTCTGCCCCTGGACCCCCGCTCCCCTGACTTTCTCAAACAAGTGGGGTCTGGGGACTTGTCCCCAGCGGGGTCCAGGGGCAGAGCCCCTGGCCTTCTTTCTACCGGCGTCGCCAGGAGACGCCGCAGCATGCACATTTCCGCCGACCGCCTCGCCCACGTCCGCGCCGCCATGGCCGCGCAAGGATTAGCCGGATTTCTGGTGCCCCGGAGTGACGAGCATTTGGGAGAGTATGTGCCGCCGCGTGGGGAGCGGCTCGCCTGGCTCACCGGCTTTACCGGCAGCGCCGGACTGGCGGTTGTCCTCGCTGACGCGGCCGCGGTGTGGAGCGACGGACGGTACGTCCTGCAATTGGCGGCGCAGACCGACGGCGCTCTGTGGGAACGGCTGCATTTGACCGACTCCCCGCCACCGGCCTGGATCGCCACGCACATCGGCGCGGGCGAGCTCGGCTACGACCCTTGGCTGCACAGCGAGGAGGGTCTGAAGCCGTTCCGCGACGCGGGCGTCGCCCTGCGCGCGGTCGCACGCAATCCGGTGGACGTGGCATGGACGGACCGGCCGGCGCCGCCGGCGGACCCCGCGGTGCCGCACGCGCTCGTCTATGCCGGCGCCAGCAGCGCCGAGAAGCGCGAGCAGATCGCCGAGAATTTGCGCGCCGCGCGCCAGGACGCCGCCATTATCAGCGACCCTGCCTCGATCGCGTGGCTGCTGAACATTCGCGGTTCCGATGTCGAATCGACTCCCTTCGCGCTGGGGTTCTGCATCGCGCGCGCGGACGGCAACGTCGATTTGTTCATGGACCCGCGCAAATTGCCCGGCGAGACGCGCGCATGGCTCGGCAATAACGTTGCCATTGCCGAGCGCGCGGCCCTGCCCGCCGCGCTGGCAGCCCTGTCCGGCCAGCGCGTGCGCGTCGATCCCGCGGGCACCGCCGCCTGGTTCGCCGACCGGCTGCGCGAGGCCGGCGCCGTTGTTGTCGCGGGCGCCGATCCTTGCCTGCTGCCGAAGGCTTGCAAGAACCAGGTGGAACAGAAGGGTGCGCGCGCTGCGCATGCGCGCGATGCCGTGGCGCTCACGCGTTTCCTGCATTGGGTGCGGGGTGCGGCGGGCCACGAGACCGAAATATCCGCGGCCACGCGGCTGCAGGCGTTTCGCGCCCAAGGCGAATTATTCCGCGGCGACAGTTTCGCCGCCATTTCCGGCGCCGGCGAACATGGCGCCATCATGCATTACCGTGTGACAGAAGAAACAAATCGGCCGCTGCGCGCCAACGAGATCTATCTCATCGACAGCGGCGGCCAATATCTCGACGGCACCACGGACGTCACCCGCACGGTCTGGACCGGCCCCGGCGCGCCGCCCGATGAGGCGCGCGACCGTTTTACCCGCGTTTTGAAAGGCCATATTGCGATTGCCGTGGCGATCTTTCCGGAGAACGTGGCCGGCGTGCGGCTGGACGCTTTTGCACGCGCGGCCCTGTGGCAGGCGGGACTGGATTACGACCACGGCACCGGCCACGGCGTGGGCAGCTACCTGTCGGTTCACGAAGGACCCGTTTCGATATCGCCCCATCTGCGTCCGGCAACCATTGCGCAAGGCATGATCCTGTCCAACGAGCCCGGCTATTATCTGCCTGGCGCCTATGGCATTCGCATCGAGAATCTGGTGCTCGTGCGGCGGGCCACGAGACCGAAATATCCGCGGCCACGCGGCTGCAGGCGTTTCGCGCC
>CAJCIS010000235.1 GCA_903970435.1 Acidobacteriota bacterium | reverse complement strand
GCGGTGCCGGCACCCCCTGTTCAGGTTCAGGCGGCGGAAATACCGGCCTCGGTGATCGTGGCGATGGCCGAGCCGGTGCACATGCTGGCGGCCCCCGACCAGCAAACCGCGGCGCAGCTTTCATCGCGTACAGGCAGGCTGGTCATTGCGCCGCCGCCGCCGGTCCGGCCGGCGATCGCGGAAATGCCGGTGCGCAAGGTTGCGCCGGCGCCGCTCGTGGACTCGCAAGCCATGCCGCCGAAAAATGTTGCGCAGCCGGCTGTTGCGGCCGCGGCACCGCGGACCCGGCCGGCAGCCGGAAACCTTGAAGAAGCGGTGGAGGCCCTGCACGCGCCGCCTGGCGCCGCGCCGGCCGCGCAGACCGAGGCGGATGCGCTCAACGACGCGGAAGCCCGAAAGACAGCGCCAGCCCCGCCCGCACCCGTTGTGGCCACGGCGCCAACGGGGCCGACGCGCGGGTTCGTGCCGCGCGCGCTGACCGGCGGCGCGCCGGCCTATCCAGCCGCCTATGAAATGGACGGTTCCGGCCGCAACGGACGCGTTACCGTCGATTGCCGTATCGATACAAATGGCGCGCCGTCCGGCTGCCGCGTGGTCAGCAGCTCCGGCGGCAGCCGATTTGGTTCATCCGTCCTGAACTGGCTAGGCAGCGGGCAAGTACGTTTCGCGCCCATTCTGCGCAACGGCCAGGCAACGGCCGAAACGCATCAGTGGAGCATCAACTTCCAGCCCTAGGCGCAATCCCGAACGCAGGGCGATGGTGCGAACCTTCGTGCAGGCGCACAGAAAAAAGTCTTCTGGTTCGTTTCTTCAGACCAGAACATTCTTCGTGTCCGACCCTACTCCGTCCGCGCCGCCGCAATATCCGCGGCCGTGACCTGGCTGTCGCGGCCGCTCAGCGTGGTCGTCAGGTAATTCGCCGCGGCCGCAAGCTCCTCATTCGTATAGGAACGGGTAAATTCGTGCATGAACACCAGGCGGTCGTTGGTGCGCAGTTCCGATCCGTGCGCCAGGATTTGCAGCATGTTGGTGCCGGCCGGGTCGCCAACGGAATGATCGCCCGCGAGCGACGCCCAGGCGGACTGGCGGCCCTGGCCGTCGGGAAGATGGCAGCCGGCGCACGCATCGTTGAAGACATGCACGCCGAGCGGGTCGGGTGTCGTTGCGGTTTTGGCGGATGCGAGAAGCGCCGGCGGGCCGCTGGTCTGCGGCGGCACGTCGCGCAGATACGTCACGATCGCTGCAATATCGGCTGCGGTCAGGTAGCGCAGGCTGTCGGTAATGGCTTCGGCCATGGGGCCGCTGGCGGGGCCGTGGTTGGGGGCGGTGCCGGTGGAAAGATATTGCCGCAGGTCCGCGTCGCTCCAGCCGCCAATGCCGTGCGTCTTGTCGGACGTGATGTTGTAGGCGAGCCAGCCTTGCTGCTTGGCGCCGGCGAGTTGGTCGCCTTGCTTGAGGCCTTGCATCCAGTTGCGCGGGGTGTGGCATTGACCGCAATGGCCGAGCGCCTGCACGAGGTAGGCGCCGCGGTTCCAGTCGGCCGATTTCTGTGTGTCGGGCTCGAAACGATGCGCCGGGTTGTTGACCTGGTTCCAGAACCACAGGCTCCAGCGCTGGTTGAACGGGAAGCTCAGGCTGTTGGCGGGAACCTGGTTGTGCACGGGCTTGAGGCTGAAAAGGTAGGATTTGATGGCGAGTGCGTCCTGCCGCGACATCAGCGTGTAGGAATTGTACGGCATCGCGGGGTAGAGATATTTGCCGTTATGGCCGACGCCGCGTTGCAGGGCGCTGACCCATTCGTCGTCGGTGTAGTTGCCGACGCCGGTGTCTTTGTCGGGGGTGATGTTGGGGGAATAGATGGTGCCGACCGGAAGTTTTATGGCGCGGCCACCGGTAAAGGGAACGTTGCCGGGCTTGGTATGGCATGCGGCGCAGTCGGCGGCGCGGGTTAGGTATTCGCCATTGTCTGCTGCGTAAGCAAGTGAACTGGAAAGCAAAAGCAAAGGCAGGACGTATTTCTTTTTTGAAAAAAAGAAACAAAAAACTTTTGTCTCTTGGCTGACGCGGCGGTAACCGGGCAATGACCCGAAACGAGCAAACGTTTTTGGGTTCTTTCTGTCAAAAAAGAACTGCTTCTTTTTCATGACCTTCCCGTCTCCGCCAACTGCCCGGTAGCAAACGGTATCCGCCGCAGCCTCCGCCCGCTCGCCGCGAAAATCGCATTCGCCAGCGCCGCCGACGCGGAGGCCGTGCCCGCCTCCCCCACCCCGCCGATCGGCGCCGTCGGATTATCCACGATATGCACCGTCACGTCCGGCGCCTCGTTCATGCGCAGCACGCGATAATCGTGAAAGTTGCTTTGCAGCACACGCCCGTTTGCATGAGTAATTTCGTTGAACATGGCCATCGACAGCCCGAAGATCAGGCCGCCCTGCAATTGCGCCCGTAACGTATCCGGGTTCACCACCGGCCCCACATCGGCCGCGACATGCGCCTGGTGCAGCGCCACCTCGCCACGGTCGGAGACCGAAACCTCCAGCACCGTCGCGACATACGAGTTGAACGCGAATTGCAGCGACACGCCGCGGCCGGTGCCCTTGGGCAATTTCCGACCCCAGCCGGATTTCTCGGCGGCCAGGTTCAGCACGCCGAGCGCGCGCGGATTTCTGGCCGCCAGCCGGCGGCGGAAATCCACCGGATCGATGCCGGCCTCGGCCGCCAATTCGTCGACAAACCCCTCGACGACAAAAATATTGTGCGTGGGCCCGACCCCGCGCCACCACGCCGTAATGACACCGTCCGGCTCGGAGCGGACAGTCTGGTTGAGCTGTGCCGGAAAATCGTAGGGCGTCTCCATGGCGCCCTCCACCGTGTCGGGATCGAGCTTGCCGCCCTCCTTCATGCCGGGGGGCGCCCAGCGCGCCATCACCCAGCTGCACGTGGTACGGTGCGTCCAGCCGACGATCTTGCCGTCCGCATCGAGCCCGGCGGCCACGCGGTCGTAATAATAGGGCCGCAGGAGATCCTGCGTAATGTCCTCCTCGCGCGACCAGATGAGCTTGACGGGGTAGGACAGATTCTTGGCGATGCGGGCCGCCTGCTCGATGCTGTCCACGTCCAGCCGGCGGCCGAAGGCGCCCCCCATATACTGGTTGTGCACGGTGACCTGTTCCGGTTTCAACCCGGTATTCTTCGCCACCGCCGCCTGCGCGCGCGGGGGAACCTGGGTGCCGACCCACAAATCCGCGCCATCCGGGCGGACATGCAATGTGGTGTTGATCGGTTCCATCGGCGCGTGCGACAGGAACGGAAGTTCATAGACGGCTTCGAGGCTTTTGGCGGCGCCGGCGATGGCGGCATGCGGGTCGCCGCGCTTCAGCGCGGTAAACCCGTCGCTGTCGGAGGCCTGCTTCAGCGCATCGATGATGCCGGCGGTGCTGACGCCGCCGTGCGGGCCGTCGTGCCACTGCGCGGCGGCGGCGCGCAGGCCGGTGATCGCGGCCCAGTAATGATCGCCGATGACCGCCACCGCGTCGTCCAGCTTCACCACGTCGATCACGCCCGGAACAGCGCGCGCGGCTTCCTCGTCGATCTGGCGCAGCGTGCCGCCACGCACCGGGCACGCGGCCACGGTGCCGATCTTCATGCCCGGTATCTGGACGTCCATGCCAAACTGCAACGAGCCGTTCACCTTGCCGGGCGTGTCGAGCCGTTTCTGCGGCGTGCCGATCAGGGTGAAGGCACTGGGCGGCTTCAGCGCGACATCCTTGGGCACCGGCAGCGCCGCGGCCGCGGTGGCGAGTTGGCCATAGGTGAGGCCGCCACCGTTCGCGCCGCGCCGCACCACGCCCCGCGCGGCGACACAGGTTGCCGGGTCCACGCGCCACTTCTGCGCCGCGGCCTGCACCAGCATCGTGCGCGCGGTGGCGCCGGCGATGCGCAGCGGCCCCCAGCCGGCGATGGTGGATGTACTGCCGCCGGTCGCCTGCTCGCCGAGATTTGGGTCGATGTATAAGGCGACATTGGGCGGCGCCGGCTCGACCTCGATCTGGTCCAGCCCGACTTCCAGTTCCTCGGCGAGCAGCATGCTCGCGCTGGTGTAAATGCCCTGCCCCACTTCGGTGTGGGACATGATGAAGGTGATCTTGCCGTCCGGCGTGATGCGGATGAAGGCGTTCGGCGCGAACGGCGCGTTGGCCTCGGCGGCTTCGGCGCGGGCGTTGCCCGGCATGCGCAGGCCGACAATCAGGCCGCCGCCGAGCGCCGCGCCAACCTTGAGGAAGTTGCGGCGCGTGGGAGCCATGTAAGTCATCTGCGCCTCCTTACGCTTCGGCCGCGGCGTGGATCGCCTGGCGGATGCGGACATAGGTGCCGCAGCGGCAGATATTGCCGCTCATGGCGTCGTCGATATCGGTGTCGGTCGGCTTGGGGGCGCGCTTGAGCAACGCGGCGGCGGACATGATCTGGCCGCTCTGGCAATAGCCGCACTGCACGACCTCGAGGTCGAGCCAGGCTTTTTGCACGCGCGCGCCTTCCGGTGTGCCGCCGATCGCCTCGATGGTGGTGATCTGCCGGCCGACAGCGTCGGCGACGGTGAGCAGGCAACTGCGCACGGCATCGCCGTCGGCATGCACGGTGCAGGCGCCGCATTGGGCGATGCCGCAGCCAAATTTGGTGCCGGTCATGCCCAGCACGTCGCGCAGCACCCATAGAACGGGCATGTCGGCGGGCACGTCCACTTGATGGCTTTGGCCGTTGACGTTCAGTTCAAACATGGCTGCCCCCTTAACGTTTGCTTATTTTGTCATGTCTGGCCGCGAATACCAGAGGACGCGGAGAAGCAAGGAAGCAGTTCTTTTTTGAAAAAAAGAACCAAAAAACTTTTACTTATAAAACAAAAGTTTTTTGGTTCTTTTTTTCAAAAAAGAACTGCTTCTTCCTTCTCTGTGGAAGCAGCCGCCCATGGACAATTTGCACTCGCCACCGGCCTTCGGCATATGCGGCGCCACCTGAGGACATACGCCCCACCCACATGCTCATATTCAGCCGCGCCAGAACGCTGCTCATCATCGGGATTTGCGTGCTCGGTGCGCTGCTCTGCGTGCCGAATTTCCTGCCCGACCCGGTCCCCGGCCTGCCCTGGCGCACCGTGCATCTGGGGCTGGACCTGCGCGGCGGGTCCTACCTGCTCATGCAGGTCGACATGGGCTCGATCGAGCGCGAGCGGCTGGACAGCCTGGCCGACAGCGCCCGCGGCGTGCTCCTGAAAGCCGGTCTCGGCTATCGGTACCTGCACGCCGACCCGGCCGCTCACCGTGTATCCCTGCAATTGCGCGATCCGTCGCAGCACGATGCGGTGCTTGCCGCGCTGCGCACGATCCCGCCGGCGGTGCCCGGCGAATTCACCGTGGACGACCTGGCGGGCGGCAATTTGTCGCTGACCTTGCAGGCGGCGGCGCTGGCGCAGCGCGGCAGCGAGGCGGTGAAGCAGTCGATCGAAATCGTGCGGCGGCGCGTCGATGAGACGGGCGTGGCCGACCCTCAGATCACCCGGCAGGGCGCGGACCGCATCGTGGTCGAGCTCGCCGGCGTGGATGATCCCGAGCGCATCAAGCAGCTGCTCGGCAAGACGGCGAAGATGACGGTGCATCTGCTGGACGAGTCCGCGCTGCCCGGCGCGCCGGCGCCGCCGGGGGTCGAATGGCTGCCGATGCAGGACAATTCCAAGCAATTGCTGCCGGTGCGCAAGCATGTGGAGGTCGAGGGCGCCGACCTGACCGATGCGCAGGCTGGCACCGAGTCGACCACCGGCGACTGGGTGGTGAACATGGCGTTCAACCGGCTGGGCGGCCGGCGCTTCGGCGAGATGACGGCGGCCAATGTCGGGCATCGCTTTGCCGTGGTGCTGGACAACCAGATCCTGACCGCGCCGGTGATCCGCAGCGCCATTCCCGGCGGCCGCGGCCAGATCAGCGGCTCGTTCGACGCCAAGTCGGCGACCGATCTCGCCGTGCTGCTGCGCGCCGGCGCGCTGCCCGCGCCGCTCGAGGTGGTGGAGGAGCGCACCGTGGGCCCCGAGCTGGGCGCCGATTCGATCCGCGCCGGCGCCTATGCGCTGTTCAGCGGGTTCGTGCTCGTGATCGTATTCATGGGGGTTTTCTACGGCCTGTTCGGCTGGCTGGCGAACATTGCGCTGGTGGTGAACCTGATGCTGATGGTGGCGATCCTGAGCCTGTTCGAGGCGCGGCTGACCTTGCCGGGAATGGCCGGCCTGCTGCTGACCCTGGGCATGGCGGTGGACGCGAATATCCTGATCAATGAGCGCATCCGCGAGGAGACCAAGAACGGCCGCACGCCGCTGAATGCCATGGAGACGGGGTTCAAGCGCGCGTTCGCGACGATCCTGGACAGCAACGTGACGGCGTTTCTGGCGCATGTGATGCTGTTCGTGTTCGGGTCGGGGCCGGTAAAGGGGTTTGCGCTGACCATTACGATTGGTATTGTCACGACACTGTTTACGGCGACCGTGCTGGCCAGGTTGATGATGGTGAAATGGTATGCGTCGAGACGGCCGCAGTTGTTGCCTGTATGAAAAGAAAAAAGAAGGAAGCAGTTCTTTTTTGAAAAAAAGAAAAAAAATCTTTTGTTTTTAATAGTAAAAGTTTTTTGGTTCTTTTTTTCAAAAAAGAACTACTCCTTCTTAAACCTAAGAGAAACATATGTTCTACCGCCCGGCCCTCCGTTTCGTCCCCGACAACACCCGCTTCAAATTCATGAAGGCGCGATGGTTCGGGCTGGCCGGATCGTTTCTATTATCCAGCATTTCCATCGGCCTGTTTTTCTATCCGGGACTGAAACTGGGCATCGATTTCAAGGGCGGCATCGTCATGGAGGCGAAAACCCAGGGCCCCGCCAATATTCCCGCCCTCCGCCACGCATTCTCCGCCGCCCATATCGACGCGGCCGGCCTGCAAAGCTTCGGCGGACCGAACGATCTTCTGATCCGGCTTGACGTGCAGCCGACGCCGGCGGGCAACCAGGCGTTGCAGGCCAACGTGCGCGCCACACTCGAAAAAACCGAGCCGGGCGCAAAGATCGTGCGCACAGACGTGGTGGGCGCCTCGGTCAGCCGGGAATTGTTCACCAACGGATTGCTCGCGTTGGGCATCAGCCTGGCCATGATCATGGCCTATATCTGGTTCCGTTTCGAATGGCAGTTCGCGGTCGGCGCGGTGGTGACGCTGCTGCTCGATGTGACGAAAACCGTCGGCTTCCTGGTGGTGACCGGCATCCAGTTCGACCTGGTGATGGTGGCCGCCATCCTGACCATCATCGGCTACTCCACCAACGACAAGGTGGTGGTG
>CAJCIS010000234.1 GCA_903970435.1 Acidobacteriota bacterium | reverse complement strand
ATAGCGGCGGCCTGATCGGCACGCCCGATGCCCGCTGGAACGATGCCGATTTGTCGTGCCTGACAAGCCTCACGCTGGCCAATTTCGAACCCGTAAACGTCTCCAGCCTGATCGTCAGCAACGACAGCGGCGCGACGAAGCCGTAACGTTCTATCGAATGATGTTAAGGAAGCAGTTCTTTTTTGAAAAAAAGAACCAAAAAACTTTTGTCTGTTGCCCGTTGCTGCCTGTCCATGCGTGGCGGGTCGGTGCAACCCATAACAGATAAAAGTTTTTTGGTTCTTTTTTTCAAAAAAGAACTGCTTCCCCTACCCAAACTTCGAATGAGCCCCAGCCTCCGCAAGTTCCTTCTGAAGCGCGGCGACGGACCCCTCCAATGCGCTATCAAATCGTTCCGCCAGCGCCGCCGCGTCCGGTGCAAAGGCCTCCGCGGCGCGCTCGAAATCGCGCGCGACGGCCGAAACCGAAACCAGGCCGAACATGCCCGCAATGCCGGCAAGCTTATGCGCCTGTTCACCCAGCAGCCTGGCGTCGGCCAGTGCGCCGGGGCGCCGCAGGATTTGCTGCATTGAGGTGCACCGCGCCATCAATGCGGTCAGGTGGTCGGCCAGTTCCGCCGCCGGGACGGATTCGGTTGTTTCCAGGAACATGCTGCGATCGAGGATCGGCAATCCAGCGGGCGGGTTTTTCATTACGATATCGCTTTTATCAATCGCCGCGTCGCCGGCCTCGCTGCGCAGCAGCGCGAGCAGCGTCGTCTTGGTGAAGGGTTTGGACAAATGATTGTCCATGCCTGCCTGGCGGCACAATTCAATTTGCTCGGCGAATGCCTGCGCCGTGACGGCAACGATCCGAATTTTGCCACGCGGCCCCTCCAGTTCGCGAATCTTGCGCGTCGCATCCATGCCGTTCATGCCGGGCATGCGCACATCCATCAGAATGAGATCGAAATCCTCTTTCGTGGCCGCATCCACGGCGGCGATGCCATTGTCGACGCATGCCACCTCGTGCCCATCCTTGAGCAGAAATCCTGTCGCAATGCTGCGGTTGAGCACTTCGTCGTCGGCCACCAGAATGCGCAGCTTGCGGCCGGCCTGCGGTACCGGGGTCCGCACCGCGCCCGCTTGCGCAGACAGCGCAGCCTGGCCGGCAGGCACTTCCAGCCAGAACACGCTGCCGCCGCCTGCGTTATCGGCATAACCGATACGGCCTCCCATCAACTCTACCAACCGCGCCGAAATGGCGAGCCCGAGGCCGGCGCCTTCGATATCACTGACGGAATTGGCATTGAGCCGCTCGAAAATCCTGAACAATTTGTCGCGGTGCGCTGGCAGCACGCCGGGGCCGGTATCGGTCACCTCCACCCTCAAATAGCCGGCCTCGCTGCTGTCGCGCACGTTCACCTCCACGCTGCCGGAGGGGGTGAACTTGACGGCATTGCCAAGCAGATTGATCAGCACCTGCCGGAGCCGGGTCGGATCGGCGACCACCCAGTGCGTGCTCGCCGGCGCCCTTCCCAAAGAGAGGCCCTTGGCCTCGGCGGTCGGCCGCACGACATTCAGGCATACGCCAATAAGGTCCTGCAACTCGATGGTATCGAGCTGCAGCTCGAGCCGGTCTGCTTCGATCTGCGACATGTCCAGCACGGCGTTCACCGTGCCGAGCAAATGCTGCCCCGACGCCATCATTGTTTCCAGCCGCTCGGTCTGCCTTGGGCTGAGTTCGCCCTCCAGGGTCAGCAATTCCGCATAGCCGAGAAGCCCATGCAACGGCGTGCGCAGCTCATGCGTGATGCCGGCCAGAAATCGGGACTTTGCCTGGCTGGCATTCTGCGCCCGGTCGCGCGCTTCGGCGAGATGGCGCGACAGACGGTCCAATTCCCGGTTGGTGGTTTCGGCCGCCAGCAGCACGCGTCGTTCGCGTTCCTGCTGTTCGGTGGCCAGGCGCACCCGCTCGCTCACATCGGACAATGACGCAACCAGGACATGGCCGCGCGATGTCGCGACCGCGTTCACCATCATTTCGATGGTCACCGCGCTGCCGTCCCGCCGGCGGGCCACGAAGGATTGTTGCTGTGCCGTCACGTGGCCGTCGAGCCCCTGCGCCAGGGCCGCCCGCAGCAACGCGTGCGCTTCGCATTCGCCCTGCGGTACCAGCACATCCACGCTCAGCCCGACGAGCGCCCCCCTTGGATAGCCGAAAATACGCTCGATCTCCTTGTTGGCAAGCGTAATGATACCGTTCTCGTCGACAATGATCATGCCGTTCGGGGCCGCCTCCAGAAACAGGCCGCGCTGCTCCTCCTCCACCAGTTGGCAGGTGATATCCTGTATCACCTTCACGAATCCGCGCAGCGTGCCGTCCGGCCGGCGGATGGCATCGATCGAATTGCGGGCCATGAAGCGGGCGCCGCCCTTGCGAACGCGCCACCCGTCCGTGCTGTAGCGACCGCTCTTGCGCGCGCGCGCCAGCAGGCCTTCCGGCACGCCCTTGGCCTGATCCTCCGGCGTAAAAAAAACCGCGAAGTTCTTGCCGATAATCTCCTCGGCCAAATAGCCCTTGATCCGCCCGGCGGCGGCATTCCAGGTTTCGACATTGCCGGCGGCGTCGAGCAAGTACAGGGCGTCGGTGACATTGCTTTGCAGCAGCAGATGAAACCGCTCCTCACTCTCCTGCATCTTCTTTTCCGCCGCCATGCGGCGCGCCAATTCACGCTTCAACGCGTCGCGCGCACTGGCCGCCTCGCCGGCGACCACCGCCATGCGGATCTCCGCTTGCCGCATGGCGATCAAATCGGAATTGACCTTGCGCCATTGCGAAGGTGACGGCAACGCCAGCATCCGCGGCATCAGCCGCCATAGCGTAATCGCCGCAACAAGGGCGACACAGGCCGTCAGTGCATCGACCAGCCCCGCGGCACCATAGGCAGGCACCCAAAGCGTCGCCACATCCATCAGGCGGCCGACGCCGCACAGCAGAATGAAAGCGGCGCCCAGCGCGAATACCGGACGGAACACAAGATCGGGCCGGCGCCGCATGATGACGGCCAGGACAATCGGGACGGACAGATACGAAAGGCCGATGCACAGATTGGATGTGACGTGGAGCCAGACCAGCCCCGGACCCCACGGCACGCAAGACCCGTGCGCGCGCATGCCCGAGGCATCGAACAGCCAGTTGCTCAACTCATATGGCACAACAGCACCCTTGCGAGGTGCAACCCTTCTACACGGTCAGGAATAACCCGGCGTTAACGGTGCGCCGCGCCCTTATTCCATCGCCGATTCATGATGCCGGTTGCGCATCCTGCCGCGGCTTTACCGAAGTCTTCATTCTTGGAGCGGATTATGGCGATGTGCTCACTGGCTGAAGCAAACGCGGCGAGCGCCGGTTCTCCGAGAGACGCCGAAACCCCTAGCGCCGAGGTTGCAATGTCGAACCGACTTCAAACCCTTGCCCGGGCGGCATCCGTGCCGTGCGGCCTGCCGCCTACCGGCGACGCGGAAACCAGCGCCGCCTGCCGCACCCTGTTGCTCGTCGAGGACGACGACCAGATCCTCAAACTGGTCAGCCGCACCCTCAGCTCGCTCGGCCACAAGGTGGTCGAGGCGCATGACGGCGAATCGGCCCTCACCGCCATTCAGCGCAACCCTGCCATCGATTGCCTGTTTTCGGATGTCATCATGCCGAACGGCATGAACGGCGTGCAACTGACGCAGCAGGCACGAATCATGCGCCCCAGCCTGCGCGCCGTGCTGACCTCCGTGCGGCCGCGCGAGGAAGTCCGCGCCATGGGTGAAATTCCCCACGACGTCACTTTCGTTGCCAAGCCGTATTCGCTCACCGACATCGCTTCGCTGTTGCGCCGCGGCGCCGGCAAGCTCGGCCGGCCGGCCGCGGTCGGCAAGCGCTGGTTTACCGATCCGCAAGGCGTGCCCTTCATCATGGCGAGCAATGCCCATTCGACCGGTTCCGAGGACAGCGTGTTTTCCGATGGGGTTTGCCGCTGGGTCGGGTTGGACTGATGGGTGGCGGCGCAGCCAAAGCCAAGGGAGGGAGTATTTCTTTTTTGAAATAAAGACACAAGGAACTTTTGTCGTGAAGACGAGGGTGGCTTTCTGGCCACCCTCCTTCGGCTCAAAATCCTGGCGGGACGTCCAGCCCGGTGTAATCGCCAATCGACATGGCGCTGTACGGCGCATTCAACTGGTTCGCGCCGTTCACCCCCGGCCCCGGATTGCACAGGTTGGGGTTGCCCGACCCGAAGCTCCACACGATCTGTCCGCTTCGGCTGACCTCGATCACCCGGTTATTGAACTGATCGCTGATCAGGATATTGCCCGGAATATTGAACCCGCCGCCCGCCGCGGTGCGCGCCGCCGCCTGCGCCGCCACCCACGCGCCGGCCGCCATCGCCGCCAAAATCGCACCCCACCGCATGAAGACCTCCCGGAAATGCCTCCCTTCAGGACGCGCGCAGGCTCGATTTTATTCCCGGCCGGAATGACACCAACGGCGGCGAACTTGCCCCGGTGGGCCGGTCCATAGCAAAAGCCTCCGCTCGGAACGGCAGCGGGTGAGGTATCATGGCCAACGCGGGCAGCAGCGCCAACCTTGGTAACAGCGAATGGGACCGGGACGCAGCGCTGACCACGGCGCGCATTCTGCTGGAAATCGGCGCCCTGAATTTCCGCCCGCACGAGCCCTACACGCTCACCAGCGGCTGGAAATCGCCGGTCTATATCGATTGCCGCAAAATCATCTTCTTCCCCCGCGCCCGCACAAAGATCTGCGAACTGGGCGTGGAGAAGCTCTACCGCCACGTCGGCTACGAGCAGATCCAGGCCATCGCCGGCGGCGAAACCGCGGGCATTCCGTTCGCCGCCTGGATCGCCGACCGCATGAGCCTGCCGATGTCCTACGTGCGCAAGCAGCCCAAGGGCTTCGGCAAGAACGCGCTCATCGAAGGCGACGTGCCCGTCGACCTGCGCACCCTGCTGGTGGAGGACCTGACAACCGACGGCCGCTCGAAAATCCGCTTCGTCCAGGCGCTCCGCGACGCCGGCGCCTTGGTCAACCATGCCTTCGTCGTCTTCTATTACGGCGTCTTTCCGGGCAGCCTGGAGACGCTGGCCGGCATGGATATCAGCCTGCACCACCTCTGCACCTGGTGGGACGTGCTGGAAGCCTGCCGCGAAAAGCCCTATTTCCCCGACCAGCACCTCGCCGAAGTCCGCAAATTCCTGGAAAACCCCGTAGCCTGGTCAGCCGCCCACGGCGCCGTGGTGGCAGGATGAAAAAGGCCAGGGGGTTTCTGCCCCCTGGACCCCCGACCGGCGTGCCGCCGGCGTCTTCAGCGCTGCGCGGCACAAGTGTCTTGTGCCGCGCCTCGAACAATCACGCGCTATACCGGTAACGCTGTGCAGCGGCGGCGTAGACGATTTGATCCAGCGATGTCCGCCGCAACAGCCACGACTCGATCTCGTCCTCTTCCTCGCCTGCAGGCGGTCTGGGTGCGCCGCGCGTGACGTTTACCGGCGCGACGTGGGCGGGTGCTGTAAAGCCCAGCCGGGCGCCGAGCGCGTCGAGCGCGCCGTTCATCTCCTCGCTCAGGCCAACGAAATCCAGTGACGCCAGCGCTTCCAGCGCCGCCTGCAAGCGGGCTTGCGGATCGTCCGCCAGGGGATCGTGGCCCTGGATGACGTAGTGGCCGGTCAGGCGGCGGACGTAGAAATTGTCGATGTAATTGACCACCATCGGCTCTTCGGTTTGCAGGAACGCGGCGAAATCAAGCCGTTGCGCCATCAGAACCGGCTGGTTCATGCCGTCCCAGCCCAGGCCCAGCGCCGCCTGCCCGCGCCAGTAGCCATACAGCGACCGGATGCGCGCCCGCGGCTCGCGCAGCAGCGTGAAGGTGAAGCGGCCGTCGCCGAGCCGGCGGATCGATGGAAGGTCGTAATGTCCCCACACCAGCGCGCAGCGCCGCACCCGCGCCACCAGGAAGGGCGGCAGCGGGCAGAACAGGTGCGGCGGATGGGCGCGCCGCGGGTCGGCATCGATCTGCAAGGGGTGGAATTGCGGCGCCAGTGCCGCCACGGCCGCCATGCCGCCGGTCTTTTCCAGGTGCAGGAAGGTCACAGGCGGACCGCTCCACACGCGCAGCGGGTTGCCCAGCCGCGCGTCGCCGGCGCTCATTTCGTCCCGCAACTGGCCTCGGTAGGCCTCATCCGCCAGCAGCCAGCCTGCCAGCATGGCCCGGGTGAGTTGCTCGCGCCCGGCGGGCACCGTTGCGAGCGCCCGCATCAGCGGCGGCAACGGGGTAAATCGCCGGAAGGCGCGCCTGAATGCCGCCACGTCGGCCGGGGTTGGCCACGCGCCCGTGGCCAGCCGCAACATCGGCACGGCGAAGGCGGCGGCAAAACCGTCGAGCACCAGGGCGCGGACCCGCGCTCGCGTTGTCACGTGGCTGTCATCATCGGTTAAGGAAGGAAGTAGTTCTTTTTTGAAAAAAAGAACCAAAAACTTTTGTTCCTATAGTAAAAGTTTTTTGGTTCTTTTTTTCAAAAAAGAACTACTTCCTTCCTTAACACCCGCGCTGCACTGTATAGTCCGCAACCGCAACCAATCCCCGCCGCAGGGCTGACGGGGGGAAGCTCACCAGCGCCGCCTTCGCCTGTTCGGCATAGAGCGCCGCGCGCCGCAGCGTGGCGTCGATCGCGCCGGTGCGGGCCATCAGCACCAGGGCATGCTCCAGGTCGTCGTCGGTCTGCTCGCTGGCCTCGATGGTGCGGCACCAGAACGCCCGGTCCTCCGCCGTGCCGCCGTGATAGGCGGCCAGCACCGGCAGGGTAATCTTGCCCTCGCGGAAATCGTCGCCCACCGTCTTGCCGAGCATGCGCTGGTCGGCGGCGTAGTCCAATGCGTCGTCCACCAGTTGGAACGCCATGCCGATGGCGGTGCCGTAGTCGGACAGCGCCAGCGCCTCGGCCGCCGGACGGTTCGCCACCACCGCGCCCACCTGACAGGCCGCGGCGAAGAGGGCGGCGGTCTTGCCCTGGATGACGTCGAGGTAGCGCGCCTCGGTCGTGGACAGGTCGTTCTGCGTCACCAGTTGCAGCACCTCGCCCTCGGCGATGGTCGCGGCGGCGTCGGAGAGGATGCGCAGGACATCGAGACTGCCGTCCGCGGTCATCAGCTGGAAGGCGCGGGAGAACAGGAAGTCGCCCACCAGCACGCTGGCTTCGTTGCCGAACACCGCGTTCGCGCTGGCCAGGCCGCGGCGGAGTTGGCTGCCGTCCACCACGTCGTCGTGCAACAGGGTCGCGGTGTGGATGAATTCGACGCAGGCGGCCAGGTTCACGTGGCGCTGGCCGCCGCCATAGCCGCACATGCGGGCGGTGGCGATGGTCAGGATCGGCCGCAGGCGCTTGCCGCCGGCGGCGACCAGGTGGGCCGCGAGGCGCGGGATCAGTTCCACCTCGCTCTGCATGTGCTGCACAATGACCCGGTTGCAGGCGAGAAGATCGTCGGCGACCAGCGCGGCGAGGTCCGCGAGAGCATCATCGGGCGGCGCGTCCAGGCTGTCCGGCGCCGGCACGTCCTGCAAATCGGTCGGCAGGCTGGCGGCGCGCACCAAAATCGTCTCCCAAAGCCTTGCTCTCGATATCGGCGGGGTTTCCCACATGGTCAAGCGGGCGGTCCGCTTGTCAAAAGCTGTTGGCCAAGCGGTGCGGGCCGCCATAAGGCTGCCGGCGGCGGTGGCGGAGAGGCGCGATGCAGGTTCTGGTGAAGAGCAATGACCCGATACGCTTGAGTTTCCTGGTGTCGCTGCTGCGCGACGCCGGCATCGGCGCCGAATTGCTGGACGGCCATGTGAGCGCCGTCGAGGGGTCGATCGGCGCCTTCCCGCGCCGGCTGGTGGTCGCGGACGACGATGCGAGCCGCGCCCGGCGCATTCTGCAGGACGCGGGCGAGACGTGAAGCTGACCGCCGGCACGTTGCTGGATGGAAGGGTGCGCTACGATCAGCCGGCCGAAGGCTACCGGACGGGATTGGAGCCGGTTCTGCTCGCGGCCAGCGTGCCGGCGCGACGCGGCGACCTGATACTGGAAGCGGGGTGCGGCGCGGGGGCGGGTTTGCTGTGCCTGGCCGCGCGGGTGCCGGAAGTGACCGGGTTGGGGCTGGAGCGGGATGCGGCGCTGGCCGCGGTGGCCGCGCAAAACTTCGCCGCCAACGGCTTCACCGGCCTGCGGGCCGAGGCGGCCGACGTGACGGCATGGCGGAGCGCGGCAAGCTTCGACCACGCGCTGGCCAATCCGCCGTGGCACGATCCGGCCGGCACCGCTTCACCGGTGCCGCTCCGCCGCGCGGCCAAGCAGGCGCAGCCCGGGCTGCTGGCGGTGTGGGTCGAGCGGCTGGCCCGCGCCGTGCGGCCGCGCGGCACGGTGAGCCTGATTCTGCCGGGCAGCGCGCTGGTGGAGGCGCTGGCGGCCTTGTCGGCCGCCAAATGCGGGGACATAGCGGTGATTCCGTTGTGGCCGCGCGCCAATAGGCCGGCCAAGCTGCTCATCTTGCAGGGAAAATTTCTGGGCCGCGGGGGGGTGCGGTTGGTGCCCGGATTGGTGCTGCACCAGGATAAGGGTTTTACGCCGGCGGCGGATGCGGTGCTACGGGCGGGCGGCAGACTGACGTAATTACATCAGTAATATCAACACTTAAGAAGGAAGAATGTTCTTTTCTGAAGAAAAGAACCAAAAGACTTTTGTCATTGCGCCTGCACGGAGGTTAAGGGCCATGGCCGAGACGCCGGGGATTGCATCAGGAGCAAAAGTGGTTTTTCTTCAGAAAGGAACTGCTTTCTTCGCTCCCTACTTTTCCCTGTGGCGCAGGTGCCAGAGCCGCTCATGAGCGGCGACCAGGCTTTCGAGGGCGCGGCGCCGGTTCTGCTCGGCCGGCACGCCGCGGCGCGTGAGCATCGATTCCAGGGTCTTGAGCAACTGTTCAGCAACGACGAGGTCCTGCGCGTCGCAGGCGTGGTGAAACGCGACGAGGATCTTGTCGGACAGGCGTCTTCCATGCCGCGCGGCGGCGCTACCGCGTTCGCGGGATTCACCGATATCCAGATCTGCCTCTGCGAACTCACTCATATCAGCACCGCTACCCATCTGGGTGAAGACTCTAGGCCGCCCATCGGCTCATAATTGTGGACAACGCCAAAATAACGCAAGTGGTAAGACACTGTCTCATCGCCTAATCGGCAAGATAAGCTGGCGCGACACGCGAGATTGCGGCGTGTTCCACAATCGCCTCATCGCCAAACGCTTCCTCCCAAGTACCGACGGTTGAGGCGCGGCTGTATTCAGTCGCGCGATTCTCGAAGAAATTGGCGTGTTCCACGGCGTTCAGCATGTCGTCAAGCCAGGGCAGCGGATTCTTGTTCACGTGAAACAGCGGGCTGAGACCCAGTTGCATCAGGCGGCGGTCCGCAATGAAGCGGATGTAACTTTTCACGTCCTGTCCATTCAGGCCCTGGACCGGGCCAAGTTCGAAGGCCAGATCGATGAAAGCGTCCTCATGATCTACGATGGTGGCACAGGTAAGATAAAGCTCGCGCTTCAATTCCTCGGTCCATATCTCGGGATTTTCCGAAATAAAAGTGCGGAAGAGGCGAATGATCGAATCGCAGTGCAGTGATTCATCGCGCACCGACCAGGAGACGATCTGGCCCATCCCCTTGAGTTTGTTGAATCTTGGGAAGTTCAGCAGGATCGCGAAGGAGGCGAAAAGCTGCAATCCCTCGGTAAATGCGCCGAACGCGGCCAGTGTCTTGGCAATTTCATGCTTGCTATCGACCCGGAACGACTGCATATAATCGTACTTATCCTTCATTTCCTTGAAACGGCGGAACGCCTGATACTCGATTTCGGGCATGCCGATGGTGTCGAGCAGATGACTGTAGGCGGCGATGTGAATGGTCTCGATGTTGGAGAACGCCGAGAGCATCATCAGCACTTCGGTCGGCTTGAAGACCTGGCTGTAGTGCTTCATGTAACAGTTGTTCACTTCGACATCCGATTGCGTAAAGAATCGGAAGATCTGGGTGACCAGGTTGCGTTCCGCGTCGGTCAGATTGCGGTGCCAGTCCTTTACATCGTCGGCGAGCGGAACTTCCTCCGGCAGCCAGTGCACGCGCTGCTGGGTGAGCCACGCCTCGTAGGCCCAGGGATAGCGGAACGGCTTGTAGACGGGGTTTTCGGTCAGCAGATTGAACTGCACGGGCCGCTCGTCGTTCACGGGCAAGAACTCCAAAAGGCAAGGAAGCAAGTCGTTCTTTTTTGAAAAAAAGAACCAAAAAACTTTTATCTGTTTAAGGATTCAGTAGATTGCCGCGTAGGCGCGGCTGCCAGGAGCAAAAGTTTTTTGGTTCTTTTTTTCAAAAAAGAACTGCTTTCTTCCTACTGACAAGCAAGGCACTCTTCATAATTCTTCGCCGACCGCGCCACGAGCGGCAAAGGCGCCATGTCGTTTGCCATTTGCATGTCGGGGGATGATGCTACCCCTTTGGGCATGTCGCTCACGGTATCGGCGCGCTGAATGGACAGCGAGCGACAATAATATAGGCTTTTCACGCCGCGCTTCCACGCCATCATGTGAATTTCGTGCAGGTCGCGCTTGTGCACGTTCGCCGGCAGGAAAACGTTCACGCTCTGGCTTTGGCAAATATAGGGCGTGCGGTCGGCCGCGTGCTCGATGATCCAGCGCTGATCCAGTTCGAACGCGGTTTTGTACACCGCTTTTTCCTGTTCGGTCAGAAAATCGAGGTGCTGCACGCTGCCTTTGCTGGTGGTGATCGAGGACCACACCTCGTCATTGTCCTGGCCGCGGGCTTCCAGCAATTTCTGCAAGTGACGGTTGCGGACCGAAAAACTGCCCGAGAGGGTTTTTTGCAGAAATACGTTTGCCGCGATCGGCTCGATGCCGGGGCTGGCGTTGCCGGCGATGATCGAAATCGACGCGGTGGGGGCAATCGCCATTTTGTTGGAGAAGCGCTCCATGATGCCGTATTCCTCGGCATCGGGGCATGCGCCGCGCTCCTCCGCCAGCAGGCGCGAGGCGGCGTCGGCCTGGGCGCGGATATGGGCGAACATGCGCTTGTTCCAGACCTTGGCGATGACGCCCTCGAACGGAACGTTCTGCGATTGCAGGAACGAGTGGAAGCCCATGACGCCGAGGCCGACGGAGCGTTCGCGCATGGCCGAATATTTCGCCCGTGCCATGCCGGCGGGCGCGCGGTCGATGAAATCCTGCAACACGTTGTCGAGGAACCGCATGGTGTCCTCGATGAACAGCGGATGGTCCTTCCACTCGAACCAGGTTTCCAGGTTCAGGCTGGACAGGCAGCACACGGCGGTGCGCTGTTCGCCGTGATGGTCGAGCCCGGTCGGCAGGGTGATTTCGCTGCACAGGTTGCTGGTTTTGACTTCGAGGCCGGCGAGCTTTTGCTGCTGCGGCCGCGCATTGTTCACGTGATCGGAGAACACCAGGTACGGCTCGCCGGTTTCCACCCGCGCGGTGAGGATGCGGATCCACAGCGCGCGCGCCTGGATCTGGCGCACGATGGCCTTGTCCTTCGGCGAGCGCAGCGCCCACGGCAGGTCCTGCTCCACGGCGCGCATGAAATCGTCCGACACCAGGATGCCGTGGTGCAGGTTGAGCGCCTTGCGGTTGGGGTCGCCGCCGGTGGGGCGGCGGATTTCGACGAATTCCTCGATTTCGGGGTGGCAAATCGGCAGATAGACCGCCGCGGACCCACGCCGCAACGAGCCCTGGCTGATGGCCAGGGTGAGGCTGTCCATCACCCGGATGAAGGGAATGACGCCGCTGGTTTTGCCGTTCTGGCCGACCTTTTCGCCGATGGAGCGCAAATTGCCCCAATAGCTGCCGATGCCGCCGCCCTTGCTGGCAAGCCAGACATTCTCGTTCCACAGGTCGACGATGCCGTCGAGGCTGTCGCTCGCCTCATTGAGGAAGCAGGAAATCGGCAGGCCGCGGGCGGTGCCGCCGTTGGACAGCACCGGGGTGGCCGGCATCAGCCACATGCGGCTGATATAGTCGTACAGGCGCTGGGCGTGCGGCTGGTCGTCGCCGTAGAAGCTGGCGACGCGGGCGAACAGGTCCTGATAGGTTTCGCCGGGCATGAGATAGCGGTCGTCGAGCGTGGCGCGGCCGAATTCGGTGAGCAGCGCGTCGCGCGACCGGTCCACGCGGACCTGATGGCCCCCTTTGATCTGCACGGCATCGTCGAGCAAGGCGGCGTCTCCCCAGGGAAGACCCGGTTCTGGGTCCAGGTCTCGATTCGTCATGCCGTCCATCCTGCCCCAGCCCTCCACCGCGTCAAGCGAATTACTATATATGGGCGCAACCTGTGGCCGCAACACAATATGATGGGGGTTCGGGGGTTATCTTAGGGCGCGCCATGACATGCTGCGCGCGCGCCGCGGTGGCATGCAAGAAACTTCGTGGCCCCCCGGCCGCTTGACGCCGCGACGGTGCTGCCCCGTAACACGCGCAAACGCGCGAGCCCAGCATGACCCAGTTTGAAACCCGCATTTCCGACCATGAGATCGAGCCGATCTTCCTGCAGCGCTGGTCGCCGCGCGCCTTTACCGGCGAGGCCATGTCCGAGCCGGACCTGCTGCGCTTATTTGAGGCTGCGCGGTGGGCGCCGAGCAGTTCCAATTCGCAACCCTGGCGCTTTCTTTACGCACGGCGGGACACGCCGGCGTGGCCCGTCTTTTTCGGGCTGCTGCGGGCTTCGAACCAGGTCTGGGCCGCGCGCGCCGCGGTGTTGATGGTGGTGGTGTCGCAAACCACGACGCATCCGCCGGGGCGCGACGCTGCCGTGCCCAGCTACAGCCACAGTTTCGATACGGGCGCGGCGTGGGCCAACCTGGCCTTGCAGGCGACCGCGATGGGGTGGCACGCGCATGGCATGGCGGGATTCGACATGCCGCGCGCGGCTTTGGAACTGCACGTGCCCGATGACTATCGGGTTGAGGCGGCGATCGCGGTTGGCCGGCTTGGCGACAAGGCGATGCTGCCGGAGGCTTTGCAGGCGCGGGAGGCGCCTAATGGGCGGGAACGGGTGGACAAGTTTGTTTTTGAGGGGGGATTTCCCACGTAGGCAAGCCGTTCTTTTTTGAAAAAAAGAACCGAAAAACTTTTACCTGTTACGAGCGACCTCATTTGTTCATGCGTGAAGCGATAGCGGCAGCCGAGCGAGAATCCTGGAGGTTGGGCCTTGATTGAACATTTCGATGTCATTGTGGTGGGCGCGGGGCTTTCCGGGATTAGCGCGGGTTATCATTTGCAGCACAACACGCCCCGCAAGTCCTACGTCATTCTGGAAGGGCGCGCGTCGATCGGCGGCACCTGGGACCTGTTCCGGTATCCGGGAATTCGGTCTGATTCCGATATGTACACCTTGGGCTATCGCTTCAAGCCTTGGCGGGAGGCGAAGGCGATTGCGGATGGGCCGTCCATATTGAAATATGTGCGTGATACCGCGGCCGAATACGGGATCGACCGCAAGATACGCTACCGGCACATGGTCAAACGCGCGCGCTGGTCGACGGCCGACGCGCGCTGGATGGTGGAGGCGGAGCAGGGAGAGTCGCGCGACATCGTGCGTTATACGTGCAATTTCCTCTTCATGTGCAGCGGGTATTATGATTACGATTCCGGCTATGCGCCGGCGTTTGCCGATCAGGACAAGTTCGCCGGGCTGATCATTCATCCGCAACATTGGCCGGAGGATCTCGATTATGCCGGCAAGCGCATTGTCGTCATCGGCAGCGGTGCGACGGCGGTGACGTTGGTGCCGGAACTGGCGCGGAAAGCCGGCCATGTGGTGATGCTGCAACGGTCGCCGACCTATGTCGTGTCGCGGCCGGCGGAGGACGCGTTTGCCAACCGGTTGCGGCGGCGCCTGCCGGCCAGGCTGGCCTATGCCATGACGCGGTGGCGCAATGTGCTGCTGGGCATGCATTTCTTCCGCCTCGCGCGCAAATACCCCGATCGCGTGAAAGCGGAAATTCTGCGGCTGGCGCAAAAGGAGCTCGGCGCCGACTACGATGTGGCGACCCATTTCAATCCGCGCTATAATCCGTGGGACCAGCGCCTGTGCCTGGTGCCCGATTCGGATTTGTTTGCGTCGCTGAACGCGGGTGACGCATCGGTGGTGACGGACCAGATCGATCGGTTTACGCCAGGCGGCATTTTGCTGCGGTCCGGCAAGGAACTGGCGGCCGACATCATTGTGACGGCGACCGGGTTGAAAATGCTGTTCCTGGCGGGGCTCGAGGTGAGCGTGGATGGGCAGCGGATCGATTTTCCGGCAACCTTGACGTATAAAGGAATGATGTACAGCGACGTGCCGAACCTGGCATCCGCGTTCGGCTATACGAATGCGTCGTGGACATTGAAATGCGATTTGACGTGCGAATATGTGTGCCGGCTGCTGAACCATATGGATCGTCACGGGTTTGCGGCCTGTACGCCGCGCCTGAAGAATGCGGAGGTCGATGTTGAGCCTTGGCTGGATTTCACGTCCGGCTACGTGCAGCGGGCACTGCACGCGCTGCCGCGGCAAGGCACGAAAGTGCCCTGGAAAATGCACCAGAATTACGCGCGTGATCTGATAGCACTGCGATTTGGGCGGGTGGACGATGGGGTGATGGAATTTTCTCGGGTGGCGGCGCGACAGGAGGAGGAAGCGGCGCTTCTTTCTTGAATTAATTCTTTTTTCGGTTGGCAACTCATCGGCATCGCCTCCGGCGGGCGGGGGGTTTCACCCCCCTGCACCCCCCACCGGCGTGCCGCCGGTGGGGGTCCAGGGGGCGAAGCCCCCGGTCGCCGAAGGCAAAACGCGACGGTCAACATC
>CAJCIS010000233.1 GCA_903970435.1 Acidobacteriota bacterium | reverse complement strand
GCGGTGCCGTCTGATATGTGGATAAGTGGCCGGTCGAGATTTCGTCACCTGAGGAACTGATCGACGGGCCACTTATCCACATATCAGACGGCTCAACAACAACCGCAGTTTTTACTTCACCCTTATCTAGGCCAGCCCCTTCTTTTTTTCAAAAAAGAAACACTTCGTTCCTTACCTCAACACTCCATTAAGGAATATATCCGTTCAGGTCGTTGAGCAGAACCTGGTTGCCGCCGCCGTCTTCTTCGCCGCTTCCGTTGGGGCCGATCAGGTAAAATCCGCTCTCCTCGCCCTCGGCGAAGTTGATCGTGACGAAGCCGCGATAATCGGCCTGGATCGACGACACCGGGATAGGCGGGGAGAAGCCGCCGAGGCTCTGCACCGTAAGGTCCATCTTGTTCACGGCGACGGCGTTTGTGCCCGTGCTGGTGCCGAGATAAACGGCGACCGGGTTTTCGGCGGCGTAACACGTAACATTCAGGCCGCCCGGAATATTCAGCTCGACCCTCTTCTGTAACTTGAATGTTGTCGTATCGTAGGAGTTTGATATCACGTCCTTCTTTACATAGACGTCCAGATAGGCGCTGCTGCCGCCCTTGTGGTGGCTGTCCATGACATAGACATGCTGGGTGACCGTATCGCCCTTGATGACAGCCGCATCTTCCAGCATGGCGCACACTTTTCCGAACGGCGTCAGCGATCCGGAGCCGTAGCATCCCTCGGAGCCCTGTGTGGAGCCGCAGGTAACCCAACTGACAGCCTGGCCTGAATCGGTTACCGCGTAGGTCGTATAGAGATTTGCGTTAATCTGCGCCTGCGCGGCGCGGGTGCCCCCGGCAAGCAACAGCGCGGCGGCAAACCAGAGCCCGTTCGTTGATCCCATCTCGTGTCCTTTCGCGTCCGTGGCGCCGGCAGCCACAGACGGACGGACGACCGCCGGACCCTTGCCCCGGAAGCCACCTCAGCGCAACAAGTTTGTTGCGTCAAGCGGGACAAAACGCATTGTCCCCGCGAACAAGAGGAAATTACCGTCTGTTGGTATTGGCCGGGCCGCCCACCCTGCGCCACCGCCGGACCGCTACCAGCGACCAAATGGCTTCCACCACGCCGAACGGCCATGCCCCCTGAAGAAAGCCGTACGCGGAGCCGAGCGCGCAGGCTCCGGCGAAGGCAAGAATGTACCAGTGGCTGCGGGATTCCAAAGCGTAGAATACGAGCATCATCGACACCGCGATCAGGCCGAATAACGTCAATCGGTCCATTATGCGCTCGCACCGAAGGAAGAATGTTCTTTTCTGAAGAAAACAACCAAAAAACTCTTATCCCTGCGCCTGCACAAAGGTTCGGGGACGTGGCCGATACGTTGGGGATTTCACCAAGAGCAAAAGTTTTTTGGTTCTTTTTTTCAAAAAAGAACAACTTACTTTTTTGCGGGCGTGGTGGGCGCGACAGGGATTGAACCTGTGACCCCTACCGTGTCAAGGTAGTGCTCTCCCGCTGAGCTACGCGCCCGTCAAGCCGCGCTTCGTAGCCGCCGGCTTGCGCGGTGGCAATAGCCTGTCTGGCGGCGGCGTTGACGGCGTGCGGCTGGATGCCGTCTTCAACCAGCAATTGGGCTCCCCGCGGCTGTCATAAAAGCTTCATAAAACTGAAATCCTGCTGTCATGTTGGCCCGCTAGGGTCCGCCCGCGCCGGCCCCGGGCCCGCCGGCGCACCTCCCTGACACCGCAGGAGACTGCATGTATCCCATCCGCGCTGCCGTGGCACTTGCCGTTTGGGCTTGGGCTGGCTCTTGCTCTGTCGCCGGACTGGTGTTTTCCACCGCGCCGGCGAACGCACAGCAGATCACCGGCGCCGGTTCCACGCTGGCACAGCCCGTCTACGGCAAGTGGGCGGATCTTTCCCATGCCGCCACGGGGGTCACGCTCAATTACCAGGGCGTTGGGTCGGGTGCCGGGCAGGAACTGGTGATGCGGCGCACGGTGGATTTCGGCGCCAGCGACGCACCGGTGCCGGCTGCCAAATTGTCGCAGAACAGGCTGCTGCAATTCCCGACCGTCATTGGCGCGGTGGACATCGCCATCAATGTCCCAGGCCTGTCCTCCAACACACTGAAGCTGACAGGCGCGATCCTGGCCAACATCTATCTCGGCACCGTCACAAACTGGAACGATCCTGCGATCGCCGCGGTCAATCCGGGGATTAGACTGCCCGACCTGGCGATTGCGCCGGTGTACCGCGCCGATGGATCCGGCACCACCTACGTCTTTACCGGCTACCTCGCCAAGCTGAGCCCGGACTTCAAGGCGAAGGTTGGCGTGGACAAGGCGGTCAGTTGGCCGGCCGGCACAGGTGCGAAAGGAACCGCCGGGGTGGCGGGCGCCGTGAAAAATACCGAGGGCGGCTTGGGCTATGTGGAAAGCGCCTATGCGACGCTCAACCATCTGACGATCGTGCAGTTGCAGAACCATGACGGAAGGTTCGTTACGGCAACACCGGAAGCCTTTGCCGCCGCCGCCGCCGCCGCCGATTGGACCGGTGTTGCGAACTTCGCGGTGGATATGAACAATATGCCGGGTGCCAACGCCTGGCCGATCGAATCCGCGACGTTCGTTTTGTTGCCGACCAACCCGGCCAACCCGGCGCGCGGTGCCGCGGTGACGAAATTCTTCGATTGGGCCTTGACCAAGGGCGACGATGCCGCACTCGGTTTGCAATACGTGCCGCTGCCGGAGAAAGTGAAGGTGGCGGTGATCGCGTCCTGGAAGCAGGCGGGGCTGATGTAGGCGCGGCGGCGGGCGGCAATCGTGGCGCAGACCCTTGCCGCCGGTGTTGCCGCAGCCCGCTTCCGGCGTGATCGCAACGTCGGCGATGCGATCTTCGCCGCGCTGGTGCACGCGGCCGGCGCTTTCGTGCTGTTGCTGCTGGGCGCCATCCTGGTGCTGCTGTTCCTGGGCGGGCTGCCGGCCTTTCGTGCGGCCGGGTTCGGCTTTCTCGTCTCGCCCGCCTGGAATCCGGTCACAGAACGTTTCGGCGCCCTTGTTTCGGTTTACGGCACCGTTCTGAGTTCTCTCCTGGCATTGTTGCTCGCGGTGCCGCTGGCGTTCGGCATTGCCTATTTCCTGACCGAATTGGCGCCCGGGTGGTTGCGCCGGCCGGTGGGCACGGCGGTGGAACTTCTGGCGGCCGTG
>CAJCIS010000232.1 GCA_903970435.1 Acidobacteriota bacterium | reverse complement strand
AAAGTTTTTTGGTGCTTTTTTCAAAAAAGAACTGCTTCCCTACCCTACTGCCTCGCCCCTAGGCGCGCCGGGCGGTAGCAGGGTAGACGCAGGGCAACCATCGGACAAACGCCCGCGCCCATGCTGTACGACGTGCTCAAGACGCTGCATTTGCTTGGGGTGGTTGTGCTCATCGGCAATGTGACCGTTACCTCGTTTTGGAAGGTGTTTGCCGACAGGTCGGGCGATCCGCGCATCATTGCGCACGCTCAATACCTGGTGACGGTGACCGACTGGTTTTTCACGCTCGGCGGCATTGTGCTGATTGTGGGCGGCGGGTTCGGGGCGGCCCATGTGGGCGGCATGCCGCCGTTCGCGGCGGGGTGGCTGGCGGGGTCGGAGGCGCTGTTTCTGGTGTCGGGCATGATCTGGCTGTTCATGCTGGTGCCGATTCAGGTCCGGCAGGCGCGGCAGGCGCGCGCTTTTGCGGAGGGCGGGCCGATTCCGGATGCGTATTGGCGGAATAGCCGGCGGTGGCTGGTCTGGGGCATTGTTGCGACGGTGCCTTTGATATCGGCGCTCTATCTCATGGTGGCCAAGCCCTGAGGGTCTGTCGGAAAAGGCGCGCTTGGGGGCCATCACGCCTTTTCGGGCAGACGCTTCGGAACGGGCGGAAGGGGGTCCCATCTTCAACCGGCTACGCGCTATATAGCCGGGCATGACCCAAGCCATTGCCGCCCTTCGCTTCGAACCAGGCTTGCCGGCGGCGCTGCTGCTGCTGCTGGCGGTGCTTTGTGTGGCGGCGGCCGGGGTTGGGATTTGGCGCCGGGCGCGCGGGGCGTGGGCGCGGGCGGCGTCGTTCGCGGTGCTGCTGGCGTGGCTCGCCGGACCGACGCTGGTGCGCGAAACGCGGCAGGGGTTGCGGGATATTTTTCTCGTGGCGGTGGACCGGTCCGCGTCGATGCAGGTCGGCGACCGCACCCGGCTTGCGGACCGCGCCGCCGATAGTCTGCGCGACCAGGCGGCCCGGATGCCGGACCTGGAGCTGCGGCAGGTGAGCGTGCCGGAGCGCGGGTCTGAGGGCACGCAATTGTGGGCCGAGGTGCAGCGGGCGCTGGCCGATATCCCGGCCGACCGGCTGGCCGGGATTGCAGCGATCACCGACGGGCAGGTGCATGATTTGCCGCAGGCCGCGCCGGCGGAACCCTTGCACGCCCTGATCCCGGCGCGCGGCGAGGAATGGGACCGCCGGGTGCGGGTGCTGGAAGCGCCGGGCTACGGCATTGTCGGGCGCACGCTCAATCTGCGCGTGGAGGTGGAGGATCTGGGACAGGGGGCGCCCGGGGGCACCGCGACGCTGACGTTGCGCCGGGATGGCGCGCCGCCGGAGGACCGCACGGTGCCGGTGGGCGAGGTGCAGACCGTTCCGGTGGATATTACCCGCGCCGGTCCCACCGTGCTGGAATTCTCCACGCCGCCGCCGCAAGGGGAGGCATCGCCGCTGAACGACCGGGCCGTGGTGCAGATCAACGGGGTGCGCGACCGGTTGCGGGTGCTGCTGGTGTCCGGCGAGCCGACCCTGGACGAGCGCACCTGGCGGCGCCTGCTGAAATCCGATCCGGCGGTGGATTTGGTGCACTTCACCATTCTGCGTCCGCCGGAGCGGGACGACATGACGCCGCTGAACGAGCTGGCGCTGATTGCGTTTCCGACGCGCGAATTGTTTCAGGAGAAGCTCGACAGTTTCGACCTGATTATTCTCGACCGGTTTACCGATCGGGGGATTCTGCCGCACGTGTATTTGCGCAATATCGCCGACTATGTGCGGCGCGGGGGTGCGCTGCTGCTGACCGCGGGGCCGGAGTTCGCCGGGCAGAACAGTCTGGATCAGACGCCACTCGGCGACGTGCTGCCGGCGCATGCGCCCACCGCCGGGGACGGGATTCTGACCGGGCAGTTCCGGCCGTTCGTGACAGCGCTCGGGGCGCGCCATCCGGTGACCGCGGGGCTGTCGGGGGCGAATGAAGGGGCGGCGCCGCCGAGCTGGGGGAGCTGGTATCGCGCCATCGCCACCGAGGAGGTGACCGGGCAGGTGCTGATGACCGGGCCCTCGGGCGCGCCGCTGCTGGTGCTGAATCATGTGGGCCAAGGGCGGGTGGCCATGCTGCTGTCCGACCAGATCTGGCTGTGGAGCCGGGGGCATCAGGGCGGCGGGCCGCAGGCGGAATTCCTGCGCCGGGTGGCGCACTGGCTGATGGGCGAGCCGGAACTGGACGAGGATCGGCTGACCGCCCGCATCGACAACAAACGCCTGGTCGTGCAGCGGCGCACCGTGACCGGCGCGGCCGCCATCGGCGCGCAAATCACCCCGCCCGACGGGCCGAAGCGCACGCTGGCGCTGGCCGAAACAGCGCCCGGGCAGGCGGACGGCGCCATGGACGCGGCAGCCCCCGGCGTGTGGCGGGTGGAGGACGGGCATCACCTCGCGTTCGCGGCCGCCGGTCAGGACAATCCGCTGGAATACGCCGACCTGCGCGCCACCGCCGACCGGCTGGGACCGCTGGTGCACGCCAGCGGCGGGGGTGTCGCGTGGCTGGGGGCATCCGGGACGCCGCGGATCGTGCGCGTGGGGGCGCACGACACCGCGGCAGGGCCGGGATGGATCGGGCTGCGGCGGCGGGATGCGCATCTGGTGACCGGGGTCGATACGGTGCCGTTGATGCCGGCCTGGGGGGCCCTGCCGTTGTTGCTGGGGCTGGCGCTGTTGGCTTGGCGGCGGGAGGCGAAGTAGGGAGGAAGTCAAAAGGAAGTAGTTCTTTTTTGAAAAAAAGAACCAAAAAACTTTTGCTTTTTAGGGGGTAAGATTTGATGGCATCGTCGTTTCACCGGGGTTTTTCGCCCCTCCCTATTCTGCGATACCGTACAGAATGTCTGCCAAATACACCAACGCAACAGCTCCCCCGGGAGCATTGGTATCTTGTGAAAATTCGTTGATTACCGTTTCGGTATCGGACTTGGCATTAACCCGGGACACCTATTTCCGCGCGGTCAATCTGCGGGACCGGCGCGCGGAATTGTTGGTGGTGGGAATTGTGGCATTGCGCGATGCGGTGCGGGCGGACTGGCGCTGCAGCCGTTTCATATCGATGCCTGGGTCGTGTTGCCGGACCATGGGCATGGCCAACGGATGCTAGAGCGGCTTCAGTCTGACTGGAAAATCGGCACCCTCCGTCAGGCCGCTCTAGCTCTTTGTTTGAGCGAGCATTTCATCAGCCCTCAGGCCGCCGGCTCGATAGGCACGATTCCAGTCAGGCTGATAATGCTCTAATGGAAGCGACCCTCAACAGACAAAAGTTTTTTGGTTCTTTTTTTCAAAAAAGAACTGCTTGCTTCGCTATTCTTTTCCGCAGGCATGTCGCAAGATTCCTTGGCGGCAGCACGCTGATACCGTCAGCGTTCGGCAACAAACATGATTGACAAGGGGGCCGGTCCGGCAAAGTATTGCGGCAAGCTGTCAATTCCGGGGGGCAACACCAGTGCAGGCAATTTTTTCGACGCGCCGCTGCGCCGGGTTGACGCTCGGTCTTGTCTCGCTCGCTTTTTCAGCCACGGCCGTGGCGGCGGCGAAGGACAAAATCCGCTATACCTTCCCGGTGTGGCCGACGCAGACCGGAACATATGGCGGACCGCTGGCCGCCGATCCGTCCGGCAACCTTTACGGCACCAGCGACTCCGCCGGCGCCCATACATGCCCGGACGCCCCTTGCGGCGCGGTGGTGGAATATACGCCGCCGACGGGCGGCAGTGGCGCGTGGCAATCCCGGGTGCTGTATTCATTCACGGGCGGCGCGGATGGCGCCTACCCGACCGGACGCGTTCTGATCGATCCGTCGGGCGCCCTGATTGGCGTTGCGATCTCCGGTGGTGTCGAGACCGAACAGGAGCCTTATGGCCTGGGAACCGTGTGGCGTCTGTCGCCACCGGTCAATGGAACCCGGAGCTTTTCGGTACTCTATGCCTTTCAACTGACCGACCCGATCGACACGCCGTTCGATGGCGTGGCGGAAGACGCCTCCGGCAATCTGTATGGCGTTGCGGAAGCGCTCACGCAGGCGGCCGGGACCGGCGCGGTCTACACCTTGAAGCCGGATAACGGGGCGTATGCCATGTCGATCCTGCATGCGTTCGTGAATTACAGCGACGGCACGGCGCCGACCAACCTGACACTCTCCGGTACGACCTTGTACGGCATCACCCTAGCCGGCGGCGGCAATGTCCAATGTGAAAATAACAGTGACCCGGGATGTGGCACGGTTTTCTCGCTCAGCACGTCCGGGACGTTCAAGGTCATCTACACGTTTACCGGCGCCAATGATGGCGGTGACCCGGTGGGCGATCCGGTGGTGGACGCAAGCCAGAACGTTTATGTGCAGACGGCGTGGGGCGGCGCCAATACTTATTTCGGCACAATCGACCAGGTGACGCCGCCGGTGCACGGCAACAATTGGGGCCTGAACGTGCTCTATACCTACGATGGATTTGAAGGCGGTACGGTTGGCCTGAGCCCCGGCATGACGCTCGGCGGCAATGGTGTTTTATACGGCACAACCTACATGGGTGACGGCGACAACGGCGAAAACCCGCGCAACGGTGATATCTGGTGCCTGACCCCGCCGGCGCGGCACGGGAGCGCCTGGAGCTGGAAACCGCTCTATCTGTTCGAAGGCTCTTGCGGCGGCGATTGCGGCGCTCGGTCGCCCAGCCATAGTGCCATGGATGGCGATTTGCCCGCTGTTCCGCCCACTTTCGGTCTTGGCGGCGCCTTGTATGGCACCACGAATTTCGGCGGCAAGAACGGCAACGGTATCGTCTGGAGCTTGAAGGTCAAGTAGCGGCGCCAGGGCGGGGAGGTCGTCGGGTGAAGCCGACATAGTCGTCCGGGAGGGTGGCGAGATCGCCTTCGATGGCGAAATCTTCGCGGATGGTGACGAAGAGTTCGGGGCGTTCGATGATTCGGTCCGGATCGGCGGCGAGGTCTTCGTCGACCAGCCTGGGGGCTGCGCGGATCCGTCCGGCACGGTCGGGGTGATGCCCGGTGACGCGGCGGCAGATGGCGCTTCGCTGATCGGCCCAACAAAAAGTAAAAGTTTTTTGTTTCTTTTTTTCAAAAAGAAATACTTCCTTGCTTAACTCTTCGTCCCCGAAAGCCGAGCCGTCTCCCGATAATCCTTCGGAAAGGCAGCCTTCAACGCCGCCACCTTTGGCAAGTCGTTATAGACGATATAAGGATAATCCGGATGCGTCACGAGAAAATCCTGATGATAAGCCTCCGCCGGATAAAACGCCGGCAATTCCTCCACGCGCGTCGCGATTTTTCCGTCGAACACGCGGGCCGCGTCCAGTTGCAGGATATAGGCACGCGCAAGCGCCGCCTGGTCCGCGTTCGTGACAAAAATCTCGCTGCGATATTGCGTACCCTCGTCCGGGCCCTGGCGGTTTACCTCCGTCGGGTCCAGTACCACACTGAAGAAAATTTGCAGAAGGTGACCGAAACTGATTTTCGACGGGTCGTAGGTGACCTGCACCGATTCCGCGTGTCCGGTGGTGCCGGAGCTGACCGTTTCATAGTCGGCGGTATCTTTCGTGCCGCCGGCATAGCCCGCCACCGCGCGCTCCACGCCCTGCACGTGCTCGAACACGCCCTGCACGCCCCAGAAGCAGCCGCCGGAGAGAACCACGGTCTGCAGCCCTTTCGCGGCCGGCATGGTTTGCCCCGGCGGCGGGACTGCCTTGGCGTCCGCGGCAGCCGCGGACACCCGCGCCATCAGCCACCCGGCGCCGAGCGCCAGGGCGGCCGCCACAGCCATGACGCGCATGCTACGGCGCCTCACGCGGGCACAAACGTCAGGGCGACGCCGTTCATGCAGTAGCGCAGGCCGGTCGGCTTCGGCCCGTCATTGAAGACGTGGCCGAGGTGGCCGCCGCAGCGGCTGCAATGCACTTCCGTGCGCGCCATCATCAGGCTGTCATCGCTGGCGGTACTCACGGCGCCATCGAGCGGTTTCCAGAAGCTGGGCCATCCGGTGCCGCTGTCGAATTTCGTGTCCGACGTGAAAAGCGCCAGGTCGCACCCCGCGCAATCATAGCGGCCTTTGGCGAATTGATGATCCAGCGGACTGGATTCCGGCGCCTCCGTGCCCTGCTGGCGCAGCACGTCGTATTGATCGGGCGTGAGCAGCTTGCGCCATTCCGCATCGGTATGGGTTACCGTGAAATGGTCCATGCCGGAGGCCGTACGGCGTGCCCCAAGCCAGGCCGCGCCGCCCGCCAGCGCAAGAAGCCCCGTGTTTCGCAGCCAATCCCGTCGTGTCATGCCAGTTTCTCCTTGCCGGGCCATTCGTCGCCCACTTGCCGCCGGTTACGCCAATGCCGAGCCCACGGCCAAGCCCAGGGCCTAGAGGGGTAACTTGGCCCGGGCGCCGGCCGAACAAGGAAGCGCATGATTGCAGGCGCAGGAACGCTCCACCACGTGACGGCAAGCACCGTCCAGCCTACCGCCCCGCATGCCGCCCCGCATGCCGTCCCGCCTGCCGTCCCGCCCTGGCCAAGCGGCGGCTGGGCTGTTCTATGTGCGCTCCATGACGTCTCGCGCGACCGTGCCGGGCCGGCGGCCGGCCCCATGACCGAGGATTCCGGCTTCTCGGCCCTGATGGCCGCGTCGCAGAGCGGCGACTCCCGCGCCTACCAGGCGCTGCTGCGCGCCTGTGCGCCGTTGGCCGCTTCCATGGTCCGCCGCCAGGGTATTCCGGCGGACCGCGTCGATGACGTGGTGCAGGAAACCCTGCTCACCATCCATCGCGCCCGCGCCACCTACGATCCGGCGCGCCCCTTCCTGCCCTGGCTGCGCGCCATCGCGCAGCGCCGCGCGGTCGACGCGCTGCGCACGCACGGCCGCACCGGCGCCCGCGAAATCGCCGACGACGACGCCTATCTCAACCATCCCGGCACCGAACCGCAGGCGGACGCGACGCTCGATCGCGCCGACCAGGCGCGGCTGCTGGCCGAAGCCATCGCCACGTTGCCGCCCGGCCAGCGCCAGGCGGTGGAGTTGCTGGCGCTGCGGGAGCGATCGCTGGAGGAGGCCGCCGGCGCCACCGGGCGCAGCAAGGGTGCGCTGAAGGTGAATTTGCACCGCGCCATCCTGGCCCTGCGCCATCGCCTGTCGGGAGACCAGGATGCCTGACGGCGCCCGCTATGCCGCCCTCATCGACCATTTGTCCGGCGGATTGCAGCCGGTGCGGCGTCTGCCCAGCCCGTGGCGCCGCGCCGCGCTCTGGGGCGGTGCGGCGGCGTGGGTCGTCGCCATTTTCGCCCTGTTCGCGGATTTCGACGCACTCTGGCACCGACTGGCCGCGGCACCCGACATGTGGCTGAGTTTCGCAGGCGCCCTGCTGACCGCCCTTTGCGCCGCCTGGGCCGCCTTCAGCACCAGCGTTCCCGGCCGCGCGTCCGCCTGGGCGCTGCTGCCGCTGCCGCCGTTGGCCCTTTGGCTCGCGGCCAGTACCGCGGGCTGCCTGCGCCTGCGCACGATCGGCTGGACCCAGCCCGAACCGCCCATGCACGGCATGGACTGCCTGTATTTCATCGTCATGGTCGCGGTGCCGCTGGCCGCCCTGCTGATGTGGCAAATCATGCGCGCCTGCCCGCTGCGGCCGGCGCTGACCGCCAGCCTGGCGGGGCTGGCCAGCGCCGGCGCCGCCGCGGTCGTGCTCACGCTCATCCATCCATTCGACGCCACCTACGAGGACCTGCTGGCCCACCTGGCCGCCGTTCTGCTGGTGGTCGGCGGCGCGCGCCTGGCCGGCGCACGCATCATCCGGAAGGCGCGCCCCTAGCCAACCGCCGCGACCCGGGCTCTTCTCTCAACGATGGACATGCAGCCACCGGCCGGCCCGAACTTCGCCATTCCGCCCGCGGCCCCGCGCGGCCTGTGCACCGATTGCGGCATCTCCCGCACCGCCGCGCCGAAACGCTGCGCCACCGCCTGCCAGTTCATCAAGCCGAACTACCCCGCCCTGGAGCACGCCGTGCACGGCCGCGCCCGCGACCCCGCCCGCCCCGACGAGCTGTTCTTCGGCCCCTTCCGCCGCATGCTGCGCGCCGCCCTCGCCGCCCCGCGTGAAGGCGCCCAATGGACCGGCATCACCACCCGCATCGCCGAACGCCTGCTGGAAACCGGCGCCGTCGACGCCGTGCTGACCATGGCACCCGACCCCGCCGACCACTGGCGCCCCATGCCCGTGCTGGTCACCCGCCCCGAGGACCTGGCGCCATGCCGCGGCATGCGCATGGGCTACGCCCCCCTGCTGGCGTTGCTCGAGCCGGCCCGCGCCCTGGGCCACCGGCGCCTCGCGATCATTGGCATTCCGTGCCAAATCTACGCCCTGCGCGCCTTGGAGGCGGAGCTCGGCTTCGAGCGGCTCTACGTCATTGGCACCCCTTGCTCCGACAACACGACCACGGAACGTTTCCACGAATTCCTCGCCCTGCTGACCGACGCGCCCGAAACCGTCACTTATCTCGAATTCCTGCCCGACTTTCACGTCGAATTGCGCTTCACCGACGGCCGTGTTCGTCGCATCCCGTTCCTCCGCCTGCCGATTTCCAAACTCCCGGCCGACTTCTTTCCCCTCACCTGCCGCACCTGCGTGGATTACACCAACGTGCTCGCCGACATCACCGTCGGCTACATGGCCGGCAGCGGCGCGCAATGGCTGATCGTGCGAAACGACCGCGGCGAGGCGTTGCTGTCGCTCCTCGGCCACGAAATCGTGCTCACCCCGCTCACCAGCGCCGGGAAGCGCGCATCATCGGTCGCCGGCTATTTGAAAAATGTGGAGCTCGCCGCCGGCGGCCTGCCGGTGCGCAGCATGCCAAACTGGCTTCGCCCGATCATGGCATGGCTGATGCCGCGCATCGGCCCGCGCGGACTGGAATTCGCGCGCACGCGTGTCGAAATGAAGGCGGTGGAAACGGTGCTGCACCTGCGCGCGCGGCACCCGCGGCGCATGCGTAACATGGTGCCGGCGCATATTTGGGGGCTTGTGGCGGCTTACGGGTTGGTGCCAACGAAGGAAGAAACGAAGTAGTTCTTTTTTGAAACAAAGAACCAAAAAACTTTTATTTTATGGCATTCGCGGGCTTGGCGTGAATCTTGACCGTAATCTTTCCGGGGTTGTTGGCCCAGCCGAAGCCATCGGCGACGCCCAAATAGAGCGTCGTTGCGCCGGCGGGGGCGATAAACTTTTGCTTCTTGCCGGTCCCGGTGCCGGTCAGCCCATCGCCGATCCAAAATATTTGGTTCAGGCCGGGCGAGAGAGTCTTGAAGGACACGCCGCTATTCAGTTGCGGTGGCGCCGGATCGACCGGCTGGGTGCCGTTGGTGAAAACGCCAACCAGGCCGGATGTGTACACGTTGAGCGGACCTGACAGGCCTGTGCCGTAATCGGCGGTCATGTCGAGCGGCTGGTTCGTATAGCCATCGGCTGACGGGGCAACGCCGCCTTTCTCGTAACCGACGCTGCCTTTCGTGGAGAATGTGAGCGTCTCGCCGCCCTGAACGTTGTCCAGCGCCAAGGCAGGACTCTCCGCGGGCACGGAGTCGCCGCTGCAGCAGTTTGTTCCGGCTGGTTGACCCGACAGGTACGGGTTGGCCTTGCCCTTGACCTTAATGGCATGCGCTTGCGCCCCGGTTACCGCAAAGGCCGCCGCCACGCCCCAAATCAGCGCTTGCCGTTTGATTTCGAACACTGAAATTCTCCCGCCACGTGTAACAATCTGAGATTTGACCGGCGACGTGCCAATGTCAACGGTGTTCATGCGAACAATCGATGGCGCCGTCATTTCCCACATGAACGCCGTTACGTTGCTACGTTTGTCCGCGGCGCACCCTGAGTCAACGGTTTTTGGCGGCCTTGTGCTTGAAACGCGGCCAGGTAGCGCCTGTTGCCGGGGCCTGGCGGTCGAATGGACCCGAGCGGCGCCGGCAGGCGGCCGGCGCCAGAGGTGCTTCAGAAATCCGGATTTATACGAATTGGCGTTTCACCTCCGTGTTCCACGACCTCGTCCGGACAGTCTTTCCGTTCTCCATCAACGTGCAGGTTACATCCATGCGGAATGTATCGACCGTGCTGCGCAACGCGCCCTCGGTGTGCGTTACGATGACCCGGTTGCTGTTCAGCGGCCTGAAAGTCTCGCTTGTCTTCAACGTCAGCAGCGCATGCGCGGGGTCGGCGTCGGTCACTTCGCAGCCAATTTCGTCGTTGCCCATCTGGAACACCGCGCTGGTCTTGCCGCTGACCACGTCCTGGGTGCGCCGATACGATGTCATGGCGTCGCCCGCATCCTTGCCGATGCTGTCGGCCAGAACCGGCAGCGTCCCGGGCAGGTTCGCCATCGGCCCGAGCACCGGCAACGCGATGTAGGAGGCATGATCGCCGCCGGTGAACAAGGTCGTCACCATGGGATAGGGCGACGGCCATACCACCGGGAAATAGGCGTTCGTCACCACCACGCGTAGGCGATGGCCGGGCGGGAAACAGTACCCCTTGCAGAACAGATCGAACGCGAGCACCACCATTTCGCCCGGAACCATGGCCTCCGGCGTTATATGCGAGTGCCGGTGCGTGCCATTCATAAAGCCATACGAAACAATGTAGGACGTGCCGTCCGGCGCCACATCGTTCACCCGCACGATCCAGTTGGCTTGCGGCGCCGTCGTCGCGACAAACAGATGCGCCCGCGTGAAGCCCAGGATTTCCAGCTTCGCGGGCAACACTGGGGTATCGAAACAAAGCCCCCAGGCATCATCCTCCCGCGAATCGAGGCCGTAATAACCTTCATACGTGCTGGGCCCGATCGACTCCGAGAAACCCCCGGTGGCCGGCGCGTAGCGCAATTTCAGCGCACCAGCGTCTGGCGGCATTTCCGCCAGATCACCCCCCTGCCCGGGCGCCGGGTCCATGCGCGGCGCCGCGGACCCGGCCATTTGCGGCGACGGACGCAGGAAGAATTTCTTGCCCGGATCAAACACCGTATCCGGCCACGCATTGGCAAACCGCCACTCGCCGGGAATGGCACCCGCATCGCGAAACGACTCGCGCCGCCAGGTCGGCATGTAGAATGACACACGCGGATCGTCCGGCACGCCGTTCTGAACGTCGTTGAGAAAATAGTTGAACCAGCGCGACTGGATGGCGCGCCAGTTCATCACCGGTCCCGGCCAGGTCATGCCATGATGCCACGGTCCCAGAATGCCGTGCGTGAAGGCCGGCGCATGTTTCATGATCCGCGGCACGTAGTTTTGATACATGTCCAGATACCCGCCGCAGAGATACGCAGGTATGGTCAGCAGCTTGTATTGATCCGGCGCCAGCGACCCGCGCCGGTAATGCGGGCCGTCCAACTGGTTGTTGAGAAAAATACTCAGCCATGGCGGCGTATTCCACCTGTCCATCGCCGCCTTGTTGTAGAGATCGTAATGCGGCGCGCCCGGCGTCGCGTTGTCGGTAATCATGCCGAGCGCCCAGGAATTATCCACCATCATCTGAATGCCGCCGGGGCTGTGGATATCGTCGGTGTAACGGTCGTCCGTGCCGCCGCTGACGAAGATCGCCTTCAGCGCCTTCGGCTTGTAATACGCCGCCGTCCAGATGGAATTGAAGGCGGAATAGGACGTGCCGTACATGCCCACCGCCCCGTTCGACCAGGGCTGCCGCGAAATCCATTCGATCACGTGCACGATGTCGTCATATTCAGCCAGCGTATATTCATCGGCCGGCACGCCTTCCGACCCGCCGGAGCCGCGCACGTCCAGGTAGATCGACGCGAACCCGTCCAGCGCCTGGCCGGTCATGTCGCGCGCCGCCCACCCGTTCGGCTCGGTGCGATACGGATCGGCCGAAAGCTGCGTGCCCACCCGCGCACCGCCCGCTTCCCGCGCCGGTAAGTAAAGGATCGCATTCAGATGCACACCGTCCGGCATGCGCAGCAAAATGTTTTCGAAATGAACGCCGGGCGCCAGATGATCCGATCCCGGCCATAGGCCGCGTGAGACCTTGATGCCGGCGGCGTCAACCGACCAAAGATCGCCGGGCGGCTGCGCCAACAAGGGGCGCGGCAGCAGGCTCGCGCCGGCGAGCAAGGCAGCCTGACGCAGCAGGGCGCGTCGCTGGAGGATATTCAAATTATGTAACCTCGAACAGAAGAAAAAAGTATTTCTTTTTTGAAAAAAAGAAACAAAAAACTTTTATCTGTTGGTCGCGCCTCCATAACAGACAAAAGTTTTTTGGTTCTTTTTTTCAAAAAAGAACTGCTTCCTGCCTGTCCGCCGCCCCCGGGTCGATCATTACCCACATCGCCGCACTCACCAGCGCGCAGGCCGCGCCCGCCATGAACGGCGTCGTCCAGTTCGCCGCACCGGACAAAGCCGCAACAACCGGCGTCGCGACGATCCCGCCTAAGTTCCCCCCGGTATTGAGAAGGGCGCCCGCCGCCACCGCATCTTCCCGCCCAATTTCCATCGATGCCGCCCAAAAGCTGGCCTCCGTCATTTCCAGCAGCCCGAATGCCAGTGACAAACCGGCCAGCGCGCCCAAAGCAGACTCCGCATGCACCGACAGCACCAGCAGCACACCGGACGCCGGCAATGTCATCAGCGGTACGATGCGCAACCCAATCGACGCGCCGAACCTCGCCATGCAGAAACTGCCCGCAAAGCCCCCCGCGCCGGCGCCCGCAGCACCGGCCAGCAACGGCACCGCGGCCGCAAACCCGCCTTGCAGCACGCTAAAATGCCGCGCCTGCACCAGATACAGAAAGCTCCAGAACGTTATGAGATAGAACACCACGTTCATGGCAAAGTATGACAGCGTCAGGCCAATCAGATTGCGGTCCAGAACCAGGCGCGCCAGCCGCCGCCCGCTCACCGCCGGCGCCTCCAGCGGCGACCCATGGTCAAGCTCCGCCAACTCCTCCAGCGAAACGGACGCGTGCGCATAGGGCGTGTCCCGGCCATGCCGCCACCACAACGCAATGACGAAAACCACCGGCAGCGCCACGAAACTCAAAGCCGCCCGCCAGCCCACCGCCACCATCAGCGACGCAATCACCGCCGGCGCGGCCGCCGCCCCCAGCCCCACGCCGCACGTCGTCAGGCCCTGCGTCAACGCCCACTGGCGGGACGGAAACCACCGCTCCAACGTGCCCGACACCATGCCGAACAACGGCGCCTGCATCGCACCCAGCACGAATTGCGCCAGCAGCAACGCAACGAACAGAGTGCTGCCGCCGACAACCGACGGCAGCAGCGGCATGGCCAACGTAGCCAGCACCGCAACAAGACCCGACAGCGTCAGCATGATTCGCGGCCCCAAAATCTGCCCCAGCACGCCGCCCGGAAATTGCAACGCCGTATAGCTGACCAGGAACGATGTCTCCAGCCAGCCGATCTGCAGTTGCGAAAGGCCAAGCGCCGGCATCATCGGCGCGGCGGCGACCGATACGGCCGTGCGCTGCATGTACGCGGCAAAGGTAAAAGCCAGCAGGAACGCGAAAATCAGCCAGCGCACCGCCACCGCGCGCGGCACGCTAACGGTGGCCGACAAAACCGTCCGCCCGCAAAATCGCGTCCCCCATCCAAGCCGCCCCGGCCACCCGGTCGCGATGCAATCGCCCCAACCGCGTCCGTGTCAAGCGCGCTGCCGCTAAGCCAGGTCCTGCTTGCCGTTTGTACTTTACAGTCGTTCAGTCTCCGATCGCATGCTATTGTCGATCGGCGCCCGACCGCGCAGGAGGCAGCCCCATGACCACGCAGGTTCGTATGTATGACGGCGCCCCCGCCGGATCGCCAACCGCGGAAACGCTGGACGAGGACCGGCTGAGCCTGCCCGCCTGGATCTACCAGGACGCGGAGTTTCTGGAGGCCGAGCGCGAACTTGTGTTCCGCCCCTCCTGGCAGATCGTGTGCCACCTCAGCGACATCCCGCGCGCCGGCGACTACCACACGCTGGATTTCCTCGGCGAAACGATATGCGTTATCCGTGGCCAGGACGGTGTGCCGCGCGGATTTTTCAACGTGTGCCGCCACCGCGCGGCGCGCCTGCTGGACGGCAGCTCGGGTCATTGCGGCAGCCGCGTGGTCTGCCCGTATCACGCCTGGACCTACAGTCTGAACGGCGACCTGATCGGCGTGCCGGAGCGCCAGGAATTCTCTCACATGGACCTGCGCCGTCACGGCCTCGCCGCGGTCGATCTGGAAGTGTACCGAGGCTTCGTGTTCATCCGGCTGGGCGGCAACGGCCCAACCGTTGCTGAAATGATGGCGCCCTACGACAATGAACTGGCGCTGTACCGGCTGGAAGACATGGTACCGCTCGGCCGCGTCACGTTGCGCGAACGCGCGGTGAACTGGAAAAACGTCGGCGATAATTATTCCGACGCCCTGCATATCCGGGTCGCCCACCCCGGCCTTACCCGCCTGTTCGGCCAGGGCTACGGCGTGCAATCACGCGGCTGGGTCGATAAAATGTGGGGCGCGTTGGTCGAAACGCCGTCGGCCAATCTCTCCGAACGGCTCTACCAGAAATACCTGCCGGACGTGGAACATTTGCCGCCGGAGCGCAAACGCCTGTGGAGCTATTACAAATTGTGGCCGAACATCGCGTTCGATGTCTACCCGGACCAGTTCGATTTCATGCAAAGCATTCCCCTGTCCCCCACCCGCACCATCATCCGTGAAATCGCCTACGTACTGCCCGACAGCCGCCGCGAAATGCGCGCCGTGCGCTACCTCAACTGGCGCATCAATCGCAAAGTGAGCCTGGAGGACAAGGCACTCATCGAACGCGTCCAGCACGGCATGGCATCGCGCAGCTACACGGTGGGCCCGCTCGGTGATAGCGAAGTCAGCCTGAAAAGCTTTGGGCGCCGGGTGCGGGACCTCATCCCCGAAGCGCGGCTGAATACGCGGCCGGGGGCGGGGTGGTTCCGACGTAGCAATATATAGCAGGCCGGCAGGAAAAGTAGTTCTTTTTTGAAAAAAAGAACCAAAAAACTTTTATCTGTTGGCGGCCCCGGATCGGGCCGCCGACTAAAACACGCCCATCACCAACCCGGCCGCCATCGCGGCGCCCACCTCCCGACATCGCGCCAAATCGACGCGGCCGATGCGTTTTGGCGCCAGGATTGCCTCCGGCGTCTGCGCGTGCGTGCATACAATAACCGGCGCGGCGATCGAGCGCATGCGCCAGCCTGTTGCGATTCGGGCGACTTGGCGCGCCGCGTTTTCGCCATCGCTACCAGCGCAAATCAGCGTGGCGTAGGGTCGGCCATTGATTCGATCCAGCACGGGATAGTAGCTGCGATCAAAGAAATCCTTCATCATGCCCGATATGGCGGCAAGGTTTTCCGGCGTTGCGAAAATGATTCCATCTGCCATGAGCACATCCGCCGCCGCCGCCTCCGACGCCCGCAGCAGCCGCACATGAACGTCCTGTTCCGCGCCCGCCCCATCGCGCGCGGCCTCAGCCATTTGCCGGGCGCCCCCCGTGACCGAATGATAAACAATCAGCACGGACCTCATAGCAAAAGTTTTTTGGTTCTTTTTTTCAAAAAAGAACGACTTCCTTCTTCTACACGATATCCCGCCAAGCCCGCCCCTCCCGATGCAGCAACCGCATGGCTCCGTCCGGCCCACGTCCCCCCGCATCGTACAACTCCGGCATCAACCCGCGCTCGGCCCAGCCCTCGATGATCGGATCCACCCATTTCCAGGCCGCATCCACTTCATCGCGCCGCATGAACAATGTCTGGTCGCCGCGCACCACGTCCAGCACGAGCCGTTCATAAGCATCGGGCAGTTCGCCGTCGCCGAGCCCGAGATCGCTCGAGAAACTCAAATCCAGCACCGCCTGGCGCAGCCGCATGCCGCCGGGCCCGGGGTCCTTGATCGTAATGACCTGCTGCACCGCCTCGTCCGGCTGCAGGCGGAACCGCAAGACGTTGGATGGCGCCGGCCCGGCGTTCGGCGCAAACACGTGAAACGACGCCGGCCGGAACACCAGGGCGATTTCGCTCATGCGCGCGCGCAGCCGTTTTCCGGTGCGCAGGAAAAACGGCACGCCGGACCACCGCCCGTTCAATATCTGCGCCTGCACCGCCACGAAGGTTTCCGCATGCGCCCCGCCGCCCACTTCGTCGGCATAGCCCGGCACACCGTTATGCGCCCGATATTGTCCCCGCACCGTGCAGGCCGCCACGTCCGCCGCGCCGATCGGCCTGAGCGACCGCAGCACCTTCAACTTCTCATCGTGCACCGAGGCCGCCTCGAACGCCACCGGCGGCTCCATGGCTGTCAGGCACAGCAACTGCAACAGATGATTTTGCACCATGTCGCGCGTGGCGCCGACCTGTTCGTAGTAGGCGCCGCGGCCCTCCACGCCGATTGTTTCGGCAACCGTAATCTGCACATGATCCACATGCCGCGCGTTCCACAGCGGCTCGAAAATCTCATTGGCGAACCGCAACGCCATCAGGTTTTGCACCGTCTCCTTGCCGAGATAATGATCGATACGGTAAATCGCCCGCTCGTCGAACACCGCGCCCACCGCGTCGGCGAGCGCTGCCGCACTCGCCCGGTCGTGCCCGAACGGCTTTTCCACCACCACGCGGCTGCCCGGCGCGACGAGTCCGGCCTGCGCCAGTTGCGTGCAGGCGCGGGCGAACTGATCGGGCGCCACCGCCAGGTAGAATGCCCGGATATCGCGCGGCGAAACCGCGATCGCATCGGCCAGCGCCGGCAGCCCGGCGCCGGTGGCAAAATCCACCGCGCGATAATCCAGCCGCGCCAGGAACCGCGCCACCGCAGCCGCCGAGAGCTCGCCAACCGGCACGAATTCGAGCAGCGCCTGGTCTGCCAGCAGGCGATATTCATCGCCGCTTATGTCGCGCCGCGCCGCGCCGAATATGCGCGCGTCCGGCGGCAATTGCCCCGCCAGGTCGCGCCGGAACAATGCCGGCAGCAGCTTGCGGCGTGCGAGGTCGCCGGTGCCGCCGAAGATCACGAGGTCGAACGGGGCGACCGGGATGGTGCGTTTGGTCATGCAGAAGGAAGTAGTTCTTTTTTGAAAAAAGAACCAAAAAATTATGTTGAGCCGCGCGGCGCCTAATAAGAGCCCAAGCCGGCATTCTTCCCTTAAATAATCAAAAGTTTTTTGGTTCTTTTTTTCAAAAAAGAACGACTGCCTTACTTCACGCCGCCGCTGCCGCCTGCGTCCGGGCCGCCGCCTGCGCCGCATCCAGGCACCGCGACATCGCATCCCGCAACGTCCCCACTGTGGCATCCGCCGGCAGGGGCTGCCAGTCCGGCCCGCCCTCGGTCGCCCAAAGCGCCACGATCAACCGCGCCCCCGGCGCCCGCTGGCGCAGCCGCCGCAGCAGAAAACGCAGATGCGCCGGGCTGCCGGTCTCCTCCAGATAGCTGACCACAATCGCCCCGGCTTGCCCCACATCCAACGTACCGATGGACGACCGGCCCGCCGCCTCGTGCCGCGCCACCCGCGCGCCAAGTCCGTGCCGGCGCAGCAACTGCGCCAGCATGGACGCCGCGGCGTCGTCCAGCGGGCTGCGGCCGCCCAGGCACAGCACCGCGCCCTCGCCGCGCCAGGCTTCCGGCAGATCCTCGGCGGCCGGCGCGGTGCGCGCCAGCGGCGGCACGCGCGGCACGGCCTGTTCCATGGCAGGCGCCGCCGCGGGGCCGTCATCGGCCCGCGACGGGTCCGGCGTGGCATCGGCGTATTCATCCAGGTCCTCGACCAGACCGCAAATCGCGTCCCGCATCACCAATTGCCGCTCCGGCGTCAGCACGCCGCGGCCGACATCGTGCGCCGCCAGCAGCAGCGCGTTGAGCGCCACCTCGTCGTAATAGGCCGACAGTGACCGCTCCCGTAACAAAACCTCCGCCTGCGCGGCCGCCTCCTCCGGGTCGTTGGCCAGCATGCGCTGATACAGGCTTTCCACCGGCGTCAGCGCCGGCCGGTCGCCCAGCAGCACGTCCAGGAACTCCAACCGCTTCACATGGCGGCCCAGCACGACCAGACACAGCGTCAGCGGGGTCGCCATCAGCAGCCCGATCGGGCCCCAGATCCATGCCCAGAATATCGTCGCCACCACCACCGACACCGGCGAAAGCCCGGTGCTGTGGCCATACGCGAAGGGTTCCACCGCCTGGCCCACGATCAGCTCGGCGCCGAGGAAAAGCGCCAGCGTCCACGCCGCCGTGCTCCAGCCCGGCGCCACCGCCGCGGCCAGCACCAGCGGTCCGCTCACCGAAATGAACACGCCTACATACGGCACGAACCGCGCCAGCGTCGCAATCAGCCCCCACAACGCCGGGCTGGGCACGTGCAGCAGCATCAGCCCGACCGCGATCACCACGCCGAAACACGTATTGATGGCCAGCTGCGTGAGAAAATATTTCGACAGCCGCCGCGCCGCGTCGTTCATCGCGAGTGTGGTGCGATGCAGGTCGCTGCTGCCGAACAGCCGTATCATCCGGTCGCGCAGATCGTCTTCCTGCAGCAGAATGAAAATCGCCACCACCAGCACCAGCGCCGTATCGCCCACCGGCCCCAGCAGCGGCCCCAGCACCTGCCGCGCCACCCCCAGCGGGGTTGGCTGTTCCTGCTCCACCTGCACCGCCACCGGGCTCTGCGCCGTGCCGCGCGGCAAACGCTGCGTGTCGGGCGGCGCCGCGCCGCCGGACGCACGTTCCGTGCTGGCGACCAGATGATCCTTCACGTCGTTGAACATGCCCAGGCCCAGGCGATGCACGCTTTCGATCTTGCCGCGCATCGCCGTTTCGTACTGGGGAAGATCGGCCGAAAGGCTCGCCACCTGCAGGCCGATCACCGCGCCGACGCCCACGATGACACCCAGTGCCAGAAAAACCGCCACCAGCACCGCCGGCGTGCGTGGCAGCCGCAGGCGCCGCAGCAGCGCGGTCAGCGGCGCCAGCAGGAAGCTCAGCAATCCCGCCAGCGTGACGGGGATCAGCACGTCGCGGCCCAGATAGAGCGCGCCGATGACGACCACCACCACGGCCAGGGTCAGCAGACTGTTCACGGCCGGCAACTCCGCCGGCGGCACCTGCGCCGGCAAGGAGGGCACCGCCCCGGGCCGCGGCGCGATGGTGGCGTGGCTCGGGCCCTCCGGCATGATGTGCCCCAACTTCAAGTCGTTCGATACATAGACGGTTGAGCGCCACCGGCGTTCCGCCCCCAAAGGAAGCCGTTCTTTTTTGAAAAAAAGAACCAAAAAACTTTTGTCTGTTGGCCCCAAGCTCGCTGCCGAAGCCTGCAAGCTCGGCACGCGTCCGTAACAGATAAAAGTTTTTTGGTTCTTTTTTTCAAAAAAGAACGGCTTCCTTAACCTATTCTTACGGCGTCACGCGCCCGCAATCGGCGCCGACATGCTTGCCCTCCAGCTTGATGATTTCAGGCGCGGCATCACGTGTGGAATGGACTTCGATAGTACCGTGCAGCGTTGCGCGATCGGCCACCGAAAAGGTGATGTGCGACAATATATCGCCGAAATACTCCGTATGGCACGTGCTGAGTTCATCGAACGCGGTTGGGGAACTGGCGTTGACGCGGAAGCTGCAGCGATCCAGTGCCCGATGCACGAGGTTGAATCCCGTGCGTAATTTCGCTTCGGTGAGGCATCCCTGCGACGTGCGGGGCTGCATGGCCGTGCGCGCGTGCTCCTTCACCGCCGCGCGAACGGATTCCGGCAACTGGGCCATTTGCGCCGGCGTTGGCGACCTGGCGCCGGACAGCACTGTCGTTGTCCATTGCCACAGCCCCAGATCGATCGCGGGCGGCGCCGCGGCGGGATTTGCGAAGGCGGTGCCGGCGCCCGCGATGAAAGCGCATGCGAAAATGATGGCACGCAGGTGCATCGGATTGTTCCCCGAAGGACGGACGGCGGCGACGTCCGGAAGCGGCAGAATGCCCCGGCGCGAACCGGTGAGCCGCCGCGCCGCATCGAAATGGATAACGCAACAAACGGCAGCGCCGCCAGCGCCGTCGCGCGGTGGCCATGTGTCAGAAAACACAAAAGAAACTCACAGCCCGCGGTGCGGGCTGTGAGTTGTCACGTGACTTAAAAGAAGCTGATTACTTCTTCGTCTTGTACGTGCCGGAGCCGACCTTCTTGAAGGCGGCGGACTGCGCGGCAGCATATTCGGTGTACTTGCTGCCCTTCTTGGCGAGGACGAAAATGACGTCGTAGTCACTGCCCTTCGCCAGGTCGATGGTGCTGACCGTCAGCGTGCCCTTGCCGGCATAGCTGTCGCTGAAGCCCAGCGCGTCGAATGCGCTGCCACCCTGGGGGGTGAAGCTGCCGGTATAGGCCCCGGAGCCGCCGGCGGTGAGGGTCAGCGTGGAACCCTTCAGTCCGGAGAAGGTGTAGGTCTGCGCCTGGGCAGCCGAAGCGGCGCCGATGAGTAGGGCGGCCGCGAATGCAGTTTTCAACATGATAAATCTCTCTCCAACGTTGATTTACAGGAACCGCGCGCGGCGTGCGTGTGCGCCTTCATGCGATTCATGGTGGGAGCGGTGAGCCGCTTACTTGTGGATCGCCGACCGATTCAGGAACGCATGCGGCTTGTCGTCCGTGCCGATACCCAGCGGGCCGCCGTTAACCGCGGTGCCGCCATCTTCCGTGACGAACACGGCCCAAACCTTGTTCTTGATGTCGAGGTTGAAGAGAATTTCGAAGTTCGAGCCACCGTTCGGCTCGTCTTCGGTCGTGATCGTCGCCAGCACCGTCTTTGCGGTGACGGTCTCATAGGGCGACATCGCGGCGCTGCCGAAGCCGTCGGCGGAGAAGCCGAAAGCCGAGTTGCCCTCGGTGCACGAGCCGGTCGGGCTGTTGTGCGTGCCGCTGTAGGTCTTGCCCTTCGCCGTCAGCAGCAGGCCGTCGCAGTAAGCGCTGCCGTCGGCGGTGTCGAAGTAATATTGTACCGCACCGCTCTTCGCGTGCGCAATAGACGTGGCCGCGCCAACGATGAGCGCAGCCGCGAGTGCTGTTTTCAACATGATATGTGATCTCCGACTATGTTTAAGTGTGCCCCAAACGCCCAGATCCGAATTCGAATGAAACCGCTCAGGGATCCCGTGTGACACTAGGGTGCGCCCCTAATGCTGCATTCATAATAACCCTGTGGCTGACAAAAACTACTGGGAAAATTAGCTTTTCGCCATAAATTTGTGTGCGTCAAAATATGGCTCTTGCTTCTTTACATTGAGACGATATCGGGTTTGCGCGCGTCGCGCCGCGCGCCCAGGTATCCTATATTGTGAAACTATTGTGAAACGCCGCCC
>CAJCIS010000231.1 GCA_903970435.1 Acidobacteriota bacterium | reverse complement strand
GGCGTCACAAGCGCTGCGCGGCACAAAAATTTTGTGCCGCGCAGCGCATAAGACGCCGGCGGCACGCCGGTCGGGGGTCCAGGGGGTGAAACCCCCTGGCCTTCTTCGAAGAGTCAGTATCAAAGCGGATTGGTATAAAGTATTTCTTTTTTGAAAAAAAGAACCAAAAAACTTTTACTCCTTAAGGCAAAAAGTCAGCACCATCCCATCCACCCCCGGCTCAACCCCCGCGGGCAACACGGCGCCCAGTGCCGCAAAATCCATATCGATACCCATATGGGTCAACACCGTCCTGCGCACCCCGAGCCGTGCACGCCATTCCAGCACGAGGGCCAAGTGCGCGTGCGTCAGGTGCGGCGCGCGCTGAAAGCAGCCAACCAGCCAGGTATCCACGCCTGCCAACGCGGCGAACCCGGCTTCATCCAGACGCACCAGATCCGTGCTGTAGGCAAACGGTCCGATCCGTAACCCTAATGTGTGGACAACGTGATGGTCTTGGTCGAACGTGCGCATGGTAAGGCCCGCGGCCTTGATCACGTCGCCCGCCGCGATTTCGTGCGTTTCGAGTACCGGCCTGTAAAATCCTGGCGGCTCCCACGGCCGGAAGGCATAATCGAACCGCCTTCGTATCTCCGCCAATGTGGCCTTGGTGCCGAACGCCGGCAGGGGGCGCCCGGCGATGCGGTTCAGCAGCCGCACATCGTCCAGCCCGGTAATATGGTCGGCATGCGCGTGGGTAAACACGATGGCGTCGATGCGGGGTATGCCGCACGCCAGAAGCTGCGTTCGCATATCGGGCCCGGTATCCACGAGCACACGCCCGCCGGGCCCCTCGATGACGATGGCGCTGCGGCTTCGCCGGTTGCGCGGTTCGGCGGGATCACATACACCCCAGTCGCCATGCCCGTCGGCGCCGCCCAAGGTGGGCACGCCCGTGCTGCCACCAGTGCCCAGGACGGTTATGTGCATTTAAGGCAGCAGTTCTTTTCTGAAGAAAACAACCAAAAGACTTTTTCTCGTAATGCAATCCCCAACCGATCGGCCTTGGCCCGCAACCTATTTGCAGGCGCAGGGGCAAAAGTCTTTTGGTTCTTTTCTTCAGAAAAGAACATCCTTCCTCCTCAGATAAGACACGCAGGCCGCCTTGCGAAACAGCCGCCGGAAATTCGCCGTTGTCAGGTCGCCCAACGCCTCCGCCGTCATGCCGCGCAGTTCGGCCAGCACGCGCGCCGTGTGCGCCACATGGGCCGGCTCGTTACGCTTTCCGCGGAATGGAACGGGCGCCAGATACGGGCTGTCGGTTTCCACCAGCAACCGGTCGGCCGGAAGATCGGCTGCGATGGCCCGCAGCTCGACCGATTTCGGGAACGTCAATATGCCCGAAAAACTGACATAGCCGCCGATCGCCACCGCCTGCTCCGCCAGCGCGCGGCCGGAGCTGAAACAATGCAGCAGGAAATCGAACTTTTCCCCCGCATCCCGTTGCTGTTTCAAAATTGCGAAAATATCGTCATCGGCATCCCGCGTGTGAATGCATATCGGAACGCCGGCCAGCGCCGCTGCCCTGATTTGCCGGGCGAACATTTCCGCCTGTATATCGCGCGGCGAGCGGTCGTAGAAATAATCCAGACCCGCCTCGCCGATCGCAATGACTTTCGGATGCGCCGCAAGTGCCGCAACGTCCTGCTCGCGCGGCATGTCTTCCTCGGCCGCGTGGTGGGGGTGGGTGCCGACAGTGCACCAGACGTCAGGTTCCGCCTCGGCCATGGCGATCTGTTCGGCAGCGCGCGACAACCGCGTGCCGATCGTTACCATTTCACCAACACCGGCCTCGCGCGCCCGCGCCAGCACCAGTGGCCGCTCCGTTTCGGAATAATAATCCAGATGGCAATGGGAATCGATCAACATCGTGCGCTCACGCTGCCTCCTCGACAAACCTTGGGAACACGCCTTGCGGCGCCGGCAATAATGTGCCTTCCGGCAGGGGCGTTTGAAGCCCTGCGATACTGCGCAAGCCATGCGGCACCCCCACCTGGTCCAGCATGCGCGCCATGCTCTGCGGCATGAACGGCGACAGCATCGTCGCCACCGACCGTATCACATCCGCCAGCACCCGCAGCACCGCCGCCATGCGCGCGCGATCGGTTTTCTTCAACGCCCAGGGCGCCTGCCGATCGATATAGGCATTCGCCGCGCGGATTGCTTTCCAAACCTCCTCGAGCGCCTCATGCAAGGCTTGGCGATCCATGCGTTCCCGCAACGATCCGATCAGCCCGTCGGCCAGGCCGAGCATCTCCTCATCATCCTGCGTCAGCGGGCCCCGGTCCGGCAGCACGCCTGCGCAGTTGCGCGCAATGAGGCTTACCGAGCGCTGACACAGATTGCCGAGATCGTTCGCCAGTTCCGTATTCATGCGCGATATCAGCGCGCGCTCGGAATAATCGCCATCATTGCCGAATGGCACTTCGCGGAACAGGAAGAACCTGACGGCATCGACGCCGAAGCGGTCCACCAGGCTCAGCGGATCGATCACGTTGCCGACCGACTTGCTCATCTTTTCGCCCTCCACGGTCCACCACCCGTGGCCGAAGATGCGCTTGGGCACCGGCAATCCGGCGGCCATCAGGAAGGCCGGCCAATACACCGCGTGAAACCGCAGGATATCCTTTCCTACCAGGTGCAGATCGGCCGGCCACCGCGGCCACAAGGAAGAGCACAAATCGGGATAGCCAAGCGCGGTGATATAATTCGCCAACGCGTCCACCCACACGTAAATCACGTGGCCGGGCTCGTCGGGCACCGGAATGCCCCACTTGAAACTTGTTCGGCTTACGGAAAGATCGGTCAGCCCGCCGCGAATGAAACTCAGCATTTCGTTCCGCTTTGCCGGTGGTCCGACAAAGTCGGGATTTTCCTCGTAATGCTGCAGCAGCGCGTCCTGCCACCGGCTCAGCCGGAACAGGAAATTCGGCTCGCGCACCCATTCCACCGGCGCGCCCGTCGGCGCCACGCGCGACCCATCCGCCAGCAGGGTGACATCGTCCGCGCTGTAGAAATCCTCGTCGCGAACCGCGTACCATCCTTCGTAATGTCCCAGATAAATCTGGTCCCGTTCGCGCAGGCGGCGCCACAGCGCCTGCACCCCGTGAACATGCCGCGGCTCCGTCGTGCGGATGAAATCATCCGTCGATACGTCCAGCCGCACCTCCATGTCGCGGAATTTTGCCGAAATCGCGTCGCAAAAATCCTGCGGCGCCATGCCGGCATCGCGCGCGGCTTTTTCCACTTTCTGTCCGTGCTCGTCGGTGCCGGACAGAAAATGCACGTCGTATCCGTCCAGGCGTTTGAAGCGCGCAAGCACGTCGGCCGCAATGGCCGTGTAGGCGTGCCCGATATGCGGGTCGCCATTGACGTAGAAAATCGGGGTCGTCATGTAAAATCGCATGCGCGCTCCAAAAGAAAAGAACCAAAACCTTTTATCGTCTCGAAAGTTTTCTGGTTCTTTTTTTCAAAAAAGAACGACTTCCTTCCTTACGTCAGAAGCCCCAGCCCCGCCACCACGGCCTGCCGCCGTTCCAGATTATGCTGCTCCGTCTCGCGCTGAATTTCCCCCAGCCGCGACCACACGGCGCCCCACCAATCCACGCCGTGCAGACCAAGCAGCCGCGCCTGCACGCCGTCCGCCGCCCCCCGCAAATGCGCCGTCACAGCACCCGCGATGCCGCCCCGCAACAGGGAAAAAAACAGGTCGAAAGCGACCTCCTCGCGCATCGAATCCGCCATTTCGTAACCGCGCAATAGCGGAAATTCAGGCATTTTCTGAAAAACCTCGTCCACCAGCCCCGCCACCGCCAAGCCGCCATGCTCGGCCAAGTTCAGCGCACGCCCCGGCGATCCTTGCGCCAAGCTCGCCAGGTGCGCCCGCTCGGCCGCCGGCATGGACGGCAAATAGAGCGACAACACCCGCTCCATATCGGCCTCCGGCAACGCTTCCAACGCCAAATGCCGGCACCGGCTGCGAATCGTCGGCAATAACCGGCCCGGCGACGCGCTGACCAGCAGCAGCACCGCCCTGGCCGGCGGCTCCTCCAGCACCTTCAGCAGCGCATTCGCCGACTGTGGATTCACGTCCTCCGCGCCGTCGACAATCACCACCCGCCAGCCGCCCTCGGCCGGCGTCAGATGCAGGAACCCAGGGATTTCGCGCGCGCGGTCCGCCGAAATGTTCTTCTTCAGCCGCTTCTTCTTCTCGTCCCACTCCCGCTCAACCGTCAGCAAGTCCGCGTGGCTGCCGGCCGCCACCCGCCGAAACACCGGATGCCCCACCTCCAGGTCCAGCGTCTCGGCGCCGCCGGCCAGCAAACGACGGGCAAACCGGAACGCCAGCGTGGCCTTGCCGACCCCGTCCGGCCCCGTCATCAGCCAGGCGTGATGCAGCCGGCCGCCCCGCATGGCTTCCAGCATGGCGCGCTCCGCGGCCACATGCCCCATCAGATGGGGATTTTCCCGCGGCGCCGGCGCGCTCACAGGAACCTCGCCGCGACCACGTCGAATATCCGGGCCGCCACGTCCTCGGCCCCGCCGTCCCCATTCACCACCACGCATCTTGCGGGGTTTGCCGCCGCGATCGCCAAAAATCCCTCCGTCACCCGCCGGCGAAAATCCTCACCCATCCTGTCATACCGGTCCGCCGCCCGGCCCCGGGCCGCCTCGCGCGCCGCCGCCACCTCGGGTGACACCACAAGCATTAGAGTCAAATCCGGATGCGGCGAAATCAGCGTCTTCAGCGCCGCGTAGGACGCCGGATCGCCGCCCTGGCCATATACCTGGTACGCCTCCGTCGAGTCGAAGAACCGGTCGCTCAGCACCCACGCGCCGGCTGCCAGCGCCGGCTGGATGGTACGCGTCACATGCTCCGCCCTGGCGGCGAAATGCAGCATCATTTCCGTCAGCGGCGCAAAATCCTGCGTCCCGTCCAGCAGCACCCCGCGCAGGAATTCCGCCGCGGGAGGGCCGCCCGGCTCTCTTGTGGCGATTGCCCGCACGCCGCGTAATTCCAGGCGTTCGGCCAACAGGCGAAGCTGGGTTGACTTGCCGGCGCCTTCACCACCCTCGAACGTTATGAAACGGGTACTCATGATTCGGGAAAGGCCTTGGCGTGCGGGAAAGTTAAGAAGAAGTATTTCTTTTTTGAAAAAAAGAAACAAAAAACTTTTGCCTTGGGATTCTCGACCGAAAATCTCGGGGTTGGCGTTAATCTCATGTTCATCGCGGTGGCGGATAACACCTGAGCCGGAATGGTACGGCGTGGTTTAGCACCGCAGCCGTAATGGAGTTTTGCCCATGCCTAAATTGTTTCTGAAGCTGACATCGGGCGCCGCATTCTGCGTGGCCGCTGCGCCCGGCACGCAGCCCGCATCGATGGCAGCGCCGTACATGCAGCCAGGTGACGCCGCGAGGTCCGCGGTCGAATGCCCGTGGATCGATCCCACGTGCCAGGACGGCGTCCATCGCGGCTGAACCGGTGATCGGGTGCCATCGCCCCACCTTCATCCGGCCGCCCCGCCCTTGCCGTCATCCGGCATCTCGATCGCGAGCCGTATCAAATCCGCGGTTCGCGAAACCCCCAGCTTGGTGCGTATCAAACTCACCGTGTTGGCCACCGTCTTGTAGCTGATGGCAAATACCGCGCCGATTTCCGACAGGCTCCGGCCGGACGCCATCAGCCGCATGATTTCGAGATCGCGCGGAGTCAAACGATGCAGCTTCTCGCCGGCATCGATCCTTTGCAAGGCCATGTCCTGCGCAATGGCCGGCTCGATGAAACGGCGCCCCTCGGCCACCATGCGCACCGCGCCCAGCAACGCGTCGGGGGCGATATTCTTCGAAACATATCCCAGCGCGCCCGCTTCCAGGGCCCGCGTCGCATACAGCGCTTCCGTGTGCATGCTCACCACCAGCACGCGCAAACCGGCCCGCGCCAATCCCGGCAACAACGCCAGGCCGCCCGGCCCCGGTAACCCCAAATCCAGGATCACGACCTCCGGCCGCCAATCGACCAGCAACAGGTCGGCGGCCGCCCCGTCCGCCGCCTCGCGCACCTCGGCCCCCATCATCGAGGCCAGCATCTGGTGCAGCCCGGCCCGCACCACCGCGTGGTCGTCCACCACCAATATCTTCACGCATCCGCCTCCAGCGGCAGCTGTACCGACACCGTCCAGCCCGCGGCGCGAACGATCTCGACGCAGCCGCCGAGCGCGCCAGCCCGCGCGCGCATCCCCGCCAATCCCAATCCCTGGGCGGAACCCTCCTGCGCGGCGCCCCCCGCGCCATCATCTCGCACCGACAACACCGCCATCCCATCGCGCACCTGCGCGCTGATCCACACATGCAGCGGCGCGCCGTGCCGCACCGCGTTACTGACGCCTTCCTGCGCCGCGCGGAACAGGCACTCCCGCACCGCCGCCCCGAGTCCCGCGCAGGGCGCCGCCACATCCGCGACAAAAACCGTCTCCGGCCGCACGCCGCGCCAGAATGAAACCAGCTCGGCCATTGCTGTTGCCAGGTCCGCGGGCGCCGTGCCGCCATCGTGTAACCGCCCCAGCATGTCGCGCACCTCGCGCTGCACCTGGGCCGTGGCGTCCTGAATGGAGCGTAGCTGCGCCGGCACGGCGGCCAGATCGCCGGTCTCCACCATGCGTCCGATGGCGGCGGCGAAATTGGTCGTCGCGAACAACAGCGGCCCGATTTCGTCGTGCAGATCCCGCGCGATTTCCGTCCGCTCCTCGTCGGCGATGGTCACCACCTGCTGCGACAGACGCCTGTTCTGCGCTTCGGCCGACCGCAGCGCCGCGGCCATGCGGTTGAACGCAGCCGCCAGGGTGGCAATTTCCGGCGGTCCCGCCTCCACAAGCTCGGCGCGCAGCTCGCCGCGGCCGACGCGCGAAAACCCCTGCGCGAGCGCGGTCAGCGGCCGCAGGCTGCGCCCCACGGTGACGCTGCACAATAGCGCCGCCACCACGAAGAACACGCCCAGGCTGGCCATGCGTTCCGAAAGCTCGGCCCAGCGCTCGCCGGCTTCGCTGGCGGCGTCCGCTTCCAGCCGGAAGGCGCTGACGCCGGGCACCGCCGCGACCGGGGCCACCACTTTCTTGAGCGGCGGCGCCACCAGCCGCAAAAACCATGCGGGTGCGCCCGCCCCCACGCCGGGCTTGCTGGCCATGATGACCCGCCCGTCCTTGCCCAGCAGCGCTGCCTGGACATGCTGGTTGCCGTCGAACGCCTGCAACATGCGCCGCAGCTGCGCGTCCCCCGCGTTCCCCGCCGCCAGATTGGCCAGGCCGGCCAGCGTGCCTTCCCGTGCACTCGCCAGCGATGCGGCGAGTTCATCGTGCACCGAGCGGGCTGCGTGCCAGGTCGCCAGGCCCGCGCCGACGGAGAAGCTGGCAAGCAATGCCAGGAAAATGGCAGCGAGTAACCGGGTTTGGAGCGACATGGAGAAGGAAGGAAGTAGTTCTCTTTTGAAAAAAAGAAAATTGTGTCGAGCCTGGCGGCACTTAAGAAAAATGCCAGGATCCTGGAGCGGCCTCAGCCTGACCGGAAAATCGCCGGATGCCCGCCGGGCCGCCATCGGGCGATTCCCGTCAGGCTGAAAATGCCAAAGCCCCCATAAGGAAAAGTTTTTTGGTTCTTTTTTTCAAAAAAGAACGGCTTCCTTAACTGTCTCTGCGCCACCGGCGCCGCGTCGCCGCCAAGGTCAGCAGCCCAAACCCCATGATCGCAAACGAGGCCGGCTCCGGCGCCGGCGTGGGCACGAGCGACGTATCCGAGCTGATGTCCGAATCGGATGCCATCGTGAGGTCGATTATGAACGTCTCCGAAAACGGGTTGTTCAACACTTCCCACAGACCGCTCTTGGTCTGGTCGTAGTTGCTGCCGGCGTTGGTCTGATTGATGGTAATCGTGTCCAGCAAGTTTTGCATGCCGAACACCGAGTTGGTGGAGTCGGTGTAGGTGGATATCGTCATCGACAGCAAAGCGCCGGTGAGGATGTTGCCGGTCGCCTGGGTGACAAAGTTCACCAGCGACGGTATCGGCGCCGTAAGGCCGGTCGCGGAGACCTCGATTTGCAAGAGCCCGGGGGTGCCTCCGCCGGTGGTGGCAAAATTGGCGAAATCCAGCGCCGACAGATTATTCGGCGTGGTGCTCACCACGCCCGCGCCGATCGTGTAGTTGCCCACGGTAAGGCCGCTAATGTCGATCCCGCCATTGCCGCTGATTTGTCCCGTGGTGGCGCCATCGTTCGTCAATTCCAGGTACACGATCGGATCTGCGAACGCCCTGGGGGCCATCGCCAGTCCGATCGCCAGGCTACCCGCGAGCCCCGCTGCCATGGTGAAAACCGGAGCTACCGTGACGCCACGCATACGAAATCTCCCAGCGGGTTGGCTAACAGACAAACCGGTTGCCTAAAGACCATACAAATCTGAACGAGGGCCTACTCTAGCGGCCCGTGCCGCAGCTTTGTCAATGCAGCGAGCGGCAAAGCCACAGGGGTTTTGGGAGCGCGTCAAGAAACTCAATAGTTTTATAGATTATTGAGCCTATCTAGCACTTTGCGGTGCGCGCTTCGTTATGATGGTATCATATCGAAACACCCGTCATCAGTTTTTCTGCGGCATCGAACCGATCAATGGCGCTGCGTGGGCAGGCCCGGGCTAAAGGAGGAAAGTAGCTCTTTTTTGAAAAAAAGAACCAAAAAACTCTTCCTATAGGACAAAAGTGAATACTTCTTCTCTTTATCCTTTTGTCTCAACAATCCTCCCTAAGGCCGCCGCCATATCCGTCGGCACCAGCACCGTCGCCCCGCGGTCCTTGTTCATTTCGTACAGCAAATTCATCTGCCGCAACTGCAGCGCCACCGGATTGCGACCGTAAATCTCCGCCGCCGCCAACACCTGTTGCGCGATCGCCGTCTCGGCGCTCGCCAGGGTCACACGCGCATCGCGCTCGCGCTGCGCCTGCGCCTGCCGGCTCATCGCGTCCTGCAGAGCGGCGGGAATGGCCACGTCGCGGATTTCCACGCTGCGCACGGCCACGCCCCAGCTGCGCGTCTTTACCGCAATCGCCTCGCGCAGCGCCTGGTCCGCTGCATGACGTTCCGAGAGCAGCTTGCCCAGTTCGGTCGCACCGATCATTTCGCGCAGGCTGGTTTGCGCCACGCGCTCGATCGCCTCGTGGTAATTGGCGATATTGATGGCCGCCGCACGAGGGTCCTCCACTTGCCAGAACACGATGGCATCGACGCCGACCGCCACCGTGTCGCGGGTGAGTGCCTGTTCGGCGGCGATGCTCACGGTCTGGATGCGCAAATCGATCATCATGGCCACGGTATCGATCGGCCACAGCAAATATACACCGGGTCCGTTCACCGCGTGAAACCGGCCCAGCCGCAGCACGACCGCGCGCCGCCACTCCTGCGTGATGCGGATCGACCGCAGCACCACGAGCAGAAACCCGAACGCCAGCACCAATCCCGCCAGGGCACCCATCGGCATTTTCCTATTTCAACCTTCGTAAGAAAGTAGTTCTTTTCTGAAGAAAGGAACCAAAGGAATTATATTGAGCCGGGCGGCGCTTGAGCAAAAAAGGTCGGCCAAATTCCTCTGACGCGCGCTTGCTTTTGTTAAGCGCCGCCAGGCCCGATATAATCCTTTTGGTTCCTTTCTTCAGAAAAGAACTGCCTCTTTGGCTAAACAACGCACCGTGCCGCCGCCCAGATCACCGCCAGCCTGTCCCCAACGCCACGCGCCACCGCCGGCTCGGCCCGGCCGAGGTCCCGCCGCGCCAGAACCGCGGGCAGGGCGGCCGGCAGCAAAATGCGCCGGATGTGCTTTCGTCGCCCCAACAATCCCATGCAAGCCGCGTTCAGCGCGGGGCTGACCGCCGCGGTCACCCGCTTGGGATCGGTGAACGCGGCTTCCGGCACCAGCCCCGCCGCCGCCAATACATCCAGCGGCAGCACGCAACGCTGCCGTGTGGCCAGAGCCGGCACGTTCCGGAGCGTCCCGGCGATGCCATAGGCCGCCCCAAGATGCCGCAGCCGGCGCAATTCCGCGTCGTCCGCGCCCGCCAAGGCGCCGGAAGCGGCCGCAAGACCGCCCGGCCCGTCCCGCATGCGGGCCACGAAATCGGCGAGACTCGCCGGCGGCCCCTCGATATCCGCCTCGCGCGCCGCAATCATATCGAGCAGGGGCGCCGCTTCCAGCGCGCCGGCCGCGAGAAGGCCCCGCAGCGGTGACGCCACCTCATGCCGGCGATCCGCCCCTTCCACCGTGTCGCGCCACCATTGCAGCCGGATCAGCGCCAGTGCCGGCTCGCTGGCGACGTCCTGCGCCCGCGCCAGCTCGGCATTGAACGCATACAGCGTGAAAAGCGCCTCCCGCAGCGGCGCCGGCGCAAACAACGCGCAAAAAAACCGGTCGGGGTCGCGCCGGCGCACCATATCCGCAAGCGAGGGCATGCCCTGCTCTTGCCGACCGGCCGCGCAGGCGGCAAGCCGCCCCACGCGCGTCAGTCCCAATGCTTGACGGTCCCCAAGCGGAACCATAGGTCAGGGCAGCGTTATACAGTGCAGCCGCCCACCCGGGTGCCGCCGCCCCCAACATTCGGAGCTTCGTCCATGGCTTTTGAACTGCCGCCCCTGCCCTATCCCACCAGTGCGCTCGCCGGCGCCGGCATGTGCCAGGAGACATTGGAGCTGCACCACGGCAAGCACCATCAGGCCTATGTCACCGCCCTGAACGGCTTCGTGGAGAAGGATCCGTCGCTGCAGGGCAAGTCGCTGGACGAGATTGTGAAATCGACGTCCGCCACGCCCGGCCCCGTGTTCAACAACGCCGGCCAGCATTGGAACCACATCCTGTTCTGGCAGAACCTTTCGCCCACCGGCGGCAAAATCCCCGGCAAGCTGCAAGCCAAGATCGACAGCGATCTCGGCGGCACCGACAAATTCAAGGAGGCGTTCAAGGCCGCCGCCACCACGCAATTCGGCAGCGGCTGGGCCTGGCTGGTCATCGGCCCGGGCGGCAAGCTCGCGGTGACCAAAACACCGAACGGCAGCAATCCGCTCGCCACCGGCGAAGGCACGGTGTTGCTGGCACTGGATGTATGGGAGCACAGCTACTATCTGGATTTCCGCAACCGCCGTCCGGATTACGTGCAGAACTACCTCGATAAGCTCGCCAATTACGAATACGCCGAAGCCCAGTTGGCCTCAGCGTGACCCGCCCAGCCAGCCCATTCGAACTGCCAATGATGATGGCGGAGCTGACGGCCGCGTCCTTCGAAACAATCTGGCATCGCACCGCCCTGATGATGTCGGGGGAGTGCACGATGGTCGAGTATGAGCGCATGCTGTCGGAAAAGATGCGCGCCACCCAGCTCGCCACCGCGGCCCTGATGAATGGCGACAGTGCGGCGGCAGTGCTGCGCCCGTTTCACAAGCGCGCCACGGCGAATGCGAAAAGGCTACGAAAATAGGTTCAAAGGAATAGAAAGCAGTTCTTTTCTGAAGAAAAGAACCAAAAGACTTTTGCTCTTGATGCATTTCGGACTTTCGGGGTAAAGGCCGATAGGAAGAAAGCAAAAGTTTTTGGTCGATATTGTAGTGCGCGATAAAGATTGCAGCGGCCGGCCTTCGCACCCGATCATGAGGCAGCCCGAGCCTTCATGACCGCTGCGGCGCCTTTAGAAACTGCGATCCGGCGCGATGCCTAGAGCCGGCGAATTAGCGGAGGCGCGATTTTTCCCATTTTCTAATGAGCCCCTTCAGCTTGGGGTGATTTTCCGGCCTTGAATAATATTCGCGCTGGATCGCGGAACCACATTGGTTAATTTCAAAGCATATGAGGCTAACGGCTTTCCTGTCGATATCCTGATCGGAACTATCGATCACCGCCTCAAGCGCCGGAACACTCGCGGGTGACGCCATGCGTGCTAGCGCTTGGTAGGCCCCCGCGCGCATGACATGTTGCTTCGACCAGAGCAGCTGCCCTAGTAGGGAAATATCCTGCTCACTGAATCTTGCGTTTATCAGCGCCTGATAAAGGAACCCCTGAAGAAGCATTCCGCCGCGCTCCGGATCCATCATCAACGGCAGTAGGCCCTTGAGCCGTGTGCGTTCCCCCAAACTAAGTGCAACTGCGGAGGCCCACGCCCTTCCCGGAAAAGGTGCGGCTGGGATGACTTCGTCGAGTGCCGCCAAAGCGATCGGCGGGTCGATGCAGCAGAAAGCCATATAAGTTGCTGCGTACACGTTCTGGCCAGGATATTCGGGCGAGGTCGGCCAAGTCGGGCCGGACAACCCGGTCGTAGCGTCGCCCGCAACGGCCGGCGGAATGGTAAATACGTGCGCAAGTTCCGCGGCGACGCGGGCAAGCGGCGCTGTGTCGGTTGTTTCCATGGTAAAGGTGCCAGGATACGCGTTCAGCGAAACTATGTTGGGGTCAACAAGACTGTATATCCCCGACTTCATTGCCTTCAGAAAGAACATACCGAAATTGCCGTATCCAATGCGTCGAGGAGCGTCCCCGGAAATGTTCGCGCTGACGACCGCAAAATTTTGCGACGTCAGTGCACCCTTTAAAATTCGAGTCGGCATGATTTCAAACGTTGGCTCACCTGATAGGCTTTCATCCTTCGCCATTGGAGGTAATTCTTTGCCAACAATTATGAGATCTGCTGCTTCAGTCATTAACTTTACATCGGCAGAAGGAACCGGTGATGCCGTCGCCGAAGAAGCTAGTAAGATCAATCCAAAGGTCGTGTACCTCATCGGTTTATTCATTGCCGACATGTTTCGCTGCCGCCAGGCGGGGAGATGCAATCTGTGTGATTTCCATGATCGGCATACAGAGCCCGATTATTCGTTTGCACCATAACACCAACCCCGGGCGTATTTTGACTTGCAGGAGCCCCAATCTGCCAACTCCCTGAAAAATAGTAAACCTCGTTGGTTCCGAAAGGCGCCTATTCAGTATCCCAAACGGGGTCGGGTATGTAATTTGTCGTGTATATTTGGGAGTGGTTGGCCGTAAATTCATTCCCCAGATGGCCGGCCCTCCCGGCCGTCTGAGAGGCAGGCTACAGGCCGTCCGACAGCCTTTGCAACGGCGAAAGTGCCGGGACGGCATATGCCAGTTTCGGCCATCCTGCACCAGCAAATGCGCACTCAGGAAATCCGGGTTTGGTTCTTTTTATCGAAAAAGAACTGCTTCCTAATGTCGCGGCGGTTCCTTGGCAGAAGCCGGCGCGCTACGTACTGCGTTCTTGGCCTTCTTCCGTCCGCTGCCCCTGTTCATGGCATCCACGCATATCGTTTCGAACTGCTTGCCGATCCGATCCCATCCGTAACGCGCCTCCAGCAGGGCGCGCCCGGTTTCCGCCAGTTGACCCCGCCGCCCGTAATCGTCGAGCAGCGTGCACAGCGACGCGGCGAATGTTTCGGCATCGTCGGCGGCCGCGTATTCCGCGCCGGGCACCAGCCCCAGTCCCTCCACCCCCACCGTTGTCGAAACGACCGGCAGGCCCATTGCCATTGCCTCGAACGCTTTCAGCCGCGTTCCGCTGCCTACCCGCAACGGTATCGCCGCGACATCGCCCGCCGCCAAATATGGCCTGATGTCGTCCACGGTGCCGGTAAAATGCCAGTTCAGTCCGGCCGCCTGCGCCTCGGCCACCAGCGCCGCGGGCGGGTTGCGCCCGATGACGACCATCCGCGCCCACGGCTTCCTCGCCACCACCTTCGGCCACACCGCGCGGAGCAAGAATTCGATGCCGTCGATATTTGAACGGCTGTCCAATGCGCCGCTGAACACCACCGTCGCCGCCGCTTCGCGCGGCGCCTGGAACTCGTAGAATTTCAAATCGACACCCGTATCGATGCGCGGCACGTGCGCCAGGTCGTAGCGGGCCACCAGCGCGACCGCATCGCGCGCCGAGACGGCAATCACGGATGCGAAACGGCGCAGGGTCGCTCCCTCGAAGCGGCGCATTTTTTCCGCCTCGCGCCGCCACACCGCATGGCGCAATCCGGTTGTCAGCGCGGCATGGCGCTCGAGGATTTCAGCCTCCACATTATGCGTGAACATCACGCTGGCGGATGGCAATTTTGCCGGCAGCAAAACGCCGCTATGCGGAAAATCCGCCACCAGAACGACCGGCCGGCGGGCGATCTCGGCTTGCACCGCACGCCGCCCCGCGGCA
>CAJCIS010000230.1 GCA_903970435.1 Acidobacteriota bacterium | reverse complement strand
TGTTTTCACCATTCCGTATGAGCGGCGCTACACGCTGATCGGCACCACGGATGAACCTTACGAGGGCGATCCGTCGCGGGTTGCCATTTCGGCGCATGAGACGCGCTATTTATGCGAGAGTGTGAACCGATGGATGGCGCGGGCGGTGGAACCGGCGGACGTGGTGTGGTCGTATGCCGGCGTGCGCGCGTTGTTCGATGATGGCAGCCAGGATGCCAGCGAGGTGACGCGGGATTACGTGCTGGACCTGGATGCGCCGGCGGCGGGCGCGAAATTGCTGTCGGTGTTCGGCGGGAAGATCACGACGTACCGGCGCCTGGCGGAACAGGCGCTGGCGAAATTGGGCGTGGGCGGGGCCTCGTGGACCGGAACGACAGCGCTGCCGGGGGGGGATATTCCGGACGGCAATTTTTCCGCGTTTGCGCAGGATTTGGCGGCGGCGCATCCGTTTCTGCCGGGGACGCTGGCACGGCGGCTGGCGCGCGCCTACGGCACGCGGGCCACGCGCATTCTGGGGCGTGCGGTGACGATGGCGGCGCTGGGCGCGGATTTCGGCGGGGGGTTGACGGGCGCCGAGGTGGATTACCTGGTGCGCGAGGAATTTGCCCGCACGGCGGACGATATATTGTGGCGGCGGTCCAAGCTGGGGCTGCATGTGCCGGCGGATACGGCGGCCAAGCTGGCGGCGTATTTGGGGGCGGGATGAGACGGTTTATCGGCGCCATCGATCAGGGCACGACCAGCAGCCGGTTCATTGTGTTCGACGATGGCGGTCGCATCGTTGCCAGCGCGCAGAAGGAGCATGCGCAGATATTTCCGCATCCCGGCTGGGTGGAGCATGATCCGGCGGAAATCTTGCGGAACGTTCGCGAAACGGCGGCCGAGGCGCTGATCCGCGCCAATATCCGCGCCTGCGACCTGGCGGCGGTGGGCATTACCAATCAGCGCGAAACGACCTTGTTATGGGACCGCCGCACCGGCATGCCGTTGCACAATGCGATCGTGTGGCAGGATACGCGGGTGGACGACGCGGTGGCGGCGCTGGCGCGCGACGGCGGGCCCGACAGGTTGCGGGCGCAGACCGGGTTGCCGCTGGCGAGCTATTTTTCGGCGCTGAAACTGCAATGGCTGCTGGAACACGTGCCCGACGCGCGCCCGCGGGCGGAAGCGGGCGACGCGCTGTTCGGCACGATCGATTCGTGGCTGATGTGGCATTTCACCGGGGGTGCCAACGGTGGTTTGCACATCACCGACGTGACCAACGCGAGCCGGACTCAGTTGCTGGATATCGCGACGTTGGCGTGGGCCCCTGCCCTGCTCTCGCTGCTCGGCGTTCCGGCTGCGTGCCTGCCGCGCGTGGTGGCATCGTCGGATCTGTATGGCGCGGGATGCCTGGAATTCCAGGGGACGCAAATGGGGGGCATGCTGGGCGATCAGCAGGCCGCCCTGGCGGGGCAGGTTTGTTTCGCGCCCGGTGAGGCGAAGAATACGTACGGGACGGGATGTTTTCTGCTGCTCAATACGGGGCCGGAGCCGAAAATTTCGAAGGCCGGGCTGATTACGACGGTGGCCTACAAGTTCGGCGAGGCGCCGGCCGCGTATGCGCTGGAGGGGTCTATTGCGATTACCGGTGCGCTGGTGCAATGGCTGCGCGACAATCTGGGCATGATCGGCAGCGCCGCCGAAGCCAGCGCGCTGGCCGCCGCGGTGGGGGACAATGGCGGCGTGTATATCGTTCCGGCATTTTCGGGGCTGTATGCGCCGCACTGGCGGGCGGACGCGCGCGGCATCATGGCGGGGCTGACCCGCTTTGCCGACCGCCGGCATATTTGCCGCGCGGCGCTGGAGGCGGCGGCGCACCAGACCTGCGACGTGGTCGCCGCCATGGAGCGGGATTTTGACCGGCCGCTCACGAGCCTGAAGGTGGACGGGGGCATGGTGGCCAGCGAGCCACTGATGCAATTCCAGGCCGACCTGCTGGGCCTCGATGTGATCCGGCCGGAAATTACCGAAACGACCGCGCTGGGGGCAGCCTATGCGGCGGGGCTGGCCGCGGGGGTGTGGGCGGATACCGACACCCTGCGGGCGCAGTGGCGCGAGGGGCGGCGGTGGCGGTCGGGAATGGCGGGCGAGCGGCGGGATCGGTTGCGGCGGGAATGGGGGCGGGCGGTGGAGCGGAGTTTTGGTTGGGTTTAGGCAAGGAAGGGAGGAAGTAGTTCTTTTTTGAAAAAAAGAACCAAAAAACTTTTGCTTATTTTGCTTAGGCAGCACTTTTCGTATTTCTTGCCGCTGCCGGAGTTGCGTGGATCGTTACGGCCGACGGCGACTCGGGGGTGCGGGCAACCCGGCATCAGAATGGCAGCCAACGGGTGCGTACACAATTCCAGCTTGCGTTGCGTGGCAAGATTTCGAGACACGAGACCTTGCCTCGAGCGGCACCCGACCCGATTTGTGCAGTGCAGCAAAATTGGCAGGATCGGAGCGGATGGATATGAGCAAATGGCGCGGCCTGGGGGACACGCTGAGGCAGGCGGTTGCCAGGGGCGTGGGGCGGCTGCCTCATTCCAGCCCGGCGTTGAACCTGCGCGATCTTCCCGGCCTGGCGCCTGGGCTGGCGCCTGGGCTGGCCGATCTGGTTACGCATTCGCTTCGGCGGCCGGAGGCGCCGAAGGACGATCTGGAGGCGCCGGGGCGGTTTCTGGATGGTGATTTTGCCAATGCGGCCGGCAGCCGCGCCTACAAGCTTTTCGTGCCGGCGGGGTATGAGGGCGGCGGGGCGCTGATTGTGATGTTGCATGGGTGCACGCAGTCGCCGGAGGATTTCGCGGCGGGAACGCGCATGAATGCGGCGGCCGCGGCGCGGGGATGCGTGGTGCTGTATCCGGCGCAGGCGCAGAGCGCGAACGCGCAAAAATGCTGGAACTGGTTTCGCGCATCCGATCAGGAGCGCGAGGCGGGCGAGCCGTCGATCATTGCTGGCATGACACGGCAGGTTATTGCGCAGTACCGGATCGATCCGGCGCGCGTTTTTGCCGCCGGGCTGTCAGCCGGTGGCGCTGAAGCGGCGGTTTTGGCGGCGACCTGGCCGGATGTTTTTGCCAAGATCGGCGTGCATTCCGGGCTGGCGTGCGGGGCGGCCCACGATTTGCCGACGGCGATGGCGGCGATGGCGAAGGGACGCCCTGGCCGGCCGGTGACGGGGCGGCGCGTGCCGGTGATCGTGTTTCAGGGTGACCGGGACCCTACGGTTCATCCCGACAATGCCGATGCGGTGGTAACGCAATGGATGCCGGCGGCCGGGCTTGCGCAAACGGTGCAGGAGGGAAGCGTGCCGGGTGGCCGCGCGTGGACGCGCACATGCTACAGGGACGCGCGGGGCCGCGTCGTGCTGGAAAAATGGCTGGTGCACGGCGCCGGCCACGCCTGGTCCGGCGGCAGCAAGTCCGGCACCTACGCGGATCCTGCCGGGCCTAGCGCCACACAGGAGATGTTGAGATTTTTTATAAATGCCGACCCGCGCCAAGGCTGACACATCGCCCCCTTCTTCAGCGCCGACAGGCTCAACATGATCAAAAGTTTTTTGGTTCTTTTTTTCAAAAAAGAACTGCTTCTTCTCAAGCCGCCGCCTGCACCCCCACAGTCCGCGTCCGGGTCCGCAAAGTAACCCACTCCTCCGCGCCGGTTGGATGAATGCCGATCGTGCGATCGAAATCCTGTTTGGTTGCGCCGGCGGTCATGGCGACACCGATGGCCTGCATCATTTCGGCGGCGTCATCGCCCAGCATGTGCGCGCCCACCACGCGCTGGCTCGCCTGATCGACGATCAGTTTCATGAACGTTTTGCGGCAGCGTCCGCTCATGATGTGGCGCATGGGGGTGAAGCGCACTTCGTAGATGTCGGCGGGTCCGCGCAGGGCGGCCTGTGCCTCGGTGAGGCCGCAGGTTGCCAGCGGGGGAACGCTGAAAACCGCGGTGGGAACAGGGGAAAAACTCCAGTCGCGCGGGTGGGCGGGCGCGAACAGGCGGTCGGCCAGCGCGTGGCCTTCGGCGATGGCGACGGGGGTGAGGTTCAGTTTGTTCGATACGTCGCCGATGGCGAAAATGTGCGGCTGGCTGGTGGCGTGGGCGGCATCGACGATGACGGCGCCGTTCGGCGCGACGGCGACCGCGGCTTTGTCCAGGCCGAGGCCTGCCGTGTTGGGGTCGCGGCCGAGGGCGAAGAAGACCGTCTCGGCGTCGAACTGACGGCCGTCGGACAGATGCAGGCGGCGGACGCCGCCGATGTCTTCCAGGCGATCCAGCAATACGCTGGGATGCAGGCGAACGCCCTGGGCGGTCAGCGCCTCGGCCAGGGCTTCGCGCATCGCCTCGTCGAAGCCGCGCAAGGGCAATTTCTGGCGGTAGAGCAGATCCACCTCGGCGCCGAGGCCGCGGAAAATGCCGGCGAATTCCACTGCGATGTAGCCGCCGCCGACCAGCACCACGCGGCGCGGCAGGGACGGCAGGAAGAACGCATTGTCCGAAACGATGCCGAGTTCCGTGCCCGGAATGGTGGGCCATATCGGCGCGCCGCCGGTGGCGATGACGATACGGTCGGCGCTGAGGGCGCGGTCGCCGACCTGGAGCGTGTGGGGATCGATAAATGTTGCGCGCGCCTCGAACAGTTTCACGCCGGAGCCTTGCAGCAGCTTGACGTAAATGCCGTTCAGCCGCTCGATTTCCTTGTTCTTGGCGGTGATCAGCGCGTTCCAGTCGTGCGTGCCTTCCAGGCCGCACCAGCCGAAGCCGGCCGCGTCCTGCGCCCAGGCGCCGTATTCGGCTGCCTGCACCATGAGTTTTTTCGGCACGCAGCCGACATTGACGCAGGTGCCGCCCCAATGACGCTCCTCGGCGATGCCGACACGGGCGCCGTGGCTGGCGGCCATTCTGGCGCATCTTACGCCGCCGCTGCCGCCGCCTATGACGAATAGGTCGAAATCATGCATTTTCGTGCCTTGAGAAGGAAGTTGTTCTTTTTTTGAAAAAAAGGACCAAAAAACTCTTATCTGTCTTGTACCAGTCTTTTCAGCATAAGGGGATCCAGCAGCATGGCCAAGCTGCCGAACGCGGTGCGATGGCGCGGGTCGATATTTTCTATATTCTGATTGCTTTGCAATAAACTGTTCTCGGCTGCCAGAACCTCGCGCAACAGGCGGTGGGCCTCGGTGGCGTAATGGGCGTGGGCGTGGGCCGCCTGCGGCACATCTTCGGCGGTCACGGCGCGCAGCTGCGCCGCGTTGTAGTAGGGGGCGGCCATCGAGAGATCGCAGCCGCTGGCGGTGGCCAGGCGCGCGAACGTGCCGGCATCGATATCCTCGTGCAGCAAAGCCGTTACGTTGGGGAATAAAGCCGCCATGCGCACATAGAGGCGCATGACCGACAGCATGTTGGCGAACACATCCTGCCAGGCGGCCTCGGGCTGCCCGTTCGCCCGGCTCAGACGCTGCCGCGACACCGCGGTTGCCACCGGATCGCGGAATATGAAGATGTAGGCGGAATCATAGAAAACCTGGCCCTGGAAGGCCAGCAGCGCGGCGTGCGACGGATCGCCGCCGGGATTGATGGCGATCTTCGCGCCCACGCGGCGATGATATTCGGACAGCCGGCGCAGCCATATCCACCATGGCGGATCGCCGTCGAGCAACGGGGGCAGCGCCGTGCTCTTGTTTTCCAGATTGCCGACCGCGGCCTGCCGTTCGCGGTAGCGCGCGGCAAAGCCCGGCCGATCATCGCTTTCGAAACCGGGCTCGCCGAGCAGGAAGAAGTCGGCCGATGCGTTCAGCGCGTTTTGCAGGACCGTCGTGCCGGAGCGCGCCGCGCCGATGACGAAAACGCAGCGCCGCGAGAACGGCCGTACGACCGCGTGGGCTTCGCGCCAGTTTCGCGGCGCCGTTTTATCAGGCCAGAGGCGCGCGCGCCGCCTATCCCGCCCAAAAACGCCGCTCACCGGCCGCAATCAGGCACCGATGCCGCCGAGGCACAGATATTTGATTTCCAGGTAATCCTCGATGCCGTATTTGCTGCCCTCGCGGCCCAGGCCACTGGATTTCATGCCACCGAACGGCGCCAGCTCGGTCGAAATAATGCCCTCGTTAATGCCGACGATGCCGCACTCGAGCGCCTCGGCCACGCGGAACACGCGGCCGACGTCGCGCGTGTAGAAATAGGCGGCCAGGCCGAATTCGGTGTCGTTGGCCATTTCGACCGCCTCGGCCTCGTCATGGAAACGGAACAACGGCGCCACCGGACCGAATGTTTCCTCGCGGAAAATGTCCGCCTCGCGCGGCACGTGCGCCAGGATGGTCGGCTGGTAGAAATTGCCGCCGAGCGCGTGGCGGTGGCCGCCGGTGATCAGCACGGCGCCGCGGCCGAGCGCGTCGGCCACATGCGCCTCCACCTTGGCGACCGAGGCCGCGTTGATCAGCGGCCCCTGGGTGACGCCGTCCTCCAGCCCGTTGCCGACCTTCAGCTTCTGCACAGCGATTTTCAGCGCCGCGGTGAAGCTGTCGTGAATGGACGACTGCACCAGAATGCGGTTGGCGCAAACGCAGGTCTGGCCGGTATTGCGGTATTTGCTCGCCATGGCGCCGGCCACCGCCTGTTCGATGTCGGCATCCTCGAACACAATGAAGGGCGCGTTGCCGCCGAGCTCCATGCTGGTTTTTTTCACCGTCGGCGCGCACTGGGCAAGCAATTTCGCGCCCACTTCCGTGCTGCCGGTGAAGGTGAGTTTGCGCACGAGGGGATTGCCGGTCAGTTCTCCGCCGGTCTGCGCGGCCGGGCCGGTGATGATGTTGCACACGCCGGGCGGCAGGCCGGCACGCTCGGCCAGCACGCCGATCGCGAGCGCGGAGAACGGGGTTTGCGAGGCCGGGCGGATCACGCCAGTGCAGCCCGCGGCCCAGCCGGGGCCGGCCTTGCGGGTGATCATGGCGGCGGGGAAATTCCACGGCGTGATGGCGGCGAACACGCCGATCGGTTCCTTGGTGACGATGATGCGCCGGCCCGGGAGATGCTGCGGAATGGTGTCGCCGCAGACGCGCTTGGCTTCCTCGGCGAAGAATTCGATGAACGCGGCCGCATAGGCGACTTCACCGCGGCTTTCGGCCAAGGGCTTGCCCTGCTCGCAGGTCATGATGACGGCCAGATCCTCCTGGTTCTCCATCATCAGGTCGAACAGGCGGCGCAGCGGTTTCTGGCGTTCCTTGGCGGTGAGCGCGCGCCAGGCTTTCTGGGCGTCGTGGGCGGCCTGGATGGCGCGGCGCGTTTCGGCGGCGCCCATGGCGGGGACCTGGCCCAGGAGTTCGCCGTTGGCGGGATTGCGGACCTCGACCGTGCCGCCGCTGTCGGCCTGCACCCAGGCGCCGCCGATGAGGTTGGCCTGGCGTAGGAGTGACGAATCCCTGAGCGGCATGGGGGCGGCGGGGTTCAACATTCTTGGGTCTCCGGGGGCGGGCGCGAACGCGGCGAGCGTTTGGCCAAAGCAAGGAAGTATTTCTTTTTTGAAAAAAAGAAACAAAAAACTTTTGTTTGTTCTCATGCGCCGGTTGGCAATTCCGGGTGGGTCGCGTAGGGGGTTTGTATGGATGTAGCGCCGCTGATCGTTTTCGACCTCGATGGAACGCTTGTCGATTCCGTGCCGGATATTGCGGCGGCGGTAAACCGCACGCTGGCGGCGCGCGGGCTGCCGGGGCTGAGCGATCCGGTGGTCGCCAGCATGGTGGGCGACGGGTTGATGCCGCTGATCCAGCGCGCTTTCGCCGCGGTGGACGCCACGCCGGACGACGCGGCGGCGGGGGATTACCTAGCCGACTATGAGAGCAATGTCGCGGTCGATACGCGGTTATTCGACGGTATTGCGGAGGCGTTGGACGCGCTGGAGCAGGCCGGCTGGCGGATGGCGGTGTGCACCAACAAGCCGGAGCGTGCGGCGCGGCTGTTGCTGGACGCGCTGGGGATTGGCGGCCGGTTTCAGGCCATCGGCGGCGGCGACAGCTTTCCGCATCACAAGCCGCATCCGGGCCATTTGCAAGGCACGATAAAGCTGGCCGGCGGCGATCCGGCGCGGGCATTGATGGTGGGTGATCACACCAACGACATGCTGGCGGCCGAGGGTGCGGGTGTGCGGGCGATTTTCGCCGGCTGGGGCTATGGCCGCCCCGGCATGGAGCGAGGCGCCACCGCGGTCGCCAAGACGCCGGCCGCGTTGGTAGCGACCGCCGCCGAAGTAGTTGTCTTTTGAAAATCAAAAGTTTTTTGTTTCTTTTTTTCAAAAAAGAAATACTTCCTGACTACCTCCCCGCCGAATTCTGCGCGATAGCCTCCGGCCCCCCCGTGACCGACGTCAGATAAAGTGTCACTGCGCCGAGCACGTTGTTCTCGAACGTCACCCGCACCGGCACTGGCGGTGCGCCGGGCACGACAGAGGCCAGCCAGGCGCTGCCGTGGCGCGGCCGAAGCTGCGGCGCCATGGCGTCTGCCTTCGCGAAACCCGCCAGGCGGGTGCCTTCGAAATCGCAGCGCAGCGCCGGCCCGCTGAAATGGGTTTTCGGGGAGGCGGGGAGTGTCTCGGTGCCCACCGTGTGGGCCGTAAGGGCGGTGAGGCGGCGGCCGTCGAACAGGCGCAGGGTGCCGTCGCAGGTTCCGCCGGTGCCGACGCGCCGCACCAGCAGCGCCATGGCGGACAGGGTGTCGATGGCGCCGGTGGTATCGGCGGGCGGAATCAGGGTGTGCTGGTCATCCACGGGAGGCACCTGGTGCTCGATCGCCGGATTGCCGTCGGGGAAGCCCAGATGCATTTCGCGGAACACGCCGCGGGCGGTGCCGACGCTGTCGTAGTGCGCGGGCAGGACATCGGCGCCGCGGAAGCGGCCTTGCACGTGGCTGTTGCTGTCCATGTGGGAGAGCCAGTTGATCATGCCGGCGGTGCGCAGGCTGAGTTGGCCGGCATAGCCGCCTTCGGTGAGTTCGAGGGTGCCGGCGACCTTGAGCACGATCAGGCCATGCGCGTAGCCGTCGAACTGCATGTTGAGGGTGCCGGTGCTGGCGGCGCGCGCCGGCGCGGGATGGGCGACGGCGAAAGCGAGCAGGAGGGCGAGGCTCTGAGCGGCGGCACGCGACGGTGCCGCTGGCGTATGCAAGCGGTGAATGGGCATGGGCCGATCATGGGTCCCGCGTCGGTGTGCCGCAATGCGCAATATCGGCCCTCTCACCATTCGTTAAGGTGTTCGGGGCAGATTGGGTTCCCCTGCAACAGGCGGCGAGACCCGGCATGCGCCCACCATCCCCTTCTGCCCGCACGCCGAGCCAGATGCTGGACCGCAGCTTTGGCATAGCGGCGCTGGCCGCGATGACGGGAACCATCGCCGCCGCGTGGCTGGTGAAAACGAACCATGGCGCCGACGCCGTGGCCATCACTGCGTGCCTCGTGCTGGGGCTGTGCGCCAGCATCGGCATCTGGGCGCGGGAGGCGATGGAGCGGGCGCAACGCGGCGAAGTGGCACGGATTTACGCGGCCGCGCTGACCGGGCGGCGCGACCCGCGCATCGACCGGGGCGGGGACGCCACGCGGATGGAAAGCCTCGGGCTGGCGCTGGGCGATCTCATCCGCGCGGTGCGGCACGCGACGTTTGGGCGGGACAGCCTGGCCAGCAACATGATCGACGGTGGCCGGTCGATCGAGACGAGCCGGCAGCTTGGCAAGACGGTGATCGCCAGCATGGAGGAGGATGCCCACGCCATAGCGGCGGCGGCACAGGGCAGCCGCGACGTGGAACGCACATTCGCCACCTGCCTGGAAAGCGTGCGCGCCAAGGCGGAGTCCGCGGAAACCGCCACATCGAACCTGGCCGGCGAGGCCGAGGCACTGGCCGGGGGCGTGCGCGCCATCACCGCGCAAACGGAGAAAGCAACGCTGATCGCGACACGGCTGGCGGAGACGGCGTTTGCGACGCAGCGCGGCGTTTCCAGCATCGGCGAGGCGGCGAGTGCGATGTTCGCCGCCGCCGACCAGGTGCAAACCGTGCTGCAAAGGACCGAACTGGCGTGGCTGAATGCCGGCATCGAGGCCAACCGCGCCGGCGATGAAGGGCGGGGCCTCGGGCAGGTGGTCGGCGACGTGAAGGACCTGGCGCGGGCCGGCGGTGCAGCGTTGGAGCAGATGCTGGTGACGGTGCGCGACCTGAAGCAGCATACGGCGCAGATTTCTGCGCGGCTGCAGGAGCTCTCCGATGTGGTGCAGACGCAGCATGAATTCGGCCATGCATTGTCGCATGCCGCCATGCTGCAGGCCGACCTGGTGGGACGCGTGCTGCGGCAGATCAGTGCCGCGCATGGCGACGTGAAGGGATTAAATGCGCAGATCCGCGACATGGCCCTGCCTCAGTCGCGGCTGGGCGTTACCCCGGCCGCGCAGGAGGCGGTGGAGCGGCTGCCGGGTTATGCGGATGCCATGGCGCAAATCTTGCGCGGGTTGCCGGATTTTTCTGTCATTGAGAAGGCGTGACGAAGGAAGCCGTTCTTTTTTGAAAAAAAGAACCAAAAAACTTTTGCTGTTGATGCAATCCCTGACTCATCGGCCAAGACCCGAACGTTTGTATAGGCGCAGAGGCAAAAGTCTTTTCCTGGTTGGCGACGTCAAAGAGCAAAAGTTTTTTGGTTCTTTTTTTCAAAAAAGAACTGCTTTCTTTCGCGCTTGGCTTTCCCGCCAAGGCGAACGCGCGGGCATTATTGATAATGCCCGCGACCGCCGGGCTGGAGACGCTGGTGCCGCCCCATATCGACCAATGCAGCACGTAGCCGTAGTATTTTGTGGTATCGTTATACCCAGATTCCCGTTTCGGGATCGCCAATCAGGCCGACATCGGGCGTGCCACGCGCGGTGCCGACGATCTTGGTCACGTCGAATCGGCGATACGTAACCCTTCTTTCTTCGATCCATGAAGGTCAAAATGCAAAATGGGCCCGACTCCTGCTGTCGCGGCGGCCCGAACGCTTTCTAAGATCGCTCTTAGCTCATCAATATTCTTGGGCCCGTGTAACTCAAACGGCAAGTCGATACTGCTACAATATTGCTCTAGCAGGCTGCTGAAAAGGGTATTTTCGTTGGCTCTTTCGTTGGGGTTATCTGCGAAGTGGGCGGTTCTCGAGCCATTTCTGGGTTTTTTTGGTCTCCCAAAGGTGGCTGGTAGCGCCTTTGGGCATGCTGCAGGCGGACTCATCCTGTCGGCATCAGTTTGGGCAAACGGACGAGGTTGTAGGCGGCAGCTGTGAATTGAAACATCCAACCAACCCGGGCCAGGCCACGGTGCCTGGTTTGCTCCAT
>CAJCIS010000229.1 GCA_903970435.1 Acidobacteriota bacterium | reverse complement strand
CATTCAGCCAATTGCGACGCCGGCGGCACGCCGGTGGGGGGTGCAGGGGGGTGAAACCCCCCGCCCGCCGGAGGCAATGCCGATAAGTCAGGATCAAGGGCTGGTATAAGGTCGATCGCCCTAGCCACCATCATCCGAGCCCCCGCGAGTCATTTCGAATAAGAACCACGTACGGCGCTCGGTTTCATCGATCCAGTTTTCCAATAGGCTGGCGCTCGCAATGTCCCTATGCTCGTCGCATAAAGCGTGCACCTGGCGCATGCGAAATCCGAGTTGCTGGTTGTCATCGCGCAGTTCCGCGAGCATGTCGCGCGGCGTGACGTAATCCGCGTCGTTGTCTAGAATGCGTTGACGCCGGGAGATGTCGGAAATCGAGCGTAGGGTGGTGCCGCCGATCTTGCGAGCGCGCTCAGCGATCGGGTCGGTCATAGCGAAGATCTGGTCCCCCTGTTCGTCGAGCAGTAGATGATAGTCGCGGAAATGCCGGTCGCTCATGTGCCAGTGGAAATTCTTGGTTTTTAGGTAGAGCGCGAATACATCGGCCAAAAGGCTGGTGAGCGAAGCGGCGATATCGCGTGTAGCCTCGGCGCTCAGGTCGGTGCGCGTAGCCAGCTTCTCGGTCGTATGCGCGTCCTTTATTGTCCGTAATGTCGTCATGGCGGCTCCGTCCGGCGTGAGGACCCGCATGCTGGGAGCTCATGCCGTAGGAGTCTTTCAAATGCTCGGGCGGTCTTTTGACTTTGCACGGCTGCCGGGCGGCGCGTGCCAGACCTTTCTCTGGCCAGAGAGATACGGCGTGTTTGTGAGCACCGTAGCGGAGCGGCCTTTCGGGGCCGTGAGCACCGGAGTACAGCAAGCACGCCGCAGCTTGGCGCCAGAGGAAGTCCTGGGACAGACAATCAGAGCATTTTCAGCCTGACGGATGGAGACGCCCAACGTGAGGCTGATACAAATGCGCGGCAGACAACAACCTAGAGCGGCCCGACGGGAACCCGACGATTTTCCAGTCAGGCTGAAGCCGCTCTAGGGCGGGAAGTTCATCTGCCGTTCGATTGCCTTGTAACGCGGGGTGTTTCTAATGGGGTCCAGCATCCAATCAGACCTGATGCCAATCATGCCACCGTCGTGCGACGCGTACGCCTTTTCCAGCCAATAAAGCGCATTTTCAGTATCGCCCCACTGCGCATAAACTTCGGCATAGTTGATGGCGCCATCGTCAGCCAGGAATGCGCGCAGCTTCGCCAGTTGCGCCATGGCCGCCGGCGTTTCTCCGTGGCTGTGATAGGCGATCGCAAGACACAGGTTGATCATCCAATATGTGTCGTCCTTGCAGTCACCTAACGCTGCGCCGGCATCCCCCTTCATGAGCGCGATCAGCCCCCGCAGGGCAGATATCGTTACAGTCGATTTCTCGCCCAGTTCCTCGGAATGGCGCAGCGCCATCACCGCCTCATCAGGCATGCGGGCGTGATAAAGTGCCCAGGCCAGTTTGTGATTCTGTCTCGGATCGATGGGATCGAGAGCGACAGCCTGCTCCGCCGCGGCGGCTCCGGCGGCGGTATGACCCGCATAAATCTCGAACCTGCCATAGTCCGCGGCGATCCCGCTGTCGCCCGGCGCCAATTCCCTGGCGCGCGCGAATTCGGCTTCCTGCGTCGCGACGTTGAATTGTTGGTTGTCCAGAGTATAGGCCACCGCCAAATGTGCCTCGGCCAATTCGGGCGCCATGGCAACGGCTTTGTTGGCGGCCGCCCACGCCGCATCGCGCAGGCCTGGGACAAAACTCTTATCCTGGCTGCCGGTGGTCGCTGCCAGCGACAAGAGACTGATGGCGCGCCGCGCTTGCGCGAGTGCGAAGTTTGGATCGAGCGCCAACGCCTTATCAAGGAGCGGGAGTGCCTTCCTGTGCCCGTCGGCTATGCGGTCCGTCGTGCGCAGAACAGCAATAGCGCGCAGATAGGCGTCCCAAGCCGCGGGGTTCGTGGTGCCGCCCAGCGTCAGCTTTGCCAGGTTGCCGCCGGTCAGGGTAACCTGTAACGCGGATGAAACGGCTTGCGCGAGTTCCACCTGCACCTTCAGTGCATCGCCGGCGTCGCGGTCGTAGGTGTGTGACCAGAGTTGCCCGCCCGATACGCCATCCATCAGTTCCGCGGTGACCACAAGCCGGCCATTGTCGCGCCGCACGCTGCCTCGGAGCACACTGGCAACGTTAAGTCGCCGCGCGATATCTTGTATCGTTGCAGGCTTCGCCTTGAATGAGAACGCCGACAATCGTGCGGCCACATGAAGAGCGCCGATTTGGCACAGGGAATCGGTTAGCTCCTCTGAAAGTCCGTCCGAAAGATAGTCCTGTTTTGGATCGCTGCTGAGATTAGCGAAGGCCAGCACCGCAACCGAATGCGGTGGCGGCGTGAAGGGAACAGCCGATACCGTTGCCTCCTGCGCAACCAACAGTCGGAAATACCAGAAGGCGGCTCCCGACGTAGCCACCGCGAGTAGGAGAGCCGTCAGCATGGCGGCGGTACCTCGCCACCATGGCCGGTGCGTCGCAAGTGCGGACATCGGCGCAATGCCTGGAGGGGTGGAACCGACAGAGCCGGCCAGCGGTGCCGGCGTGGGTTCCCACGTGACGGCACCGGTAAAGCGGTAGCCCTGGCCGGGCACCGTGGCAATCAGGGTTCCGTCCGTACCGTCATTCTGCAATGACTTACGGAGTGACGATATGGCCACCGCGAGGTTCGCGCCCTCCACACTCCGGGCCCCCCAAACTGCGCGCTCAAGCTCCTCGCGCGGCACGACCCGCGTGTTGTTTTGGACAAGGTAGAGCAGTAGGTCGAAAAGCCGGGCAGTGAGCGCTATCGGTATCGAGCCGCGCGTAACGACCCGCCGAACCGGGTCCAGCCGGTATGACCGAAAGAGATAGCCACCTGGGTGGGGAGGCAGCGCATCCACGTGCGGGGCTCCTCGCTATGCTCGTGGTCCGATCCTGACGCTCACGACCGAGCTTCAGGTGAATCGGCCCACAAAAACAAAGGTTGGTGGTTAAAATCCAAGGACTCTTCCCGTGGATTTCAACCACCCGTGGATCATTCATACACAAGGGTTCGGCGCCTTCAAGCATAGGCCCGCAAGGACGGTGTGCTTTTTTGAAAAAAAGCACCAAAAACTTTTGATCTGTTGGCTGACGCGCCTGGCAACATCGGAGCGTGCAAAAGAGAACAAGCGTTTTTGGTTCTATTTTCCGCGTGCAGGTTCGCGTGCGTGTGCCCGATGGTCCGTAGCGCCGCAATGGCGGCCATTTCGGCGAGGCGGGCGTCCCGCGTAGCCGCGTCGTTCACATCACGCACCGCTGCTTGCCGGTCCGCACCGGGTTCCCGTAGCGGGTAGTCGGGCGCGCCATAACCGTGTAGCTTGGTATCAGACTGTCTCTTCGTTGTGGTGGCGCAGTGTGGAGGCCCTGATACCCGAGCGCGGTGTTTATGTGTTCGGGCCGTTCCGGCTAGACCCGGTTCAGCGCACGCTGCGCCGGAGCGGGGTCACGGTGGAACTGACGCCACGCCTGTTCGATGCCCTGTGCTATCTTGTTCAACATCATGACCGGCTGGTGGGGCGCGACGAGCTTGAGCGGGCGGTTTGGGGCAATCGAACGGTCGATGCCAGCTCGCTTGGGAAGGCGGTCGCGGCGCTGCGACGCGTCCTGCAGTCGGAGGAAGCGGACGCAAATTTCATCGTAACGGCGCCGGGGCGTGGCTATCGGCTTGGCGTGTTGGTGACATTCGAAGCGAGCCCG
>CAJCIS010000228.1 GCA_903970435.1 Acidobacteriota bacterium | reverse complement strand
GTAGGGTAGGAAGAAAGTAGTTCTTTTTTGAAAAAAAGAACCAAAAAACTTTTTTCTGTTTGAATGCGCTTACTTCGCGATTTGGGTGCGGAACCAAAGTGAAAAGTTTTTTGTTTCTTTTTTTCAAAAAAGAAATACTTCCTTTTCGGGTTTGGGCGCCAGATCGGCACGGTCGTCCGGTGCGACATCGTTGCGGCGCATGCTCAGGAAGGCGCGGCATTTTTCCAGGATCGGGGAAGGGCCGGACGTTCGCGCGGCGAAATAGGCTTGGGCGAGCCGGTCGTAGGCGTTGGTGGAAAACGGCCTGTAGTCGATGAATCCCGGCGCCTGATCCTCGGGGAGATACATATTGGCGAAGAAGCTGCCGTAGCCGTGGCGGTAACGATCGTAGCGCGCGATTTTGGCGGCGCGTTGCGCGCGGGTGCGGAGAACCCACTCGAAATGGATGACGTACTCTTCGGGGCTCAGGCGGCACCAGGTGTCGATCAGGAAGCCATCCGTATGCATGGCCGAAATGAAGTTTACGTCACGCGGGCGGAACAGGCTCCAATGGTGGTCCGCGCCGGCGTCGGCGGCGCGATCGGGCCAGTGGGCGGATCGACCGTAGAGGAGGGGTTTGCCGGGCTCATACCACGCCCACCGGCGCGGGATTGCGACCGACTGCGCGGCGGCGGGGGGTGGCGGGCCGGCGAGGCGTTCGAGGAGGGGGTCCGAGGGCACCTCGTCGTCATTGAGAAACAGCGCCCATGGGGTCGGCGCAAGGTCGCGCGTCAGGCGGGCCAGGCCTTCCGCGAACTGGAACGATGCGATGTCGACAACCCGGACGCCATGCCGCGCCGCGATGGCGCGGCTGTTGTCGCGCGTACGGGCGTCGAGCAGAAGAATGGGCACAAGTCCGCGCGCGCGATAATGCACGAGCAGCACATCCAGCCACGCCGCGCTATCCCGCGAAGGAACAAATACGGTAAACCAAGGATCCGTCAGCAAACGAGCAAAAGTTTTTTGGTTCTTTTTTTCAAAAAAGAACTGCCTTACTTTTTACACCCCGTCTTGGCCGAAGTCAGCACATTGTTCGCCGCCGTCAACGTCCGCGTAAAACACGGCGCCGTGCTGCTGGTGGTTGCATAGGTCGCCGTGGAAGCCTGCCCGTGATGGCCGATGAAATTGCCGCTGGAATTGAACACCAGCGTGTCGGTCGTATCGATGCCGTCGTCCAGGGTCGTCGTGTATTCCGTGTTGCCGGATTCGAAAACGACATCCTTCTGGAAATCCTGGCCGATGATCGCGTGGGCGGCGATGTTGCCGTTCTTCTGGACCGTTTCCAGGTAATCGACGGTCAATGGATAGCTGAGCGTAATGGCGGTGTTGACGGTTCCGCCGCTCTGCACGAGCGAGGTCTGCACCGTGGTATTCGTGGCCTGCTTGATGATCTGGTCATAGACCGTATCGGAGATTTTGAATTTCTGATCGTTGACGAAATTGCTCACCTGGTTGACCGTGTAGGTCTGGCTGCCGGTCGAGGTCACGAGGCTGCCGGTGATGGTGAAATTGCGCTGCGATGTGGTGTCCAGCGTCCCGGATGTCACGCCGTTGTTGGTCACGATGTTGTTGGTCACCGTGGGGGACGGCGAGGCGGCGAGCGTGTTCTGGGTGATGCTGCCGGTCACTTGCGAGCCGCCATGATCGAGATACAGCATCAGCGCGCCGGCGACCGAAAAATAGCCGTTGGCGCCATAGACCGAGAGGGCAATCTGGTGCGCGATTGCGCCATTCGACAGCACGCCGGCGAACGGCGTCAGCGGCACGCGGAACGGCTTGAAGTTCAGTGTCTGCACGCCGGGGATCGGGGCCCACAAATAGGGATCGATGCCGCCGGTGAAAATCCAGGGGTAGACCGGTGCCACGCCCGCCGGCGCGCCGTCCACCGTAATCTCGCCTTCGCGGAACGCGCCGCCGCCGCAGCTTTCCAGTTCCCCGGTCAGGCTGTTCGGCACACATGTATACCAGAATTCGTCGTTCGACTGGCCTTGCAGGAACACATCCAGATTTGCCGAGGCGATGTTGGTCGGCAGCATCTGGTCGATCGCGACCGTATCGGTGCCGGTATTCAGCCCCACCGTGCCGCCGCCATTTGCCGCAAGTGGAATGATGACGTCAGGCACCGCCGGCGCCGTCCCGCCTTGAGGCACGGGATAGAACAGCAGCTTGGCGCTGCTGGTAATGATGCTGGTGTCCTGCGCGTTCGTGTAGTTGGCGATCAGCACGAAGCCCGGATTGGTGCCGCCCAGGAGAGAGGTGTAGTCGGTCACGTCGCGCTCGAAATGCCAGGACGGCCCGAGTTGCGGATTGGGTTCGGCCGTGGTGCCGAACCATAGCGGCACGCCGCCGATCCAGATTGTGCCGGTGCGGTCGTATTGAATGCCGGCGTCGAGCGAGACATCGACGCTGAGCACGATGGTGGCGTAGGGGCCGGGGCAGTTTGCCGGCGGCTTGTAGAGGAAATTGACGTTGCTCGCGCCGAATTGCGCGTTGTGGTACAGCGGCACGACGCAGGGCGCTTCGTTGGGATGGGCGATCGGCGGCTCGATCACGGCCTCGTTGCCGGAGCCGTCCTTGAACGGTACCTTCACCAGCGGCGCGGCGAACGCGGCCTGCACGCCGAACAATGATACAGCGCTGACCAGCAGCGCGGCGCGGAAATTCATGTGCCCCGATCCTTATTCTTGTGCGGCCCAGTTCTTGTGCGGCCCTCGGGCCGCGCGCGGGCAGATTGGCTGGGGCGGCGCGCAGCGTCAAACCCCTCTCGCGGCCGCACCGTGGAAAATTTTGTCCCATCTGCGCGAAATCGTCGGTACGTGGCGGCCGTGCTAGGACGCCGCGGACTGTGCCGAGGCAATCATGCCGGGAGACAATGCCAGGCAGACCATGCCAGGGAGACCATGGCAGGCAGACCATGCCAAGGAGACCATGCCAGCGACGAGCGAAGACAAGCTTTCCGCCGAGTTGATTGCCGTGATCGTCGCGGTGACCGGCGGGGAGCCGCGCGTGCTGACGATCGATGCCGGCGCGGCCCTGCCGTCCGGCAGCTTCGAACGGGGTCAGCGGTCGCTGCAGGCGGGGCTGCGGAGCTGGGTGGAACGACAGACCCACCAGCCGCTCGGCTATGTGGAGCAGCTCTATACCTTTGCCGACAGCGACCGGGCCGAAACGCCGGGGCGGGTGATTTCCATCAGCTATCTGGCGCTGACGCGCGAGGCGCGGGTTTCGGGACCCGGCGCGGGGTGGCAGAGCTGGTATCGTTATTTTCCGTGGGAGGATCACCGTGTCGGGCCGCCGGATTGTCTGGCCGATGCCATCCTGCCCGCGTTGCAGGGCTGGGCCACGACGGAACCGGTGCGGCAGCGCATATCGATCACGTTCGGCACCGGCGGGCGGCCGTGGAACGAGGATTTGTCACTGCAACGATACGAGCTGCTGTATGAGGCCGGCCTGGTGCGCGAGTCGCCGCGGCGCAGCCTGGGCATGGCGGAAACGAGCCTGATCGGTGACGCCATGGTGCTGGACCATCGCCGCATTCTGGCGACCGGCATTGCGCGCTTGCGGGCGAAGATAAAATACCGGCCGGTGTTTTTCGAGCTGATGCCGGAGACGTTTACGTTATTGCAATTGCAGCACACCGTGGAGGCGCTGGCCGGGCGCCGCTTGCACAAGCAGAATTTCCGCCGGCTGATCGATGCGCAGAATCTGGTGGAGGAGACCGGGATTGTGGCGCAGGACACCGGCGGCAGGCCGGCCAAGCTGTTCCGGTATCGGCGCGACGTGCAGACGGAGCGGGCGATTGCGGCGACGCGATTGCCGTTGGCGAGGAGTTGATTTCTTTTTTGAAAAAAAGAAACAAAAAACTTTTGCCTGTTGGCGTAAGCCCTCAATTCGAATTGCATCGCGTACGCCAACAGACAAAAGTTTTTTGGTTCTTTTTTTCAAAAAAGAACTACTTCCTTTTACTTCAGGTCCATCTTTAACTCTTGCGGCCCCGATCCAAAAGCCCATTGTATGATCACCAGCAAAACCCCAAACAGGAAAGTCGCGCCCATCAGCATCAAGGTTCGCTTGCGCGACAAATCCAGCGCGCCGCGCGCCACGAACCACTGAAACCACACCATGTAGCCCAGGAAAATCATCAGCACCGTCGTTGCGGTGGCGTCCGCCGGGGCACCCGCCTCCACCGCCGCCCGCGCCACCGCCAATGCCAGGGCCAGCATCATGAAAAACAGGAAGGGCGCCCAGTTGAGGATGTTCGCATACAGCGCCCAACGTTCCGCGCGGTTCCAGCGCCGGCATAGCGGATGCGCAATGACCGCGGGCGCCAGGACCTGGCAGATCGACAGCAGAAACAGCGTTGCCGCGTCGCGCAGGGATTGCAGCGCCAGCAACGCCGCGGCGACGAGCGCGAACGCCACCAGCGGCGCCAGGCTGGCGAGATAGGCGTCCGTGTCGGCACCGAAATAGGTGAAGCCTCGCTTGCGGCCGATGGCAAGCAGGAGAAGCCCAAGGCCGGACCGGCGGGTGATGTCGGAGCGCCGTTTCATGCCAGAACCGCGCGCAGCACGGCTTGGTATATTTTGGCGAGTTGCCGCAAATCGGCGACCGGCACGCATTCGTCCGCCTGGTGCATCGTGGCGCCCACCAGGCCGAATTCCGCGACGGGACAGTAACGCGCAATGAACCTGGCGTCCGAGGTGCCGCCGCCGGTATCGAGGCGTGGCGCGATGCCGGTGACGCGCTGCACCGCCTGGGCGAGCCGGATCGTAAATTCCCCCGGCGGCGTCACGAACGCTTCACCGCCCACCTGGACGTCGAGGTCGAAACGCGCGGCGTGGCGGCCGATGACTTCGCGCAGATAGGCCTCCAGCGTGGCACCCGTGTGGCGGTCGTTGAACCGGATATTCAGCCGCGCGCCGGCGCTTGCCGGAATGACGTTGGCGGCCGGATTGCCGACGTCGATCGATGTGACCTGCAGGCCGGACGGCTCGAACGCGCCGCTGCCATCGTTTAGCCCTTTATCATCAAGAGGGGCGGCGGCGAGTTCGCCGAGGGCGGCGACAAGCCGGTGCACCGGATTGTCGGCGCGGTGCGGATAGGCGGCGTGCCCCTGAACGCCGTGCACCGCAATGGCCGCATTGAGGCTGCCGCGGCGGCCGACCTTGATCGTGTCGCCGAGCACCGCGGCGTTCGTCGGCTCGCCGACGAGGCACATGGTGGGAATTTCGCCGCGCGCCGCTAGCCATTCCAGCACCCGAACGGTGCCGTCGGTCGCCGGCCCCTCCTCGTCACCGGTAATCAACAGGCTGATCGAGCCGCGCGGCGCGGGCCCGCTGATGACCGCCCCGGCGGCCGCGACGAAGGCGGCGATGGCGCCCTTCATGTCGCAGGCGCCACGGCCGTACAGGACGCCGTCGGCGACGTCGCCCGCGAAGGGCGCGTGGCGCCAGGCGTCGCCGGGGGGCACCACATCCGTGTGGCCGGCGAAACAGAAATGCGGGGCCGCGGTGCCGTGGCGGGCGAACAGATTCTCCGTTTCGCCAAACCGCAAACGGTGCACGGCAAAGCCCAACCGCGCCAGCGCCGCCGCCAGCACGTCCTGCGCGCCGGCATCGTCAGGCGTCACCGACTTGCAGCGGATCAGCGCCTGGGCGAGCGGGACGGGATCGGTCGGTTCGTTCAATCGCGCAGCAATT
>CAJCIS010000227.1 GCA_903970435.1 Acidobacteriota bacterium | reverse complement strand
CTGGCCTCGGCGATGTTTTTGCCGCCCACCCGCACCGCCAGCGCTTCCGGTTTCAGCCGCGCGCCGTGGCAGGTCTCGCAGGGTTTTTCGGTCTGGTAGCGCGACAGTTCCTCGCGTATCCAGGCGCTGTCGGTTTCGCGCCAGCGGCGCTCCAGGTTGCGCAGCACGCCTTCGAACGGCTTCACCACCGAATAGCTGCGCGCGCTGTCCTTGTAGGTCATTTCGATTGCGGTGTTGCCGGTGCCGTTCAGGATGGCGTCGCGGACATGTTCCGGCAAATCCTCCCAGGGCGTGCTGGTACGCACCTTGAAATGACGTGCCAGGCTCTGCAAGGTCTGGTCGTACCATTGGGTCATGGCGCCCGTCCAGGGCGCGATGGCGCCGTCGGCCAGGCTTCTGCGCTCATCCGAAACAACCAGGGACGAATCGAAAAATATTTCGATACCGAGTCCATCGCACTCCGGACAGGCGCCATGCGGACTATTGAAACTGAACAGGCGCGGCTCAATTTCCTCGATCGTGAAGCCGCTGACGGGGCACGCAAAACGCGCGGAAAATACCGTCCGCTCGCCGCCATCCGCGGGCTCCGCATACACAATGCCGTCGGGCGCCAGGCCGAGCGCTGTCTCGAAACTGTCAGCCAGACGCTGCTCGGTGCCGGGGCGGACCACCACGCGATCCACCACCGCCTCCACGGTGTGCTTCAGCTTCCGGTTCAAGGCCGGCACATCGGCAATATCGTAGAGCTTGCCGTCCACCTTCGCACGCGCAAAGCCGCGGCGCTGCAACTCCGCGAGTTCCTTACGGTATTCGCCCTTGCGGTCCCGCACCACCGGGGCCAGCAGCAGCAAACGGGTCCCTTCGGGCATGCCCAGCACGCGATCCACCATTTGGCTGACCGTCTGCGCCTCGATCGGCAGGCCCGTCGCCGGCGAATACGGCACCCCAACCCGCGCCCACAACAGGCGCATGTAGTCGTGGATTTCCGTCACGGTTCCCACGGTGCTGCGCGGATTCTTGCTGGTGGTCTTCTGCTCGATGGATATCGCGGGGCTCAGCCCGTCGATGCTGTCCACATCCGGCTTGCCCATCAGCTCCAGGAACTGGCGTGCATAGGCCGACAGGCTCTCGACATAGCGGCGCTGACCCTCGGCGTAGATCGTGTCGAACGCGAGCGAGCTTTTTCCGCTGCCGGAAAGGCCCGTGATAACAGTCAGTTGGTCGCGCGGAATCGAAACGTCGATGTTCTTGAGATTATGTTCGCGCGCGCCGCGGACAATTATGTCAGCCACTCAACACCCCCGGCAAAAACAAAAGGCCAGGGGCTCTGCCGCTGGACCCCGCTGCGGCCTGAGGCCCCAGACCCCCCAATACTTAGTCCATCGTAGGGGGGTTTCCATCCTGTTCTTCTGCGCTAAGCTGCGCACCGTGGACGCGAAACGCGTGAGGAGATTGCAACCATGGCGGGTAGTGTGAACAAGGTCATCCTGGTCGGCAACCTGGGCAAGGACCCCGAAGCCCGCACCATGCAAAGCGGCACCAGATCCGTGTCGTTCTCGCTGGCGACGAGCGAAAGCTGGAACGACAAGGCCAGCGGCGAGCGCAAGGAAAAAACCCAGTGGCACCGGGTCGTCATCTTCAATGAGAAGATCGGCGAAATCGCTGAGCGCTACCTCAAGAAAGGCATGAAGGTTTACCTCGAGGGCACGCTGGAAAGCCGCAAATACACCGACAAGGACGGCCAGGAACGCGACATCACCGAAGTCGTGCTGCCGCGATTCCGTGGCGAACTCACCATGCTCGACACCAAGGGCGGCGGCGAAGGCAGCGGCTACGGCAACGAGGGGGGCGCCTTTCGCAGCGCGCTTCAAAGCCGGCCGGCAGCCGCGGCGCGTGCTCCGGCAGCAGCCGGCGGCCCGAGCTGGGAGGCGGCCGGCGGTGGGGATTTGGACGATGAAATTCCGTTCTGAGGGCTGCGGGATCAATCGGCCCTGCGGACGCTGCAACGCGTTTGTTCGATCCGCAAGGGAAGCGAAAGGTTGCACCATGGCACTCTAACCAGAGCGGCTTCAGCCTGACCGGAAAATCGTCGGCGTCCGTCGGGCCGCTCCAGGTTGCTGTTGCAGAGCCTTTGTATCAGCCTCGAAGTTCGCGCCTCAGTGGACCGATTCCAGTCAGGCTGAAAATGCTCCCATGATTGAGCGCATCGCGGCGAGACCGGGCTTTACCCGTCATTGTTCGCCGCGCGATCCCGCAGGCGCCCAAACACAAGCGCGAATACGACACCGAAAAACAGCCAAGGTGCTGGATGAAGCGTCGCCAACCCGATCACAGCGCCGATGCCGGCGCCCAGTGCGATCCTGGAGGCAATCTCAACCGTCCGATTGGGGCCGGTCGGCCGCCGGCGCGGCCGAATTCTGACGACAGGCCGGTCGGCCTCGATCGCCCAACCATATTCCGCAGCCACGAGTTGCCCATACATCATCGCACCCTCTCCTTCGACCGGCTGCACATGCCACGGAGTGGCGCCGCAGACCCGTCAACGGACGCAAGCTAGCGCCTGAACAAAGAGAGAACAAGAGGGAATATAGAATGCAGCCGCATTGCCCGATGTCGTGGGACCGGGGCGCCTTCTCTTGCGGCTCACCGGATTGCGGGCGCAGTCATTTGGGAAGACCGGTGATCTGCCCTTCCTTCACTGCCGCAATCCAGCCGCGAGGATGGCGTTGAAGCGGGCGGGGTCGATACGGTCGGGGCGCGAAAAATCCATGCCGGCCGTGGCACGGGACCACCAGGCGCCGTCATGTTTTCCTGGCGTTGCCGCCTGGGTCACGCGCCGGCCGGGCAGTTTGCATTCGGGCACCAGGCGAGGATCGACCGGGGGGCGGCAGAGTAGGCCGGGAATGATGGCGTCGTAGGGGCGCGGATCGGCGGTGCGGGAGAAGACGTCGCTCATCGGGGCAGCGTTCGCATCGTTCAGGCCAAGATACCCCAGGCCGAGGATGTCTTCGATGGTGCGCACCATGCTGGTGGTGTCGTAACGGGTGGAGACGACCGCGGCGGGGCTTGTGTAGGCCGAAATGACATGGGCGACGGTGCGGTGCGCGTCGATGTGGTCCGGGCCGTCCTGCGCGTCGTCCTCGATGATGAAGATCGCCGTGTCTTTCCAGTACGGCGAATGCGACACGGCGTCGACCAGTTGGCCGATGGCGTAATCGTTACTGGCGATCTGCAACGCGGGCGTCTGCAGACCGGCGACGTTGGATTTGAACGCGCCGAAATGGTCCATCATGAGGACCATGACTTCGAAATCCGGCAGGTTTGCGGCCACCACATACTGGTTGAATTCGCGCTTCCATTCCTCGAAACGATATTGGTCGGGCGTGGCCAGATCCCAGCCGCGATAAAAGGGATCGGTGCGCCCGAGCAACGCGGGCCGCCCGGGCACGCATTGCAGGGCGCCGGTTTGCGATGCATTGCGCACGATAGGGAGATAGAGCGGCGATTTCCCGATGAAGTAGTTTTCCTCGCAATACACGCCGTAGTGACGCACCGTCTTGCCGGCGCGCAAGGCTGCGTCCCAGATATAACCGCCAAGGGCGCCGGCGCTGTCGTCGTCAGCACCTTCGTCGGCGGAAACATCTTTTGGACCGGGCTCGATCGAAGACTTGCCAGTGGGATCGAGCAATGTGGTGATGCGCACCGTGGCCGGGCCGGGCCGGGCCGCGTGATCGGGGAGTGCCACGGCGATGTCACGGGGATCACCGTTCCAGTCGAACGGCAATTTGTCGTGCGCGTTGCCGTATTCCACGGCAACGGTGCGATTGGTATAAACGTTGGCGTGGCCCTGAAACGTCCAATTCCATCCGTCGCCGCTGACATCGCCGGCGGTGTCGAAATTGTCCAATAGAACAAAACGTTCGGCGAGCGCATGGTTGTTCGGTGTTACCGGGCGGGGGAATTGGGTGAGTTTTGCATCCCCGTTACCTTGCGGCAGGTCGCCCAATACCTGGTCGTAGGTGCGATTTTCCTTGAGGACGTAGATGACGTGATGGATGTGCTGGTGCAGGAACGCCATCATGTCGTCTGGTTTGCGCCGGGCGAAGTTGTTGTTGTCATCGACCTGCGCAGAAAGCTTCGCCAGGGTGGGGTTGTCGGGCACGTCGAAACTCAGCAGGCCGGCTTTTTCCAGCGCAAGCACGTAGCCGTTATGGCCATCGGGCGGCGGTTTTGCGGCGTCGATGTCGCGCACGAGGCGGTAATCGCTGGGGCCGGCCGTATTTTTCGTATTGATAACGAGTAGACGGTGCCCATCGCGGCTTGGCGTGACGTCGCTGGGGAACCAGCCGATGGGAATGCGGCCGCGAACCCGGCCGGTCGCGACATCGAGCACGGCGAGCGCGTTTTCGTTGCTTAAGGTGACATATAGCGTGGCGCCGTCGGGGCTGAGCGCGAGACCGTCCGGGCCGGCGCCGCGCAATCGATCGCCGCGCCGCAGCAGGGAGAGGCGGCGGCCGAGGGTATCTGTTGCGGTATCGATTTCATCTATTTCGTCGAGGTCGCCATTTGCCACATACAGGCGGCGCTGATCGCGCGACAGAATCATCCGGTTCGGTTCTCCGCCGACTTCGATGATCGTGCTGCTGCCATCGGCACCGACCGAAAGCACCTGTCCGTCGCGCTGGCTGGTGACATAGGCGCGTGCGAAGTTTCCTTGCGTGTCCGACCGGATCGCCACCGCATAGGGAAGTTCGCCGATTGCGTTGGCCTGGCCCGGCGAGAAGAAATGCACCTCGCGGGTTACCTGGCGGGTGTCCGTGGCGACGAGGCTAAGGGAATCGTTCTGCATGTTGACGACGGCGAGTGTGCGCCCGTCGGCACTCAGGTCGAGCCCGGCCACCAGGGCCGACGTGGGGCCGCCGATGGCCGCCCGTAGTTTTGCGGATTCGCCGATCGGCGATGCCTTCAACAAGCCGCCATCGTAGCGCGGCAGGGGTTTGTCCGCGGCGCCATTATGATTGAGCGCAATGAAAGGTGGCTGCGGCGCGAAGCGCGCGTCCGCGGTGGCGCCGCGATCGGCGGTGGCGAACACATCGACACGATCGTCGACGCCGGCGGAGACATAGAAGCGGCGGCCGGATTTTTCCCATACCAGGCCATGATACGTGTTTGGCAATGATAAAGTCTGTTTGAGATAGGGTGTGATACCGCGCACATCGTAGAGAAAAACCCATTCCGCGTTCGGCGTGGTGACATTGGCTGGCTGGCCGGTGCGGGGGTCGAGGGCCGGGTGGGTAATCGGCGCGTTCTGTTCGGTGCGGAAATTGGTGTTGTAGCCGCTGGTGAGAATGAGAAGTGCGGTGCCGTCCGGGCTGAGGGCTTCGGCGACCGCGCCGTTGGCGTCGGCGGAACCGTCGGCGCGGAGATGGGTGGGGAGGCGCTGAAAATCGGCGCCCGGCGCGGCGGTGGGGGTTATGGTGAAGCCAGACGGGAGGAGCGCTGATGACGGCGCTGCGTCCGCACAGGGGCCGATGGCGAGGGTGGCGATGATGTTTCGAAAGAGGCGTGACGACATCATACCCTCACAGGATAGAGTTAATTACGCCTTCCCGCCGCTT
>CAJCIS010000226.1 GCA_903970435.1 Acidobacteriota bacterium | reverse complement strand
GCCCCTGGCCTTCTCCTTACTTAGAAAACCCGCCCGCGCCGCTGCTCATCGACATCAACCCGCTCCGGATTGAACGCCGCCTGTAGCACCGGTATCGCCTTGTGCGGATCGCAAGCGCCGCACATGAAGATATCGATGGCGGCGAAGTCGCGCTCCGGCCAGGTGTGGATGCTGATGTGGCTTTCCGCCAGCACCACCACGCCACTCACGCCGCCATTCGGCGTGAAATGATGAAAATGGCTGTGCAGAATCGTCGCACCGGCAATGACGGCGCCATGCCGCAGCGCCGCATCGATATGACTGGGACTATCCAGATTGCTGGCCCCCCAGAGATCCACGAGAAGATGTGTGCCGGCAAACTTCATGCCGTCCTTCTCGACGAAGTAATCCGTTCGTTCCTCACCCCCAAAGACAGGGAAAGAAGCGTCGGTGCTCTGGTTATCGCTCGGAAACTCCGAGACCATCCCCAGTTGAGCAAGTGCGTTCATCACGTACCCCCAATCCAGTAGATGGCCTGTTGGGCAACACGCCCCCTTGGGCCAAGGCGAGCGCACATAGGGCCCCCACCCCCCCCATGCAAGCAAAATTTTTTTGGAACACCGAGAAGATTCAAAAGCGTGGCGGCGAATACTCCTCTAGCGCGTGTCGTAGCTCGCGAATGCCGCCGGCATCGCCTGCGCCGCGACTGCTTCGCGGCCGGAACGGGCCAGGTCCGCCAGCGCCTGTATGGGCCGCGTCGACAAGGCCTGGAACAGTTCCGCCCGCGGTCCGGCGCTCAGACGCGTCGCATCGCCGCTCTGCAATTCCTGCAACAATGCCATGTCCCCAGCCTCGGACGCGGCGCTGGCCAGGCGCAGAACGAGATCCTGCTGCACGTCCGTCAGCGGGCCGCTCAAAGGCAGGCTGATGCGCGCAAGGTGCCGCAGCACCCCTTCGGCGAGGCGCCAGTCCTTGCGTTTCTCAAGCAGCTGCGCCTGCAGCTCCAGCGCCTCCGGGCTGTCCTGCGCCGCCAGCACCGACAAGGCGGCATCGCCGGCGCCATCCAGAGCCAGCGCGCGCGCCTGCAAGACCGCCCGATGCGCGGTGACCGAATTTGTCAGCCCCGTCGCGTCCGAAGCCGCCAGGGCCGCTTTGGCGCCGGCGGAATTGCCCTGTTCCAGCCGCAGCGCCGCAAGCCTCGCCCCCAGGACAGCCTTTGCCTCCGGCGCTGCGGTGGCCGCCATCAGCTTGGCCAGAATCGGGTCGGCGCGCTCAGGCAAGTCCAAGGCCAGCAACTTCTCCACCAAAATGGGCGCGAGCGTTTCGCTGGCGTCCTTCTCGGCCAGAATTTCGGCGTTCTCCTCCACCAGTGCCACCAGATCGAGCGGCGCCAGATGGGCCGCCTCCTTGGATGCGATCAGGGTTGCGATCACGCCGCGCGCCACCAGGTGCGCACGGGCATGGACGTCCGGGTAGAGAGCTTCCGTCTCGCGCAACATCGTCAGGGCGGAGCGCCATGCGCCGGCCTGGCTGCGAAGTGCCGCGATCCGGAGCCGTAGATCAGCCTCCAGCGCGGCGTCGCGCCAGGCATAAAGATGCCGGTCCAGCGCGGCGGCGGCCGCGGCCGCCGTGATTTTGCCTGAAGCCAGGCGCAATTCCACCGCGTTGCGCAATGAGGACGCCGCGATCTTGCGGTCACGCAAGCTGCCAAGCCGGTCCAGCAGCGCCAGGGCCTGGTCCGTCTTGCCAGCCATTTGCAGCGCCAGGGCCCGCTGGGGGCCTAGCGAAGCCGCCGGTACACTGGCCAGTAACGCCGCCGCCGCCGCCTGCTGGCCGCCTTTGAGCATGATATCGGCCGCCAGGGGCAGCAACCTGCGCCGCAGCGGCTCGGGGTATGCCAGCAGCAGCCGCCACGTGTTCGCCAACGCCGCCGCTGCCCGGCCATCCGGCCCGGGTTGAAGAATGGCGCGCCACAGTGTGGCCTCGTCGGAAGCGCCGAGCGCTGGTGCCGCCAGAGCCGCGCCGTCGCCGCGGCCGGCCAGCCAATCGGCCATGCCGAGAAGGGCCAGGGCGTCCGCGTTATGGGCCCCGCTGGGATCATCCTGCATCGCGATGCGCAACAGCGCGCCGGCCTCGCGATCCAGACCCAGCGCCAGCATGTCCTGCGCCACGCGCAGCCGCGGGGCGAAGCGGCCGAGTTTGGGCGCGCGCGCCGCCGCCGCCTGATCGCTCATCAGGCGCGCCCGTCTTGTGACGAGCGCCAACGGTAACAGATCGAAATGGCGTGTCAGGGTTGCCGCGTCCGCCATGGCCCGTTCCGTCTGGCCATCCACCACCGCGGCCAGCTTTGGCCCGGTTGTGGCGGTGAGGGAAAAGCCGCTTTTGAGGGCACGCAATGCGAGGCGGTCGCTTTCGGCGGCCACCAGCACGCCGGACCAACTCGGCAGGAGCGAGAATTCCGGGCTCGCGTGGGCCACCGGCACCGCTTGCCCCTCGGCGCGCACGGTGCCCACCAGCAGGCGGCCACCGGTGGCGGGATCATCCATGATGACGGTGTCGGCCGCCTGCGGTATTTCGATGCCGATGACGCCGCCTTTCATATCGATCGGTGCGGCGTCAACCGGTCCTGCTTGCGCAACGACCGCGACCTGCCAGCCGTCCGGCAGCCGGCGCAGGCTGAGGCGCTTGCCTGCCGCGAGCCGCAGCGCAAGATGCGTTGCCGCCGGCAGCAGCGTGATGCGTGCACTGCCAAACACCGGATCGTCCTTCAATTGAACCGTATCGATCGGCTTGCGATCGTCGAAGACGACATGCGCCAGCCCGGCGCGCGAAAAGGCGGCCGCGCCGACGCTGCGATCGAAGGGGATGAGGATGGCGTCCTGGCCGCCGGCCGCGGGTACCCGGGCGGCCAGCAGTCCATCGGTTGCCTCGGCGTCCGGCGCGGCCGCAGCGACCTGTAAAGAGGGCGGCGCATCCAGCGGCGTGGCGACCACAGAAGTCGGTGGGGCCTTTGGCGGCTCGCCCGAGGACGCGGAAGAACCGGGTGCCGACGAACCAGGCAATGGGCCACCGTTTTGTGCCAGGTTGTAGAGCGCCTTGTGCGGCAGCAGCGGCGGCGCCTGAGGCGATTTTGTACCACTGAGCGTGGCGGGAATGCCCGGCCGCGCCGGCGGCGCCGTTCCGGCATAGACATCAACGACAATCATTCCGGCGCCCTGCCAAAGCACCGGGTGACTGTCCGGCGCCAACGTCAGCCGGGCGGCGTTGTTGCTGCCGCCGATCGATGTCACGTTCAGGGTGGTGCGCGACGAACCCGGTACAGGGCCGGCGCCGGGCATGGACAAGGTGAGGGTATTGTCATCATGCAGCGCCATTTGGGCGATGACGCCGCGCGGCACCATGAACACGACGCGGCCGAAGCTGCCGTGCGCGCCGACGCGCACGCTCACTTTGCCAGCCGCCGCGGCCGCGGCGGGGGAAGCTGCCGGCGATGGCGCGACCGCCGCACGCGCCGGCACGGCCACCGCTGCGAGCATGAGCACGGCCGCCACCAGCCGCGGAATGATGGCTGCGCGCGGCATCAATCGAAACTTGCCAGCAGCGCATCGATGTCGGACTGACCCATCGCCGCCGCCGGCAATTGCGGCCCGTTCATCAACGATGCGGGCGCGTGGGCGGCCGGACCCATCGGCTCCACGGCCAGCACCGGAAGGCCGCCTTTTTGATCGCGGCTGAACACCCCGATGATGTGAGCGACCTTGGTTTCAATAGCCTTGAGCGTGGCCACCACCTTGGTAATGCGCTGGCCGGTGATGTCCTGGAAGCTGCATGCCTCATAGATTCGGGTCGTGACATCCTGCACCGTCTGGCCCGCGGCGCCGGTCAGGGTGGGGCCCAGTTCGTCGAGCTTTTCGCAACACTCCAGGATGATATCGGTCGCAACCGCGGTGTGCGCAACAATGGCGTCGAGTTCGTCGGTCGCCGACGGAATATGGCTGTCATTGATGTCGTCGGGCTGCAATGCGGCAATTTCCGCCCGCGCGGCGGCGAGCGTTTGCGCCAGTTCCTCGACCTCGGACAGCAACGCCGTGTCGTTGGCGGAAAGATCGCCGCGCATGCTGCCGAGCACGGCGCGCACCACATCAGCAACCATTCCCGGATCGCTTGCCGGATAGCGCGCCTCGAGCTGTGCGAGGCGCTGCGGCAATTGAGCGGGTTCAAGCATGCGCCAGAACCTTTTCAATCTTTTCACGCAACGTCTCGGCGTTGAAGGGCTTTACGATGTAATTCGAGACGCCGGCCTGCTTGGCCGCCACCACGTTCTCGGTTTTGCTTTCGGCGGTAACCATGATGAACGGCAACGATTTCAGGCGTGCATCCTGCCGTACTTCCTGGAGCAACTCCAGGCCGCTCATCGGCACCATGTTCCAGTCGCTGATGACCAGACCGAAATTGCCAGCCTTGAGCTTGGCCAGCGCGTCACTGCCGTCCGTCGCCTCCTCGACATTGTTGAAATCGATCTGCTTCAGCAAATTGCGGATGATCCGCAACATGGTTTTGTAATCATCAACGATCAGGACATTCATGTTCTTGTCGGCGGCCATTTCGGTTTCTAGCCTTTCGGATTGAGCGCGATCGGGGACGATTTGTCGCCGGCCTGGATGGTTGCCGGCGCCGCGCCGGGGGACATCGTGGACACGGGTTCGCCGGGCGGCGTCTCGGCACGGGTGCGCAATTCGGCCAGCATTTGCGTGGCAAGCCGCGCCCGCTCGGGCTGCATCGCCGCCAGGATCGGCGCCGCCTTTCGCTCGGACATGCGGTCGAGCACGCCGAGCAGCACCTGCATGTCCAGCGCATCGAATATCGTTGCCGCATCGCGTGGTTTCATTGTTTCGTAGATATGGACAAGGCTGGTCCAGTTGGCGCTGTCATGCGACCGGCGCGCAGCCTCCAGCGTCTCCAGCTTGGCTTGCAGGGCGTTCAATTCGGCCACCCGCGCGGCCAGTTTTTTTTCCGCCGCCGCCATGACGGCGTCACGCTGCTCCTGCGCGCGGTCGCGCATGTCGAGCATGTCGCGGCGATGGCGCAAATCCAGCAAGAGGCTTCGTTCGGCGTCGCTCACGGGCGGGGGTTGCGGCGCGGCGGCAGGAAGCGCAGCGGCGACAGAGGGCGCAGCACCAGGTGCGGCGGGCGCGGCGGGCGCGGGCGCCGGCGCGGCCTTCGAGGTGTCGGCGGAAGCGGGCGGCGGGGTGCCGGAACTTTCCGCCTCCGCCGCGGCGGCGCTGCCGGCCATGGCGGTTCGCAACAGGCCGACCGATTTCAATGTCAGCAGCAGGGCCATGACCGCGATCGTCGCCGGCAGCACGCGCGGACGCGGATAGGTGATGGCCATTTCAGCGGGCCGCCCGCAGCGCGCGCAGCAAGTCGCGTTCGGCCTCGCTGCGCAATTTCTGACCGCCCGGCCCGTCCGTGTCCGCCAGCACGGCCAGGCCCGCGAACCCGGGCGGCGCCGCGGCGACATGCGGCGCGCCGCGGCCGGCGGACGGACTTGTCATGGCCACGTGCGGCGGATGCCCAGCCGCCAGGGCGACCTGGTCGCCGGCCATGCGGACCGACCGCACCGCGCCTTCCAGCCGTTCGGCCAACCGCTCGCCACGCTCGCTCAAGAAGGCGAGATCGTCACGCAGCCGCTGCGCCTGTTCGATCTGACGCGCGATCTGCCGGCCGGCCCCGTCGGTCGCCGCCCGAAGCCGTTCCACCCCGGCTTCCGCCTGCCGCGTGCTGTCGTTGAAACCAGCCACCAGATCCTCCAGCACCGCCCGGTCGCGCTTCAGCACGCCCAGCGCACGCTCCAGCCGCACAGCGTGAAACAGCGTGACTGCGAGAAGCAGAACCAGCGCGCATTCCAGTAGAAGCTGTGCATCACCCATTCTGCGCCTCTCGGGTTGTCGGAGGGTTAACGTGCTGGGGTCGCAACATTATCGCGCGCCGCCGGCGCCGAAATTGCCGCCACCGGCATTTCCACCACCGATATTTCCGCCCCCTATATTCCCACCCGGGGGCACGCTGCACAGCAGCGGCGTATCGATGCGCACCGCCACGCGGTTCTTGCGCCGGCCCACGTGGCCGTCGAACAGATGCACGGTGCCGCAACGTATTTGCACCGGGCCGCCCGCCACCGCGTTCAGCACGATGCGGTGGCCCGGCCGCAAATCGGTGACATCGCACAGCCGCATCACCTGCTCGTCCAGCACCACGTCCAACGCAATATCCGTGCTCCACAGTTCCTCCGCCAGGTGGGTTTCCCAAATCGAATCGCGGCCGAATTTCTCGCCCATGAATTGTTGCAGCAGCAGTTCGCGCACCGGCTCCAGCGTCGCATACGGCAGCAGCATTTCCATGCGGCCGCCGCGATCTTCCATGTCGATGCGCAGCCGCCCCAGCACCGCGGCGTTGGACAGCCGGCTGATGGTGGCGAAACGCGGATTGACCTCCAGGCGCTCGAAACGGAACGTGATCGGGCACAGCGGATCGAAGCTCGCCGACAGGTCGGCCAGCACGACATGGATCAGCCGTTCCACCAGGGTGCGCTCGATGGTGGTGTAGGGGCGCCCTTCGATACGCATGGCGGCGGTGCCGCGGCGGCCGCCCAGCAGCACGTCCACGATCGAATAGATCATCGCCGAATCGATGACCATGAGCCCGTAATTGTCCCACTCCTCCGCCTTGAAAACCGCCAGCATGGCGGGCAGCGGAATGGAATTCAGGTAGTCTCCGAAGCGCAGCGAAATGATGTTGTCGATCGACACTTCGACATTGTCGCTGGTGAAATTGCGCAGCGACGTCGACATGATGCGGACCAGCCGGTCGAACACGATTTCCAGCATGGGCAGGCGTTCGTAGCTGATCAGCCCGCTGGAAATGATGCGTTGCATGCCGCTGACGGCCTCGTGGCCGGCGGGGCCCTCGTCGAAGCCGAGCAGGCTGTCGATTTCCGCCTGGTTCAGCACGCGGGCGGGCTGCGCGGGCTCGCCGCTTTCGGCCTCCGCGTCGAGGTCGGCGCCCCAGGCGGCCGCCAGGTCGTCGTCGTCATCCGACATTGTCATTGCACGATCATTTCCACAAACAGCACGTCCGTCACATGGGCGGGCGCCACCGCCACGGCGGCGCGGGTGAGCAATTCCTCGCGCAGCCGATAGGTGCCTTCCGACCCGCGCAACTCCTCCGGCCGCGTGTCGCGCAGGTAGGTCTGGAAGAGGTCGAGGATGCGGGGCATGGCGGCGGTGACGGGCGCGGTATCGGCGGGGCCGCCGAGTTCCAGTTTGGCGTGCAGCTTGAGGTATGTCTGGTGCCGGCCGGGCACGTTCAGGTTGGTGAGTATCTCGGGCACGTCGAGATACGTCGCTGGCCCGGCGGCGCCCAGTTCGGTCCCCGGTTCATTGGCGGCCCTGCCGGATTTCCGGCCGGCGCCGAACATGCCGGAAAACCAGAGGCCGGCGACGATCGCCAGCGCCGCCACCGGCACCGCCAACAGCATCAGCTTCTTGCCACCCTGTATTTTGGGCGGGGCCTCGATTCCAGAAGCCTCCTTGTGCCCTCTCATGCCTGCCGCTCTGTTCGTGTGTGTGCCGGGCGGCCATGGTGGCGGGGGGCGGTTAACGGTTGATTTGCGGAAGAAGGATGGATGTTCCTTTTTTTAAAAAAAGAAGTCGGACGACCCTAAACGGACAAAAGTTCTTTGTTTCTTTTTTTCAAAAAAGAAATACTTCCTGTTTCCTCGTGGCGGATGGCGCTTCGCTAATCCGCCCTACCCGATAACTTGCCGGCATATTTCATCGGCCGTTAAGCCTTTTGCGCGTAAATCCCGGATAGGAACCGCGCCGTCGCGTTTGCTCAGGCGGGCGCCGGTGGGGCCGGTCAGCAGGGCGTGGTGCGCGTAGGCCGGGGTGGGCCAGTGCATCAGGTGCTGCAGCAGCACGTGCAGATGCGTCGCGGGTTTCAGATCATGCGCCCTGGTCACCAGGGTAATGCCTTGCAGGGCGTCATCGTGTGTGACGCAGAGGTGGTAGCTGGCCGGCACGTCGCGGCGGCCCAGCACCACGTCGCCGAAGGGGGCCGGGTCGGCTGCGATCCAGCCCTCCGACGGCTCGAAGAAGCGCAGAGCGGCGCCGGTCGTTGCGACATGGGCGAGGGCTGCCTGCATGTCGAGCCGCCAGGCGTGCGGGGCGCCGGCGGCCAGCTTTTCGGCGCGGACGGCGGGCGGCAGGTGACGGCACGTGCCTGGATAAGGCGAGCCATCGGGCGCGCCGGTGTCGCCTGTGTGGGGGGCCGACGCGGCGGCGGCCACCTCGCGTGCAATGTCGGCGCGCGAGCAGAAGCACGGGTAGATGAGCGCCCGGGCCGCCAGATGTTCCAGGGTGGCGCGGTATTCCGGCAAGTGCGCGGACTGCACCCGCAATGGCGCGTCGGACACGAAACCCAGCCACGCCAGGTCCTCCAGCGCCGCCGCGGCGTATTCGGCGCGGCAGCGCTGCGGGTCGATATCCTCCAGCCGGAGCAGGAAACGGCCGCCCGCCTGGCGCGCGGCGTGCCATGCGGCGGACGCGGCGTAAACGTGCCCGAGATGCAGAAATCCCGTGGGGCTGGGGGCGAAGCGGGTTACGACCTGCACGCAAGAACTCTCCGCAAACCCTTCAATCATGACAGGAATATGAAACGCCGCCGCCTGCCTTGCGGCGCTGCGCCCCGTTTGCCATAAAGCGCGCGGTTCTCGGCGGCGCACAATTCCCGACGAGTCGCCCCTTGGGCCTGGCCCCGGCCTTCGCGCCGGGCCCGGCACTTCCCCGGGGGAACTTGCCTGGAATACCGCCGCAATTTACTGCGGTGGTGCGGCGCCGCCCATGAAGGAGCGGTGTTCTTGCCCGACGGCGGACAACATTTTCCTGCCCTTGTCCTGAACGCGGATTTTCGGCCACTCTCCTATTTTCCGCTCTCCGTATGGGCCTGGCAGGACGCCATCAAGGCGGTGTTCCTGGACCGCGTGTCGGTGCTGTCCGAATACGACGTGGAAGTGCACTCGCCGAGCCTGGCGATCCGGCTGCCCAGCGTGATTGCGCTGAAGGACTATATCCCGGCGTCGCGCAAGCCGGCCTTTACCCGGTTCAACGTGTTCCTGCGGGACGGGTTTTCCTGCCAGTATTGCGGCGATCGCTACCCGACGCATGAGCTGACGTTCGATCACGTGGTGCCGCGCAGCCGCGGCGGGCGCACCACGTGGGAAAACGTCGTGACCGCGTGCGCCTGCTGCAATCTGCGCAAGGGCAGCAAGCTGCCGCGCGAGTGCCACATGTTCCCGCGGCTGAAGCCGTGCCAGCCCAGCACCTGGGAATTGCAGGAGAATGGGCGCGCGTTTCCGCCCAATTACCTGCACACGAGCTGGCGCGACTATCTCTACTGGGATAGCGAACTGGAGAGCTGACGGCGCGTTTCCGTTCTCGAACTGAAATTTCCTGGGGCGTGGCGTTGGTTTCCCGCAATGGTCACTCGCACTTTGGCACAGGTGGGGAGCTAGGCAAGTTTTCCTTGGGGGGACGTAGGAAGGAAGGAAGTATTTCTTTTTTGAAAAAAAGAAACAAAAAACTTTTGCTATTTGGTTAGGCGTGGATCGTGGAGAAATTTGCGGCTGTCGGTGTGGCTTGGGTTTATCAGGACGTTGAATTCGTCCGGGACACAGACACGGCACAGGGCGATACAAAGGATACTCAGTCCGAAACGGCTTCTGACGCGCCAAGGGTGGCCCTCGCGAATCCAAGCCCACACGAAGCGCTGGCCGCAGCTGACGCCGGCGGCGCCGATCATCCCTGGGATGGCATCACCGACAGGCCAGCCGAACTGCCGGCCGACGATCAGCCACCCGTTCCTGAGAACCACGGCTTTGCCCGCCTATATTCCCGGACGTTGACTGTGTGCAACGCATATTTGGTAGCGCAACACCGTCGGAATTCTCAGTGGGATCGCAGGATATTTGAGGTTCATCTGCCAGGGTGCAACGCGAAGAGGCATTGCACGGTACGGGCCGGAATTACACCAAGAGCGAAGGTTTTGCCTTCCACGATCAACCCGGCATTCCCTAGCGGTGATGCTCTGGTGGAGCGCTTTCCTTATTCATCATCTTTCGCATCTCGGCGCGCGTCCAGGGACGGCGGCTGCCGACAAAGGCGGCAGCGTCGATAATTTGCGCATCGGTCAGTAGCGCCGCTACCGCCTGCATAGGCGCGGCATCCGGATCGCGCCGCGTCTCGGAGCGGAAGTCCGTGAGCTGGCGCGCGAGAAAGCTTGGCGATGCGCCGGCGATCCCCACCAGCGCCTGGCCGTGGCAACTTACGCAGGCAGGGCCGCCCGATGCGCCATGTTCCGCGATGACGCGTCCGCGCGCGACGGCACCTTCAGGCACATAGGCAATATAGCGCGTTTCGGGATCGCGCAATTCGAAGCGCTCGCCATCGACCGGCCCCTCGATAATTCGCTGCCCGAGCGCCTCATGCCCCGAGCGATCGAAACGATAGACGAAATGCCACGCGGTGGCCGCCGGGATCGTTGCAGTCTCGACGATTTGCGTGTGCGACTGCGGTTCGAATTGGCTGAAGTAAGCCGCAGCCGCTTTGAGATCGGCGGGTTGGATCGCATGCGCCGCCTCTGCCATCAGGCTCGTGGGTATATAGGGCACAGCGGCGCGGCGTGTTCCGCTGGCGAAAGCCTCTACCTGTTCGATAATATATTCGGCTGGCAGGCCCTGAAGGCGGGCGTTTTCAGGCCGTCCACGGCCATCGGGCAAGTGGCAATAGCCGCACGGATAGAAGCCGTTGCCCTTTGCGTGCAGCACCGCCTCGGGCGCCAGCGGGTGCGCATTTGGAAACCAATCGATCGCTTGCCGGCCGTCAAACTCCGACCGGTGAAAGATGGCCGGCGCGCCGGGCAGGCGCACCACCTCGGACGCGCGCGGCTCGGGTCGGCGGTTCGCGGCACCGATCCCTGGGAAGGCCCATTCGGGCGCCGGCGCGGCCGCGGCTGAGATCGCCATACACGCAGCAAGGGCAAGCAAGCACCGCCGCGCCGACACAGCGCGCGAAGGATCGGCATTGCCCGCAACAGACAAAAGTTTCTTGGTTCTTTTTTTCAAAAAACGAACGGCTTCCCTGTTGGCCGTCTTTCGAGACGCCCGGGAATTTTCGTATGAATTCATCCGCTAGGCCACAACGTTACGCGGCGTGCCGGCCATGAACGCCTCGATATTGTCGGTCAGCTGGTCGGCGAGGATCTGCATCGCCTCTCTACTGGCCCAGGCGACGTGCGGCGTTACGATCAGGTTCGGAATGTCCGCGCCGAGCAACCCGTTGCCATGACGCGGCGGCTCCTCCGTCAGCACGTCGACGCCAGCGCCCCCGAGTTTGCCTGCCCGCAGCGCGTCGGCGAGGGCTTGTTCATTGACCAGGCCGCCGCGCGCGGTGTTGATCAGAATGGCGCTGGGCTTCATGCGCGCCAGTTCCGCCGCGCCGATCATGTTGCTTGTGTCCGCGGTTAGCGGCGCGTGCAGGGTGATCACGTCGCTGTCGCGCAGGATCGTGTCGAAATCCACCAGGCCGTCCTGCGGGACGGCGTCGTAGGCGATGACCCGCATGCCGAGCGCCTTGGCGCGCTGGGCGACGGCGCGGCCGATGGCGCCATGCCCGACGATGCCGAGGGTGGAGCCTGCGATGTCCCGGATCGGGTGGGTGAGGAAGCAGAACTGGCGGGACTCGGTCCAGGCACCGCGCCGCACGTCGTTGGCATAGGCGAGAAGATTGCGGCGCAGCGCGAACATCAACGCCAGAACATGTTCCGGAACCGTGTTGAACGCGTAATTGCGGATGTTCACGACGGTGACGCCGGCCGCCTTGGCGGCCGGCTTGTCGATGACGTCGGTGCCGGTGGCGGCCACCGCAATCAGTTTGAGGTCGGGCAACTGGCGCAACGCCTCGGCGGTGATCCGTACCTTGTTGGTGATGCAGATGGCCGCGCCCTGCAGCCGGTCGGCGACCTGCGCCGTGTCGGTCTGCTGGTGTTCGACGTAGCGGTGCAAAAAGCCGGGCGGCCGGAGCGGCACGGGCAGCGTTTCGCGGTCGAGAAAGACGATCAGCGGATCCATGTGCCTGCGATCAGAGGTTAAGGGGAGCAATTCGCTTTTTTGAAAACAGCACCAAACACCTGTTGTTACGCGGCCGCCTTCGCCATGTATTGGGCATCCGCCTTGCGGTAAAACTCCTCCGCCGCCGCGGCGCCACTGCCGGGTTCGACGTCGATGCCGATGTCGCGCATCGCCATCTCCGAGCCGGTGATGGCGCCGAGGCACATGAGTTCGTTTAGGTCACCCAGGTGGCCGATGCGGAACAATTTGCCGGCAACCTCGCTGAGACCCGCGCCCAGCGCCAGGTTGTAACGCGTGAATGCGCGCTTGATGACGTCCCCGCCATTGAAGCCGTCCGGCACCATCACGGCGCTCACCGTGTCGCTGTACCATTTCGGCGCCTGGGCGCAGAGTTGCAGACCCCAGCCGTCCAGCACGGCGGCGCGCACGCCGCCGGCCAGGAAATGGTGGCGCGCGAAGACGCGCTCGAGGCCTTCCTCGAACAACACGGCAAGCGCTTCGCGCAGGCCGTAGAGCATCGGCAGCGACGGCGTGTAGGGAAAATATCCATCCTTGTTGGTCTTGAGCATGTCATCGAAATCGAAGAAGCAGCGGCGGAGCGGATTGTTCGCGCGGGCATTTTTCTGCGCTTCCAGGGCCTTGACGCTGACGCAGCACAGGCCCAGGCCGGCGGGCAGCATCAGGCCTTTCTGGCTGCCGGTGATCGCGCCGTCGACACCCCATTCATCCATGCGGAAATCGATCGACCCGATCGAGCTGACGCCATCGACGAACAGCATGGCGGGGTGGCTGGCGGTGTCGATCGCGCGGCGGACGGCGGCGATATCGCTCGTGACCCCGGTGGCCGTCTCGTTCTGCACCACCATCACCGCCTTGATGGCGTGGGCCGTGTCGGCCTTCAGCGCGTCGTGGATGTGTTCAGGCGCGGCGCCGGTTCCCCATGCTTCCTGCTGGATGACCACATCCAGCCCGTGCCGCCGCGCCAGGTCGATCCACAGATGACTGAACTGCCCGAAGCGTGGTGACAGGACGCGGTCACCCGCGCTGAGCGTGTTGACCAGAACGGCCTCCCACGCGCCGGTGCCGGTAGCTGGGAAGATGAACGGCGTGCCGCTGCTGGTCTTGAATAGCTTCTTCAGACCGTCGAACAGCGGCAGGGCCAGATCGGGAAATGCCGCGCTGCGATGGTCTTCCATCGCGACGCGCATGGCATTCAGGATGCGGTCGGGAATGTTGGTCGGACCTGGTATATGCAAGAAATGACGTCCCGGCATCGCGTTGTCCCTGGGCTGTTGCGTTGGGCGGCCCACGCTTTTGGCACGGGTGTTCGTCCACGGCGTAAACACAAACGATCATGCGGCGCAGAACAACCTGGAAATTGGTCCTGCCCGCTTGGAGTTTGATACACGGTATGGAGAGGCCCGGGTCGGCCCACCGTTTCAACGATCTACGCGTATGGGGTGATGCCATGACGGGCGACCCGGATTGTCTCCTGCGGGCCATGTTCGACGCGGCGATCGGCGCGGCTTCTCCCGCGCTCCGCCTGCCGGCCTATTTGCCCAGGCCGCCGAAAGGCCGCGTGATCGTCGTCGGCGCCGGCAAGGCATCGGCGGCCATGGCCAAGGTCGTGGAGGACAACTGGGCCGGTCCGCTGACCGGTCTTGTCATCACGCGCTACGGTCATGCCGTTCCCTGCAACCGGATCGAAATTGTCGAAGCCGCCCACCCGGTTCCCGACGAGAGCGGTTGCGCGGCCGCCGCCCGCATGCTCCGGATGGTCGAGGCGCTCGGGCCGGATGACCTGGTGTTGGCGCTTATCTCGGGCGGCGGGTCGGCCTTGCTCAGTCTTCCGGCGCCTGGCCTGACCCTGGCGGACAAACAGGCTGTCAACGCAGCGCTGCTCCGCTCCGGTGCGCCGATCGAGGCGATGAATGTCGTGCGCAAGCACCTGTCGGCCATCAAGGGTGGCCGCCTGGCGGCCGCTTCCTGGCCGGCCGAGGTGATGACTCTCGTGATCTCGGACGTACCCGGAGACGATCCGGCGACCATTGCATCCGGGCCGACTGTCGCCGACGCGTCGACCTTCGCCGAAGCCCTGGCCGTGCTGAACACCTATGGAATCGCGGCGCCGCGGTCCGTGGTCGATCACCTGATGCGGGCGGCCGAGGAGACCCCAAAGCCCGGCGATCGCCGTCTGGCCAACGCCCGCGTCGCGGTTATTGCAACACCGCAACTATCGCTCGAAGCCGCTGCCGACATCGCCAGGCAGGCCGGCGTGACGCCCGTCATTCTCGGCGACGCGATCGAGGGGGAGTCGCGCGAGGTGGGCCGCGTCATGGCCGGCATCGCGCACCAGACCGCAAGCCGGGGACAACCTGTTTCGCCGCCCGTCGTGCTGCTTTCAGGTGGCGAGACCACGGTCACGGTCAGAGGCAGCGGGCGTGGCGGGCGCAATGTGGAGTTCCTGCTTTCGCTCGCGATCGCGTTGCGAGGCCGAGCCGGCGTGTTTGCGCTGGCAGGAGATACCGACGGCGTGGATGGCGCCGAGGCGGTGGCCGGCGCCATCGTGACCCCCGATAGTCTTGCCCGTGCCGCCGCATGCGGGATGGATGCCAAGGCGTGCCTGGTCAATAATGACGGCCACAGCTTCTTCGAGGCCCTGGGTGATCAGGTCATTACGGGACCGACGCTGACGAACGTGAACGACTTTCGCGCCATACTCGTTCTTGGCATTGAAGAAAGTGCGGCCGGACGGGCCGGGACCTGACACTCTTGATCCTGACTCGTCGGCATTGCCTCCGGCGGGCGGGGGGTTTCACCCCCCTGCACCCCCCACCGGCGTGCCGCCGGCGTCGCAATTGGCTGAATGCCAATTAGCGACGCCGGCGG
>CAJCIS010000225.1 GCA_903970435.1 Acidobacteriota bacterium | reverse complement strand
GCTGCGCGGCACAAAACTGTTGTGCCGCGCAGCGCTTGTGACGCCGGCGGCACGCCGTCACGCGAATGCGTGCTGCGCACGACGGGGGTCGAGGGGGCAAAGCCCCCCGCCTTCCTTGATGTGTCAAACTCAACGCGGATCGGTGTTACCCTCGCTCCCGCATCAACCGCGCCTTGTCGCGCTGCCAGTCGCGCTCCGCGATCGCGTGGCGCTTGTCGCTTTTGTTGCGCCCCTGGCCGACGCCGAGCGTGACCTTGGCCATGCCTTTTTCGTTGAAATGAATATCCAGCGGCACCAGCGTCAAACCGCTACGTGCAACCTGGCCCAGCAGTTTTTCCACCTGCTTCTTATGCAAGAGCAATTTTCGCGCGCCGCGCGGCTCGAAGCGCGACAGCACGCCGGCCTGGTATTCCGGGATATACGCGTTGAAAAGAAATATCTCGCCGCCGCGCTCGCCGGCCCAGGCCTCGGTAATCGCCGCCCGGCCGTGCCGTAACGATTTGACCTCCGGGCCGATCAGCACCAGGCCCGCCTCGACCGTTTCCTTGATCGTGTAGTCGAACCGCGCCTTGCGATTTTGCGCGGCGATGCCGTGCGAAATCAGTTGCGACTTTTTTTCCTTTGTCACAACGAATTCACGCGTCGATAAGGCCGAGGTCGGTCATGGCGGTGCGAACCCGATCCTCCGCGGCGGCACTGATCGGCGCCAGGGGCAGCCGCACGAACGGCGTGCAGAATCCAAGCAGGCTAACCCCGAACTTTACCGGGCCGGGGCTCGATTCGCAGAACATGGCATCGTGCAGAGGCAACAACTCATCCTGCAAGGCAATCGCCTCGTCCACGCGCCCCGCCTGCCAGGCCGCATGCATTTCCGCGCACATTTTCGGCGCTATGTTGGCGGTGACCGAAATGCAGCCGTCGCCGCCGGCCGCCAGAAATGCAAGCGCTGTGTGGTCCTCGCCGGAAAGCTGAACGAAGCCCGCGCCGCAGGCCCGCCGCGTGTGCAAGGGACGCGCGAGGTTCGCGGTCGCGTCCTTCACGCCGACGATATGGCGGTGCCGTGCCAGCCGCGCCATGGTCTCGACGCTCATGTCGATCACGCAGCGGCTCGGAATGTTATAGATCACCAGCGGAATACAAGCCGCGTCGGCAATTTCGGTAAAATGGCGAAACAGCCCTTCCTGACTCGGCTTGTTGTAATAGGGCGTCACGATCATGACGCCGTCCGCGCCCACGTCGCGGGCGTGCCGGGCCAGTCCCACCGCTTCGGCCGTGCTGTTCGACCCGGCCCCCGCAATGACCGGCACGCGCTTGCGCGCCGTCTCGACCGCGATCGCCACCGCGCGGCGGTGCTCCTCGTGCGTCAAGGTCGGGCTTTCACCGGTCGTGCCGACCGGCACGAGGCCCTGCGTGCCCTGCTCGATCTGCCACTCGATGAAGCGGGCATACGCGTCCGCATCCAGGCTGCCGTCGGGGCGCATGGGGGTAATCAGGGCGACGAGCGAGCCCTTGAACATGAACGGCGCCTCCTGGGGGCGGCAAAAGGAGCCGGGAAACTAGTCGGAACCCCACCAAAGGCAAGTAAGCCCTGACGTGCGGCGTGCACGGCCCGTTTGTTCCCTGGATTGCCGTTCAGCCGAGCTAAGGGACAGCTTCCAGGGCTCGCTTTACAGCGTTTGCATCGCCCGCGATGGCGCGGAGGTAGGCCCTGGCGGTCTGGTCCGGCTGTGCCGCGCCCTGCTCCCAATCCCGCAGGGTCCCCAACGGAATTTGAAACCGGCCGGCGAATTCTTCCTGGGTCAAGCCGAGCGCGCGCCGAATGATCTTGGCGCGTGGCGTCTGTTTCATGCCGGCTAAACGTTCCGCCGTAAGTGGCTGAGCGTCGGGGTCGGCCACGGCCGCGGCATGACGGTTGCGTTCCGTCACGGCTTCCGCGTGGCTTCAATCATGTCCCGTTTCATTGTCGTATCTCCTTCGCTCGAAAGGCTCCGCCAACCTGGCCGAGACCGTGCCCACCGCCATGCCGTTCCAGTTGCGCAATTCCTGGTTCGCCCATTTCGACAGCACGGCGTGCTCGCCGAGGAAGCGCGCGAGCAGCCAGGCGGCGCAGGCATCGGCGGCGCGCGCGGCGCCGTCATCCACTTTCAGGGCGAACCCCAGGCCAAGCGTCGGCATGGCGCCGGCGAGCACGCCCTCGGCGCCACCCTTTACGAACGCGGCTTGGCCGAGGGCCGCCGTCACCTCGGTGTCGAAGCGGCCCTCGCCGGCGATCATGTCCGGGTGCCCCGCCACCGCCGCGCGGAGCCGCGCCGCGGCCTGGGCAAATCCCTCCGGCAGTCCCACGCCGCCGCCGAACCGGGCAAAGCCGGTGGCCAGGGCCCGCAGCGGTGTGACGAAAGTAGGGATCGAACAGCCATCGACGCCCCGGTTGTCCGCATCCAGCCGCGCGCCGGTGACCGCGGCCACGGCTGCCACACTATCGCGCATGGTGGGATGATCCGGCTGGATGTAGCCTGCGGGGTCGCGCCCGCCGGCGACCGCGGTGCAGATGAAGCCGGCGTGCTTGCCGGAGCAGTTGTTGTGCAGGGCGGACGGCACGTGGCCGCCGGCGGCCAGCGTCCGGGCGGCCTTGGTGCTGCCCGGCCAATGGGTGCCGCATTCCAGACAGGTCACATCGCGCCCCGCTTTCGCCAGCATCGCGGCAGCCGTTTCGGTATGCATCGGCGTGCCGGTATGCGATGCGCAGGCGAGCGCGAGTTCCCGTTCCGTCAGCGCCCATCGGTCGGCGCTGCCGCTGGCAACCAGCGGCAGCGCTTGCAGGGCCTTGATGGCCGAGCGGGGAAAGGTGGCGCGATCCGGATCGCCCGCCGAGAAAACCAGCTTTCCCTGGTCATCGCAGACCAACAGGCTGCCCGCATGAAGTGATTCCAGATGTCCGCCCCTGCGAACCTCGGCGAGTACGGCTGAAGCCATGGGGTTGATTACGCCCTTAAATGAGCCAAAGTTATTGCTTCTTTTTTCAAAAGGAAGCCTTCCTTCCTTTGTCCTCCTTTCCACATTGACGCCACCCATGCGCCGCCGTAGAAGCCCGGTCTCGCCCGGGACAGGCATCTGCCCCGCCCGTGCTGTTGGAGTTTTTTCGTCGTGAAGCGCACTTATCAACCGTCAAAGCTCGTTCGCAAGCACCGGCATGGTTTCCGCGCCCGCATGGCGACTGTCGGCGGCCGCAAGGTGCTCGCCAACCGGCGCGCCAAGGGCAGAAAGCGCCTGTCTGCCTGAACACGGCCTGCCTGGCAGTGATGGCATGGCACGCGCGGTGGCCAACGCGGCCTCTACAGAGCGAGGCGCCTTAAAGCCGGGGCGCCTGAAACGCCGGGCAGAGTTCCTGCGCGCGGCACAGAAGGGCCGCAAGGCGGCCATGCCGGGCCTGGTCCTGCAAGTGTTGCCGCGCGACGACGCCGATCCTTTGCGGCTGGGCTTTACCGTCACCAAGAAGGTCGGCAACGCCGTGGTTCGCAACCGCGTCCGCCGCCGCCTGCGCGAAGCGGCGCGCCTGCTGCTGCAGCAGACAAAGCTGCGCGGCGCCGACCTGGTCATCATCGGCCGCGACACGACCCGCACGCGCGATTTCACCCTGCTGATGGCGGATTTGCGCCGGGCCATCGCGAAGGCGGGGCTGGTGCCCCCGACGCAGCCATGAAGGCGGCTTCCATGACCCTGATGGCCGCGGTGCGGCTCTATCAGTACGTGCTGCGTCCGGTGCTGGGCCCGAACTGCCGCTTTTCGCCCAGTTGCAGCGATTACGCGCTGGAGGCGTTGCGGGTTCATGGCGCCGCGCGCGGCAGCTTCCTTGCCGCCTGGCGCGTGCTGCGCTGCAACCCCTGGTGCGCCTGCGGGCACGACCCGGTGCCGCCCCCACCCATGCCTCCGGAAGCCGCCTGATGGATCGAAACCGCCTGCTGCTGTTCATCGCCCTGTCGGTGGTGATCACGTTCGGCTTCCAATACTTGCTGCCCGGGCCGCCGCGTCATGCAGCCGTGCAAAATGCCGCTTCCGTGAACCAGGTGCAGGCACCGCACGTGGCGGCTTCCGTGCCGCAAGCGGCGAGCGCGCCGGACACGAGAACCGCGCCGCGCGTGGGCATCGACACGCCGCGCCTGGCCGGCAGCATCAGCCTGGTCGGCGCCCGCCTCGATGACATTGCGCTACGCGACTATCGCGAGACGGTGCAGAAATCCTCGCCCCTGGTGCACATCCTGTCGCCGTCCGACACGGCGCAGCCGAGCTCCGTGCAGCTCGGCTGGGCCGCCGCGGACGGGGTGAAGGTGCCGGATGAAAGCACCCTGTGGGCCAGCAGCGGGGGCGACGTTTCGGTGACGCATCCCGTTCGCCTGACTTGGAACAACGGCCAGGGGCTGATCTACCAGATCGATTTTTCGGTTGACAGGAACTACCTGTTCTCGGCCCACCAAAGTGTTCGCAACACCTCGGACAAGCCGGTGAAGCTGTGGCCCTGGCAGCGGGTGCGGCGCGATTACGCACCGCCGCGCGCAAGCTACAGCGTGTTGTTCGAGGGCATGATCGGCGTGGCCGACGGGGTGACGCACCAGGCCGGCTACCCCAAGGCGATCAGCGAGGCCGACAAGCACGACGGCGCCGCGTTCACCCATGAAGGCGCCGGCGGGTGGGCCGGCTTTACCGACAAATACTGGCTCACCGTGCTGGTCCCCGACCAGTCAGCGCCGGTGATGTCGCAATGGTATTACGCCAAGGACGGCGGCACCGAGCATTTCCAGGTCAGCTACCAGACCGCCGACCCGCAGACCGTGGCGCCGGGTGCCACGGCCGGCTACGACAGCCGGGTGTTCGCCGGCGCCAAGGAAGTGCATCTGCTGGACCATTACGAAACGCGCGATCACATTCCGCTGCTGAGTTATGCCGTGGATTGGGGCTGGTTCTTCTTTCTGACCAAGCCGTTTTTCTATGCCATCGACTACATCTATTCGCTCATCGGCAATTTCGGCGTGGCGATCCTGATCTTCACGGTTTTCGTGAAAATCGCGTTCTACCCGCTGGCGGCGAAATCCTATCAGTCGATGGGCAAGATGCGGCTGCTGGCGCCGAAGATTCAGGCGGCGCGCGAGCGGCACAAGGACGATCCGGCCAAGCAGCAGGCCGCGATGATGGAGGTGTACAAGGAGGAGGGTATCAGCCCGATGGCGCAGGCGGGCGGCTGCCTGCCGCTGCTCATTCAGATCCCGGTGTTCTTCTCGCTGTACAAGGTAATTCTGGTGACGATCGAAATGCGCCAGGCGCCGTTCTTCGGTTGGATCCAGGACCTCTCCGTCACCGATCCCACCAATGTGTTCAACCTGTTCGGCCTGCTGCCGATCAATCCGGAGGTGATTTCGCCCACCTTGCATCTGGGCATCTGGCCGGTGCTGCTGGGTCTGACCATGTTCTTCCAGCAGAAGCTCAATCCGCCGCCGCCTGACCCCGTGCAGGCGCGGATGTTTCAGTTCATGCCGATTATTTTCACCTTCATGATGGGGAGGTTTCCGGCCGGGCTGGTGATATACTGGACATGGAACAATCTGCTGACGATCTGCCAGCAATGGTATATTCAGCGCAGTGTCAAACTCGATAAGGTAAGGGTGTAGGCGCTTGTGTCGGAACCGCACCTAACAGATGGCGGGCCAGAACAGGCCCCTGGCCTTGACCTTGAAGCGGGCCGGGTTCTGTTCGCCCAACTCTGCCGGTTTTTCTACGCCGCCCAAAGCATCGACCAGCTTTCCGCCCCGCTCGGCCCCGAAATTGCTTTCGCCGGGCGCTCCAACGTTGGCAAATCCACCCTCGTCAACGCCCTTACGGGCCAGAAAGCGCTCGCCCGGGCTTCCGGGCAGCCCGGCCGCACCAAGCAGCTCAACTTCTTCAATCTGGGCGACCGCCTCACCTTGGTGGACATGCCCGGCTACGGCTACGCGCAGGCCGCCAAAGCCGTGAAGAAGGATTGGCAGGGCCTTATGTTCGACTACCTCCGCGGCCGCCCCGATCTGCGCCGCGTGGTCCTGCTGCTAGACGCCCGCATCGAGCTCAAGCCCTCCGACCATGCGGTGATGGATTTGCTGGACCGCGCGGCCGTCACCTACCAGCTCGTGCTGACAAAAATCGACAAGATCACCCCCAAGGCGCTGGACGCAAAGCGGGCCCAAGCCCGCGCGCTGGCGCGCCGCCACGCGGCGGCATTTCCTGACGTGGTCGCGACCAGCAGTGAGACCGGGGCGGGGATTGAGGAACTTCGGGCGGTGCTGGCGCAGCTTGGGTAGGCACATGTCCGTCACGGTTCATCAGCCCCATCTTTCGTAATGGGTCGGAGACTGCATCAAAAAGCAAAAAGTCTTTTGGTTCTTTTCTTCAGAAAAGAACGGCTTTCTCAACCCTTTGCTTTTGTTGGCTGATGGACACCTACTTCAGTGCCTTGAAGGATAGATCATCGAGCGCGAAGTCGTTGTAAGGGCCGCTCGTGTTCGTGTCGATCAGGGTCAGCGTGGCGGTCGTTGCCGAACCCGACCGCCAGACATAGCCGGCTTTTTGCCATGAGGCGCTCGCGGTGAGCGTGCCGAGCGTGGTGCCGTTCACGCTGGCGGCCATCTGGGCGTTGCTGCAGCATGCGTCGCTGACTTCCGCCGCGTAAAAGATGAATTTGTATCTTGTGTTCGGCGTTACCGTCACGGTTTGCGACCATACGACGGTGCCGGCGCTGGTGGAGGCGTCGGCGACATAGACATTGGCATTCTTGCCCGATGGCGCGGTGCTGATGTTGGTCCAGTCGCCATAGGCGCTGGAGCCCGCGATGCGGCCGGCTTTTTCGACGGTGTAGATGCCGTGCACGCCGTCCTGAAACAAATAGGGCGTCATGGTCGTCAGCTCGTAGCCGGTCGTAAAGCCCGTGTTGCCGGCTTTGAAGTTGCCGTTCGTTATCAGGTTGGGCGCGGCGCGGGATGGCGCGGCGGCCGTGACCGCCAGAACAGCGCAGGCCGATAGAGTACGACGTAAGGCGGTCATGGCTTTCGTTGCTCCAGCGAGGAAGCAGTTCTTTTCTGAAGAAAAGAACCAAAAGACTTTTACGCTTGAGGCAATCCCGGACCCGTCGGTTTTGCAACAAACTTCTGTGCAGCCGCAACCGCTTCCTGCCCCTGTCACTTCGGCTGAAACCCAGCCTCGCCGAATTGCCACAGCAGGAACGCGAACTCGTCGGCCGTTTCATCGTCGCGTTGCTTGCGGGTGGACCCGATCCCGTGACCGGCATCGAACTCTACACGAAACAGAACCGGCCGCCGTCCCGCGGTGTCGGCCTGCAACTTGGCCGTCATCTTGGCGGGGATCCACACCGTCACACGCGGATCGTCGGCGCCGCCGGTCAGCAATACTGCGGGATAGTCGGCGCCCTTGAGTACATTGTTGTAGGCGTCCATTTTCAGCATGTCCGGAAACTGCGCCTTGTTGGTGGCATCGCCGAACTCGGGAATATTGGCTGGGCCGCCCGCGGTGAATTGTTCGCGCAACGTGTTGGTGGCGCCGACGCGGATCAGCGCGGCGCGGAACAGATCGGGCCGTTGCGTAATCGCGCCGCCGATCAGAATGCCGCCGGCGCTGGTGCCCTCGCCGCCGAGATGGGCGCTGTCGGTATAGCCCTTGGCGATCAGTGTCTCGCCGCAGGCAATGAAGTCGCGGATGGTGTTCTGCTTGGTCGCGATCTTGCCGGCATCGTGCCACGCCTGCCCCAACTCGCCGCCGCCGCGCACATGTGCCACCGCCAGCACGCCGCCACGGTCCAGCCACGGAATGAAGCGGGGCGAGAATTCCGGGTCGTACGAAATGCCGTAGGATCCGTAACCGACCAGATAGGTTGGCCGCTTGCCGTCGTGCCGCAACCCTTTCTTCGTCACGATGGACAACGGTATTTCGGTGCCGTCGGCCGCGCGCGCCGTGGTCTCGATCGATACGTAGCCGGAGAGGTTGCGCGGAAAGGCGGGCACGATCCGGCTGTCGGTGAGCTTCCTGGACGCCGGATCGTAACGCAGCCATTGGTCCGGCCGCACCCACGATTCCAGGCTCACCAGCAATCCCGGCCGCACGGGATCGGTCACCAGCCCGCCAGGCCCGCCCGACGAGGGCGCAATGGTGCCGGGGTAGGGCAAGGGCACCGTCGCCGCCGCGCCGCCGTAGGGCAGGCGATGCAGTGTGAAGGCCGCTCCGTCGCGTGTCGCGTAGTACAGCGCATCGGACGCCGCGGCAATGCCGGTCAGCACGCCGGCGGATTCCGCTACGGTCGTTTTTGCGTGCGCGAAATCGGGCGCGTCCAGCCCGGTTTCCACGGTCTTGAAGCGCGGCGCGTCCTTGTGGGTCAGCAGATAGATGCGGTTGCCTTCCACCGCGAAGCCGACCACGTCGTCCGACTGCGCCGCCACCCGGCGCCATGTGGCGTGGCCCGCGAGCAGATCCGAGACGGGCGCCGTATAGAGCACGATTTCCGGCGACACGCCGTCGGCCACACCCAGCAGCGCGTAATCGGATCGTTCGGTTATGCCGATGAAGGGAAACGCGGCGTTGGCCTTGAAGGCGAACGGCAGATGATCGGCGTCCAGCACCATGGCGTCGCGCTCGGGCGGCTGGCCGAGGAAATGCCGGTAGATTTTCATGTGGGCGTATTGTTCGGTCGCCGGCGCATTGGCCGGCAGTTTCGGCAGGCGCGTGAAGAAGAAGCTCTTGCCGTCCGGCGCCCAGGAGGCGCTGGCGAACTGCGCGCGATCGATACTGTCCGGCCGCACGGTTTGCGTCGCCGTTTCGATGACGTGCAACGTGCTGTTCTCGGACCCGCCGGTGGAGACGCCATAAACCACCAGGCTGCCATCCTGCGACGGCTGGAACTGATCTATTTCGGCATGCTTGCCGTTGGCATCGAGCTTCGACGGGTCGATGAGCAGCGTTTCGGTGCCGGACGCATCGCGCACATAAAGCTTGTCGATCTGGCCGCCTGCTTCGCGCTTGAGATAGAACGCGCGGCCGGCGGCGAGCTGGACATTGATGACACGCGCCGCCAATCCGCTGACCGCCTCGATTTCGCGGGCCAGCGCGTCGCGGCCCGGAATGCGGCCGAGCACGGCGCGGGCATAATCGTTCTCGGCGTGCAAGTAGTTGGAAAATTCCGGCTGCGGTTCGCTTTCCATCCAGCGATACGGATCGGTGATCTTGATACCAAAATAATCGTCGGTCACCGGCTTGACCGCCGCCACCGGCGGCTGGGCCGGCGCGGTCCCGGCGGTGGCCGCGCAAGGCATGGCGACAGCGAACAGGGCGACAACGCGAAACATGCGCATGTAGGTTTTCCGTTTGGCCAATATCCGGACTGTGTGGTCGACGCACCCGCGCGTCAAGTCGCGGCGGCGGGGGCCCCATCAAAAGCGGCCCGGGCAACCGCGCCGCCATGAAGCGGCGCACCAGGAGCAAAAATCGTTTGGTTCTTTTCTTCAGAAAAGAACTGCTGGCTCAACACTTTACGGCTACCTGCCTCGGCTCCCTTTGCACGCCGGGCAAGTTGCTCTAGCAACCGCCCGCCATGAACGATCTCCCCCCGGCGCCCTACCCCGCCGCCGAACAGGCGCGCATTCTCGCCCAGGCGCTGCCGTTCCTGCGGCGGTATGCGGGTGCCACCGTCGTGGTGAAATATGGCGGCCACGCCATGGGCGACCCGGAGCTCGCCGCCTCCTTCGGCCGCGACATCGCCCTGCTCAAGCAGGTCGGCGTGAATCCGGTGGTGGTGCATGGCGGCGGTCCGCAGATCAACGCCATGCTCGAGCGCCTGGCCATCAAGTCCACCTTCATCGCCGGCCTGCGGGTGACCGACGCCGCCATGGTCGAAGTGGTGGAAATGGTGCTGTCCGGTTCGGTCAATAAGCAGGTGACCGCGCTGATCAACGCCGCCGGCGCGCTGGCGGTGGGCATTTCCGGCAAGGATGGCGGCCTGATCCTGGCCAAGAAGCTCACCCGCACGGTAGTGGACCCCGACAACCCGATGGAGCGCGTGCTCGACCTCGGCTTTGTCGGCGAACCGGATCATGTCGATGTGCGGGTGATCCATGCGCTGACCGGCAGCGGCCTGATCCCGGTGATCGCGCCGGTCGGCATGGGGCTGGACGGCCAGACCTACAATATCAATTCGGACGACGCGGCCGGTGCGATTGCCGGCGCGCTGGGCGCCACGCGGTTGCTGATGCTTACTGACGTGCCGGGTGTGCTGGACGCGGACCGCAATCTGGTACCGGAACTGTCCGCCGCCGGCGCGCGTGAGGCAATCGCCGCAGGTGTCATCACCGGCGGCATGATCCCGAAGGTGCAGAACTGCCTCAAGGCGGTGCGCGAGGGCGCGCGCGGCGCGGTGATCCTGGATGGACGGGTGGCGCACGCGGTGCTGCTGGAACTATTTACGCAGGCGGGGCCGGGGACGCTTATTCACCCGTGAAGGAAGTCGTTCTTTTTGAATAAGAGAACCAAAAAACTTTTGTCTGTTGCCCGTTGCGGCATTCGTAACAGTTCTCCAGATGCGCGGGGTTCTTTCCATGAATTCATCTACCGGCAGCCACGATCCGCAGCCCGATCCCTACGGCGAATTGCGCGCCCGTATCGAGGCGCTGTGGGAGGCGCGTGACGCCGTCAGCCCGATGACACGCGGCGAGGATCGTATCGCTATCGAGACGGCACTCGACAAGCTGGACCGCGGCGAATTGCGGGTTGCCGAAAAGCAGGGCGCGCACTGGCTCGTGCATGTGTGGCTGAAGCAGGCCGTGCTGCTGTCGTTCCGCCTTGCCGACAGCGCGCTGATGCCCGGCCCCGGCGGCGCGCCGTGCTACGACAAGGTGCCGATGAAAACCGCCGGCTGGGGCGTAAACCGGTTTGCCACCGCCGGCTTTCGCATGGTCCCCGGCGCCGTGGTGCGCCGTTCGGCCTATGTGGCGCCAGAGGTCGTTCTGATGCCGTGCTTCGTCAATCTGGGCGCCTATATCGATCGCGGCACGATGATCGATACGTGGGCGACGGTGGGGAGCTGCGCGCAGATCGGCCGGAATTGCCACATCAGCGGCGGCGCCGGCATCGGCGGCGTGCTGGAGCCGTTGCAGGCCGGCCCGGTGATTATCGAGGACGACGTCTTCGTCGGCGCCCGCAGCGAGGTTGCCGAGGGCGTGGTGGTGGAGCGCGGTTCGGTGCTGTCGATGGGCGTGTTCCTGGGCGCCTCCACCAAAATCATAAACCGCGCCACTGGCGAAATATTCCAGGGCCGGGTGCCCGCCTACAGCGTGGTGGTGCCCGGCACGCTCCCTGGCGGCGCATCGGGCCCCAGCCTCTATTGCGCCGTCATCGTCAAACAGGTGGATGCGCAAACAAGGTCGAAAACCTCGATCAATGAGCTCCTCAGGGAATAGCAAAGGTTTTTTGGTGCTTTCTTTCAAAAAAGAGCTGTTCTTCTTTTTTGAAAGAAAGCAGCCAGAAACTTTCGCCCATGAAGAATCTTGAACAGCAGGGTTTGGCCCTAAAAGCCGCGGGCCGGTTCGAGGAGGCGGCACGGATTTTTGCGCATCTTGCGCGCCAGGAGCCGAAAAGCCCGGGGCCACTCTATAATCTGGGAAATACGTGGCTTGCCGCCAACCGGCCGGCCGACGCTATCGAACCGTTCCGGCGCGCCATCCGCGTCGCACCTCGCTTTGCGTATGCGCATAACAATCTCGGGCTGGCACTCCTCGCCACCGGGCAGCCGGCGCTTGCGGCGGCCAGCTTTGCGCGCGCCGCGGCGTTGGATCCTACCCGGCCAGGGGCGCGCCACCTGGCCGGCCACGCCCTGCTGCGCGCCGGCAATGCGGCCGACGCCCTGCCGCACCTGCGGGAAGCCAACGGCATGGCGCCGCACCAGGCGGCCATCATCACCGACCTCGCCGACGCGCTCCGCCGCACCGGCGCCCTGCTCGAGGCGGCCCCGCTGGCACGCGAGGCCGCCGCACTGGCGCCGGATCGCTTCGAGGCCTGGAACAACCTTGCCAACGCACTGCGCGACATCGGCGCTTTCGACGAGGCGGAGGCCGCCAGCCGCACTGCCCTGCGGCTCAATCCCGGCGACGCGGAGACGCATTACAATCTCGCGCTCACCCTGCTGGCCGCCGGCAGACTGGAAGAAGCCTGGCCATTCTGGGAATATCGCTGGCAGGGCGTTGTGGGCGCCGCGCCCCGCTTTCGCACGCCGCCGTGGGACGGGCGGCCGCTCGGCGCCAACGCGGGGGGCGCCATCCTGTACCTGCATGCCGAACAGGGGCTCGGCGACACGATCCAGTTCTGCCGTTACGCGCCCTTGGCCGCAGGTCGTTTAGCCGCAGATGGGGCGCGCGTGGTGCTCGCGGTGCAGGCGCCGCTGTTGTCGTTGCTGGCAAGCTTGTGTTCGGCAGAAGGCGGGCAAGCTGCCGTGGAGCTGGTCGATCTGGCGGCCGCGCCGCCCGATTTCGCCGCCCACGCCCCTCTGCTGAGCCTGCCGGGCGCATTCAATACAGGTCTCGGCAGTATTCCTGCCGCGATCCCCTACCTGCATGCCGACCCGGGCCGCGCGGCCCGGTGGGCCGCGCGCCTCAGCTTCTTGCCGGGCCGCAAGGTGGGTGTCGTGTGGGCCGGCAACCCGGATTTTCCGTTCGACGCGGCCCGGTCCCTGCCGGCCGGCCTGCTGGCGCCACTGGCTTCCATCCCGGGCATCAGCCTGGTTTCGCTCCAGGTCGGCGCCGCCGCGCCGCCCCTGCCGATCGCCGACTGGACCGGCGAATTGCATGATTTCGCCGACACCGCCGCCCTGATCGAGGGCCTCGACCTGGTGATCGGCGTCGACACGGCGGTCATCCATCTGGCCGGCGCGCTGGGCAAACAGGTGTGGCTGCTGAACCGCTTCGCCGGCGATTGGCGCTGGAATGCCAGTGCATCACAGCACGCGGCATGGTACCCCACGCTGCGGATATTCCGCCAGCAGAGCCCGGGGGACTGGCCTGGCGTTCTGGCCTCCGTGCATGCCGCGTTGCGCCACTGGGCCGAGGTGTAAACAACGCGCCCTCAATTTTGCCCGGATTTCCGCCGATTTCGCGCCTCTCGCACGCGCATTCCGTGCTTCCCCCGGCACCCCCGAGCCGCTATAGCGCCGCTGCCCCGCGCCCGCTTCGCGCCCAACCGCGGACGACCCGGGGGTTTCACCACGCGAGGCTCCCGGTTTGCGCATAGCGATGATTGGCGGCGGCTATGTGGGCCTCGTCTCCGGCGCCTGCTTCGCCGAACTCGGCAATGACGTCGCGGTGGTCGAATCCGATCCGCCGAAGCTGGCCAGCCTGCGCGCCGGCCGCATTCCCATCTATGAGCCGGGGCTCGACACCCTGGTGGCCGACAATGCGCGTGCCGGCCGCCTCACCTTCGGCGACGACATCGCCGCCGCGGTCGCGGGCGTGGAGGCCGTGTTCATCGCCGTCGGCACCCCCACCCGCCGCGGCGACGGCCATGCCGACCTCTCCTACGTGTATGCGGCGGTGGAGCAGGTGGCCCGCGTGCTGACCGGCTATGCCGTGGTCGTCACGAAATCCACAGTGCCCGTCGGCACCGGCCACCGCATCCGCGACATCCTGAAGGAAGTGCGGCCCGACCTCGAGGTGGACGTCGCCAGCAACCCGGAATTCCTGCGCGAAGGCAGCGCCATCGGCGATTTCATGCGGCCGGACCGGGTGGTGATCGGCGTGGAGACGGACCGCGCCCGCGAAGTGCTGCGCGCGCTGTACCGGCCGCTTTATCTGATCGAGGCGCCGATCCTGTTCACCGCGCTGGAAACCGCCGAGCTGATTAAATACGCGGCCAATTCGTTCCTGGCGATGAAAGTTACGTTCATCAACGAAATGGCCGATCTGTGCGAGCGCGCCGGCGCCGATGTGCACGACCTCGCGCGCGGCATCGGGCTCGACGGCCGGATCGGGCGCAAATTCCTGCACCCCGGCCCGGGCTTCGGCGGCAGCTGCTTTCCCAAGGACACGCTGGCCATGGTGCGCATCGCGCAGGATTACGGCGCCCCGTCCCGCCTGATCGAGGCGGTGGTGGCGGTGAACGACGCGCGCAAGGCCAGCATGGCGGCGCGGATCATTACGGCCGCGGGCGGCGCGGTCCGCGGCAAGACCGTCGCCGTGCTCGGCCTGACCTTCAAGCCCGAAACGGATGACATGCGCGACGCGCCGAGCATCCCCATCGTGGGCCGCCTGGTGGAGGACGGCGCCGCCGTCCGCGCCTTCGATCCCGAAGGCATGGAGCAGGCCCGCCCGCTGCTGCCGCCCAGCGTGATCTATTGCCGCGACGCGCTGGACGCGGCTGCGGGGGCCGACCTGTTGATTGTGGTTACAGAATGGAACGAATTCCGCGCCATCGACCCCGGCCGGCTACGCGAGACGATGCGCGGCGATCTGGTGGTCGATTTGCGCAACCTCTACGAGCCGGCGGCGATGCGGGCGTCCGGCCTGAAATATCAAAGCATCGGCCGGCTGTGATCCGCCCCGCCCTCCTCGCTCTGGCCCTGGCCGGCGCATCAGGTGCCTGCGTCGCCGCATTCGCGGCACAGGCCTCGCCGCCGGTGCCGGACGCGATGGCAACGCAGCCGGACCCGCGCGAATACGTCACGCGCGCCGACACCAACCTCACCGCGTTGGGCAACCCGTTGCGTTTCGGTGGCATGAACATCAGCTGGCTCGGCCTGCGCGACGACAGCGGCCGGCCGGAGGATGCGCGGGTTCCCACCGAATTTGAAATCACCGACGCGCTCAAGACCGTGCAGAGCATGGGCGCGGGCTTTATTCGCGTCGCCTCGCTGACCGCGTCGGCCGGCTGCGCGCAGTGCCTCGCACCCAGCCCCGGCAAAACCAATCCGGACGCGCTGGCCTACGTCGATCACATCCTGAAAATGGCGCGCGACGCGGGCCTGAAAATCGTCGTTCCGCTGGCAGGCGCGGGTCATTGCGCTGACGATAGTGCGATCGATCCGGTAGCGGGCACGCAATGCGTTTTCACCCATGCGCGCGGCCTGCCGGAAAGCGCGTTCTATACCGACCCGCAGGTGCGCGCCGCCTTCGCCCGCCACGTCGTGGCACTTCTCAATCATCTCAACCCGGAGACGGGCCTCGCCTGGAAGGACGATCCCACCATCATGGCGTGGGAGAATTGCGATGATTGCGGCCAGGGCATGGACAATCAGGCGCTGGCCGGGTGGACCGAATATCTCGGCCAGGCCATCAAGGCGATCGACAGGCGTCATTTGTACGAGAACGGTGCCTTTGCCGGCCGCCTCGGCGCGTCGCCTGTTTCGGGAAGCGGGGGCGGCCCGGACGCGGCCATGCTGGCGTTGCCGAGCGTGGATATCATCGGCGATGTGGTCGCCCCGCCGCCCGGTTCGGCGCCCGATATCTTTGCCGCCGCGCGGCAGGACGCCAACCGGGCCGGGCGCGTCTACCTGATCGATAGTTACGCATGGACTCCGTCGCACTGGACGACGGCCGATGACTTCATGGATTTCCTCGCCGCCATCGTCCACGACCGCGCCGTCGCCGGTGCGTTCCTGAGCGATCTCGGCGGCCACGCCGACCAGGGCGGATGGCTGCCGCCCACCCGTCCGGACCGGCCCGTGCTGAACTATCCCGGCGCGCCGACGGGGCCGATCGACACCGCCGTGGTGACGCCGCGCGCGCGCGCGATACGCCGTTTCAGCTTCAGCATGATGGACCTTTTGCCGCTGGCCTTCCCGCAACCGGACCCGCCGGAAATCATTTCGGCAACTCACGGAAAGCTGGTCTGGCGCGGCTCGCCGGGCGCCACCAGCTACAGCGTGTCGCGCAGCACCGATGTGACCGCCAGCGGATCGTGGGAGACGCTGTGTGACCAGTGCGTGACCGATGCGAACCCGTCCTGGCAGGATCCCGCGGTGCCGGGCGGCAATGTCTGGTACCGGCTGACACCGTTCAACCCGAACCTGCACAACGGGCTGCCTTCGCCACCGGCGCAGAACAAATAACCACAAGAAGGCCCGGGGCTCTGCCCCTGGCCCCAGACCCCCCAAGAATGGGGTTTGGCGCCTCAGGCCCCATTGGGGGTAAAAGTCTTTTGGTTCTTTTCTTCAGAAAAGAACGGCTGCCTAGCCTGCCGGCTGAAACGATGCCGAATTGGCGCCGTGCTCGGCAACCTCGACCGATTCCACACGCACGCGCCCGCCGGTCTGCCCGCGGGCGAAAGCGTCGGCCCAGGTCCAGGCGTGTTCGGCAAAGGCTTCACAGCCGACCGACGCCAGAACGCGCAGCTGAATCAATCCCTGCCGGTCCAAGGCGGTCAGCACGGGCAACTCGGGATCGTCCGACGCGGCCAGGGTGGTGTGGTCGAAAAACTCGTGCAGCCAGGCGCGCAACGGCTTCAGGCCGCCGAAATCGATGCACCAGCCGCGCTCATCCAGCGTGTCCGTCACGAAGGTGAAGCGGAAGGCCAGCGCGTAGCCGTGCAGGTAGCGGCAGTGCGAATGCCCGGCCTGCCATTGCCGAAAGCAGCAGGACAGGCCTTCAGCGTGGTCATAGGATTTGACCACGCGCCATAGACCGGCGGCACGGCTCGGCGCGCCGGAATGGGTGGCGTGCGTAGGGGCTTGGACGAACGTCATGGCTGGTTCGGTCTAGAGGCGCGCTTGCTTCAGGGTCAAGGCGCGGCTGCGAGGATTCGCGGCCGAACGGATTGCACGGCTGTCGCTGTGCATCTACCACATACCACGAAACGTCCCTGGAGTTCTCCCATGTCGCTGCGCGCGGAAACACTTGCCCTGCATGCCGGCTGGCGGCGCGATCCCGCCACCCATGCCGTGGCCGTGCCGATCTACCAGACCACGAGCTACCAGTTCGACGACACCGAGGACGCGGCCGCCCTGTTCGGGCTGGAGAAGCTCGGCAACATATACACGCGCATCATGAATCCCACGACCGATGTGCTCGAGCAGCGCCTGGCGGCGCTGGAGGGCGGGGCGGCGGCACTGGCATTGGCGTCCGGGCAGGCGGCGAGCGCTTTTTCGGTGCAGAACCTGGCGCGGGTCGGCGACAACATCGTCAGCTCCACCGACCTTTATGGCGGCACCTGGAACCTGTTCGCCAATACGCTGAAGGACCAGGGCATCGAGACGCGCTTCGTCGACCCCGCCGATCCCGACGGTTTCGCGCGTGCGACCGACGACCGCACCCGCGCCTACTATGCCGAAACGTTGCCCAATCCGAAGCTGGAACCGTTCCCCATCGCCGATGTCGCCGCCATCGGGCGCCGGTTCGGCATTCCCCTCATCATGGACAACACCGCCGCCCCGCTGCTGGTGCGTCCGTTCGACCATGGGGCGGCGATCGTGGTCTATTCGCTGACAAAATACCTCGGCGGCCACGGCACCAGCATCGGCGGCGCCATCGTGGACGGCGGCAATTTCGACTGGGCCGCTTACGCCGGGCGCCAGCCGGCGCTTAACACGCCGGACCCTAGCTACCATGGCGCGGTGTGGGCCGAGGCCGCCAAGCCGCTGGGCCCGATCGCCTATATCCTGAAGGCCCGCGTCACCCTGCTGCGCGACCTCGGCGCCGCCATCAGCCCGTTCAACGCCTTCCTGGTCCTGCAAGGCATCGAAACCGTGGCGTTGCGCATCCGCGAACATAGCCGCAATGCCCTGGCGGTCGCCGGCTACCTGAAGGAACACGCCGACGTGACTCGGGTGATCCACCCGGCCTATCTGCAAGGCGCCGCCGCGGCGCGCTCCGAATTCTATCTGCCGCGCGGCCAGGGTGGGCTCGTCGGCTTCGAGCTCGCCGGTGGGGCGCCGGCGGGCAAGCGGTTCATCAACGCGCTCAAGCTCTTCTATCACGTCGCCAACATCGGCGATGCCAGGAGCCTGGCCATTCATCCCGCCAGCACCACGCACAGCCAGCTTTCGCCCGCCGACCAGGCGGCAACCGGCGTCAGCCCCGGCTATGTCCGCCTGTCGGTGGGCATTGAGCATATCGATGACATTATCGCGGATTTGGCGCAGGCGCTCGACGCGGCGCGTGTTGAATAAAAGAACGATTTTTCATCGGGTAATTCCTACCAAATAACTCCGCATTGAGAATTGTGCATAGCCGATTACACGTGAAAAAGCGGATTATAGTGCCATATGACCTTTCGCTGGCGCACGACTGATGTTTTGTTGCCTGGCGGAGGAACGTCGTGTTCGATTGCACTTGCCCAGCCGGGTTATTCCCGCCGGATCGCAGCATTGGCGCTGAACTCGAGAGCGTATGTGCCCGGCACGCGGGGTTTTCGGCGCTGCGCCGCGCCATCACGCAGGACCATGTCGGCCGCATTGCCGTGGTGTCGTCCTTCGGCGCGGAGAGCGCGGTGCTTTTGGCCCTCGTCGCCGATATCGACCCGTCCACGCCGGTGTTGTTCATCGATACGCGGCAGCATTTTCCTGAGACCCTGGCGTATCGGGACGAGCTGACCCGGTTCCTGGGCCTGACCGACGTTCGCACGATCGGGCCGACCAACGCCGACATCGATGCCAACGATCCGCCGGGCGAATTGTGGCGCTTCGACCCCGATGCGTGCTGCCGCTTGCGCAAGGTAACACCGCTGGAACGGGCGCTGGCGCCGTTCGACGCCTGGGTGACGGGCCGCAAGCGGCATCAGGCACTGACCCGGGTCGCGCTGCCTTTGGTGGAGCAGGTGGACGGCAAGGCGAAGATCAACCCGCTGGCCGACTGGACGGCAGCGCAGATAGAGGCGGAGATGGTTCGCCGCGGCTTGCCGCGCCACGCGCTGAGCACAGCCGGATATCCGTCGATCGGCTGCGCCACCTGCACCGTGGCGGTCGCCTCCGGCGAGGATCCCCGCAGCGGGCGCTGGTTCGGTACCGGCAAGGTCGAATGCGGCATTCATCGTCTTCCCGAGACGGTGGACTGAAGCGCCGAACAGCGTAAAAGTTTTTTGGTTCTTTTTTTCAAAAAAGAACGGCTTCCTTCAACCGTATGCCAACAACCGAAAACCCCGACTGGTCGGTCACATCCCACCCCGACGTGTGGCATGGCGCCTGGCGCGCGGGAACGCGCGAGCTGCCGGAAGAGGCCGCCGTCGCGCTGACCTATAATCGCGTCACCCACGCGGTCATGATGGCCACGCCGGCCGATTTGCACGATTTCGCGGTGGGCTTTTCGTTGTCGGAGGGCGTCGTTGCGCGGCCGGCGGATATCGAGGATTTCGCGATTGTCCGCGTGCAGGGCGGGGTTGAGTTGCGCATGTGGATGGCGGCCCCCCTCATGGCGCGGCTGGAGCAGCGGCGGCGGCGCTTGGCCGGCGCCACGGGGTGCGGCATGTGCGGCCTGGAAAGTCTGGCCGAGGCGTTGCGGCCGGTGCCTCTCGTGGCGGCGGTGGCGGATTTTACGCCGGCCGACATCATGGCGGCCGCGGCCAGCCTCACGCCGGCGCAAAGGCTGGGGGCGGCAACGCGGGCGGTGCACGCGGCGGGGTTTTGGCGGCGGGGCGATGGTTTGGTGGCGCTGCGGGAGGATGTCGGCCGGCA
>CAJCIS010000224.1 GCA_903970435.1 Acidobacteriota bacterium | reverse complement strand
TGGACCCCGTCGTGTGAAGCACGCATTCGCGTGGCGAGGACAAGTCCCCAAACCCCATTTATTAGGGATCACATGTCGGACGCGCCTACTAATGCGCCGGAATTTAGCGTCAGCGAACTCTCGGGCGCCATTAAGCGCACGCTGGAGACCGCGTTTGCGCGCATTCGCGTGCGCGGCGAAATCACCGAGGCCAAGACTTATCCCTCCGGCCACACCTATTTCTCCCTCAAGGACGAAGGCGGCAAAATTCGCGCCGTGCTGTGGAAAACCGTTGCGGGCCGCGCCGGCCTGAAACCGGAAAACGGCACCGAAGTCATCGCCACCGGGCGTATCTCGGCATACGGCGACCGCAGCGAATACCAGCTCGTGGTGGAGCGCCTGGAATATGCCGGCGAAGGCGCGCTGCTGGCCCGCATCGAAAACCTCCGCAAGAAACTCGCCGCCGAGGGCCTGTTCGACCCCGGCCGCAAGCAGCCCATTCCCGTGCTGCCCGCCCTCATCGGCGTCATCACCTCGCCCAAGGGCGCCGTGCTGCACGACATCCTGACCACCATCGCGCGGCGGTTTCCACGGCCGATCCTGCTGTGGCCGGTGCCGGTGCAGGGCGAGGGGGCGGCGGAGAGAATTGCCGCCGCCATTGCCGCCATGGACCGCCTGCCGGCGCACAATATTGCGCGCCCCGACGTGCTCATTGTGGCGCGCGGCGGCGGCAGCCTCGAGGATTTGATGGCGTTCAACGAGGAAATCGTGCTGCGCGCCGCGGCCGCGTGCCGCCTGCCGCTGATATCGGCGGTCGGGCACGAAACCGACACGACGTTGATCGACTTCGTCGCCGACCGCCGCGCGCCGACCCCCACCGCGGCGGCCGAAATGGCCATTCCGCCACGGGCCGAATTGCTCGCCGACGTCGCCCAGAAGCATGCACGCCTGCTCGGCGCGATCGCGCGCACCACCGGCGAACGCCGGCTTCGGCTCAACACCGCGGCCGCGCGGTTGCCGGACCTGCCCGGTCTGCTGGGCAATGCGCGCATCCGGCTGGACGACCGCGCCCAGCGCCTGGTGCTGGCGCTGCCCAACCTGCTGGCCGCGCGCCGCACAAGGCTGGTTGCGGTGGAACGCCACATTCCCGATCCGCGCGTGTTGCTGGCCGCGCGGGCCGGCGCGCTGAACCTGCTCGCCCTGCGCCACCGCAACGGATTGGTGCCCTTCCTGCATCGCCAGCGCACCCTGGCGGCGGCGCTGCTGGGCCGCGTTTCCCCTGCGCCGCTCGCGGCGCGGTTCCGCGAGTCGGCGGCCAGGCTTGAGGGTCTTTCGGCGCGTCTCGAGGGTGCGTCGTATGAAGCTGTTCTGGCGCGGGGCTTTGCGCTGGTGCGCGACAAAGCCGGCCGGCCGGTGACGCGCGCGTCGGATATTCGTTCGCAGGCCAAACTGGTGCTGCGCTTCGCCGACGGCGAGATGAAAGTGACCGCGGATGGCACATCCGCAACAGCGCAAGGCGCGTTGCCGCTCTAACGCCGCGGCAAACAGATGGGGGTCTGGGGCCTCAGGCCCCGTCACGCGAATGCGTGCTGCGCACGACGAGGTACAGGGGCGTCACGCGAATGCGTGCTGCGCACGACGCCCCGGCCTTCTTTTTTGCCGCCAGGACTCTTGCTCCTCAAGAAAACGTGATAATCTCTCGGTCGGAGGCGTGCTGCTTGGCCGACAATTTTTCTTTCGACGACGACACACTCACAGCCGAACAGCGTGCGGAGGTCTTCGAGGCCGCTCCCGAACCGGTCAAGGTGCTGAACGCCGACGGTGAGGTGCTGCGTGCCAACCAGGCGGCGCAGCGCGCGCTGGGCGCATCGAACAGCGCCCTGGCCGGCCGTTCGGTGCTGGATTTTGTCAGCCCCGACCACCATGACGCCTTGCGCGCCGCCATCGCGGGCGCTGTGGCCGGCCGCGCCTGCGTGCTGGAGATATCGTTGCGCCGCGACGACGGTGCCGAAATCTGGTGGAAAGCGCACCTGTACCCGCTGGACCGGACGCAGCGCGGCCCGATCGTGATGAGTTGCCGTGACATCAGCGCCATCCGCCGCCGGGATGCCGACCTCAGCGGACAGGCGAAAATCCTGCGCGCCATCGCCGAGGGCGAGCCGCTCTCCGGCATTCTCGATCAATGCTGCCGTCTCGCCGACCAGGCGGTGGATGGCGGACGGTGCTGCATCCTGCTGCACGACGACCAGGGCGTTGCGGTCGCGGGGCCACCCGCGAACGGCGCCCCGCTCGCGCTCCCGTCCGTGCTGCTGGCCTCGTTGCACGATGTGCCGATTGCCGAGGGTCCGGACGCGGCTGATACCGGCACCGCCCGGTTCCGGGTGGTGGTGGCGCCGTACGATCCGCTCGCCTCGCCCCAGGCCGGACAACGCGCCGATCAGCCCCTGCAAGGTTTGTCCACCTGCTGGTCGCTGCCGCTGCGCGCCGGCGGGCGCGTGGTGGGCGCTTTCGCGGCCTATATCCAGGCGGCGAAGCCGCCGACCGACGCCGCGCTCGCACAAATTTGGAACTATGCCAACCTGGCGTCGCTCGCCCTTGGCCAGCTGGCGGCGCGCCGGGCGCTGGCCGAGAGCGAAAGCCGTTTCCGGGTCGCCGCCGAAGTGGTGCCGGGCTTCCTGTGGGTCGCCGACCCGTCGGGCAACCTGACTTACGTGAACCGCGTGTATCGCGAACGCACCGGCCATACCGCCGAGGAACTGATTGCCGGCGCCTGGCTGGACACCATTCACCCGCACGACCGGGACGACTGCGCCAGCCTTTGGAAAACTGCGATGGCGGCCGGTGTTGGGGTGGAAGGGCGTTACCGCATCCGCATGGCCGACGGCACCTACCGCTGGTATCTCGACCGCGGCATGCCGCAGCACGGCGCCGACGGCAGCATCACCGCCTGGGTTGGCGTCGCCGTGGATATCGAGGAGCTGATTGCCAGCCGCGAGGCCATTCAGCGTTACCGGGCCGAGCTGGAGGAACAGATCAGCGCGCGCACCGAGGCGCTGTCGGTCACCGCGTCCGAATTGCACGCCGAGACGTCGCGCCGGGAGCAGGCGATGGAGGCGCTGGCGCACAAGCACAAGATCGACGCGCTGGGTCAACTGACGGCCGGCGTGGCGCATGATTTCAACAACGTGCTGTCCGCCATCATGGGCAGTTTCCAGCTCATCGAGGGCCGGCCGCACGACGCGGCCGTGCAGCAGCTGATCCAGAACGGCCTGCACGCGTCCGAGCGTGGCGCCTCGCTGGTGCGGCAGCTCTTGTCCGTTGCGCGCCGCGAACCGCCGCGGCCGGAGACAATCGACCTCGCCGAAGCGCTGCCCACCATGCGGGCGCTTCTGCGCCACGCACTCAATCCGCGGCACGTGCTGTCGGTGGAGGTGGCCGATGGCGTATGGCCGGTGTTCGTCGATGCCCCGCAGCTGGAGATCGCCCTGCTGAACCTGGCGGTGAACGCCCGCGATGCCATGGGCGAAACCGGCATCCTGACGATCGGTGCCGCCAATGCGCCCGCCGGGGCGTTGCCCGGCGAGGCCGCCGGCTTCGAGACCGCGCGCCGGGAGACTGACTACGTCGCCATTACCGTCACCGACACCGGAAGCGGCATACCGCCGCAACTCCTGGAACGGGTTTGCGACCCGTTTTTCACCACCAAGCCGCGCGGCGAGGGCACCGGCCTGGGCCTTGCCATGGTGAAGGGTTTCGTCACCGACGCCGGCGGCGCGATCGCGCTGGAGAGCACGCCGGGTGTGGGCACGCGGATTACGCTGCGTCTGCCGCGCGCCGAAATGGCCGCGCAGCCGCCCGACGAACCGTCGGTTGAGGCGCCGCGGGCCATGGCGCCCGCGCACGCCCACCCGCGGCGCGAAACCACGGCGCTGGTCGTCGAGGATGACGACGAAGTGCGGCCGGTCACCTGCGCCTTCCTGCGCGAGGCGGGTTACCGCGTGTTCGAAGCCGCCAGCGGGCCGGTGGCGCTCGCCCTGCTCCAGGTCTCCGGCAATGTCGATGTCCTGGTCACCGATCTTGCCATGCCGTCGATGGACGGGTTGCAACTGGTCCAGGCCGTGCATGCCGCGCGGCCGGGTTTACCGGTGGTGCTGGTGACCAGCCATGCCGACAGCCACGACCTTTCCGCCGAAATCGTCGTGCGCAAGCCGTTCACCAGCAACGACCTGACCCAGGCGGTGGAACGCGCCCTGAGCCGGGTTGCCGAACCGCCGAAGCGGACCGATCGTCTGCTGAGCCTCATGCGCTCGGACATTACGCGCGAGGCTTACCTGACCTGGCAGGCGCTACGCGGCGCCGTCGCCCTGCCGCGCTTCGACGCGCTCACCGTCGCGGGCCAGGCGTGGGCGGACCATGCCTTTATGCTGGCCGTGGACCCTGAATACGACCCGCCGCACTTCCGCTGGGTCAGCGTCGGCCGCGCCCTGGCCGCTTATCTGCCCCACATGGCCGGCGAGACCGTGTCGGCGTCCTCCCGCAGCGAGGCGCTGCTAGGGCCGCTCGAGCAGATATATCTCGGCTGCACCGCCGACTTCATGCCGCACTTCCAGGCCGTGGAGGCTGATTTGGGCGACGGACGGTCTGCCCCCGGCGAGCGGCTGCTCATGCCAGTAACCTCCGGCGGGGCCGGTGTGACCCATCTGCTAGGAATCATCACCCTTGAACCAAGCTAAGGTAAAAAGTTTTTTGGTTCTTTTTTTCAAAAAAGAACGGCTTTCTTCCTTCGCTGGCGCCGCCGCCGCGCGTGGGCTAGAAACCGCCCGGTCCGGGGCGTAGCTCAGCCTGGTGGAGCACCTGCTTTGGGAGCAGGGGGCCGGAGGTTCGAATCCTCTCGCCCCGACCAAATGGAGTTCTCGCATGCGTGCGCGCATTTTCCAGCAGCCCAAGACGGCGATGCAGTCCGGCACCGCCGGCACCGACGAATGGGTGATCGACTTCGAATCGACCTCGGCCGGCCGGCAGGACCCGCTGATGGGCTGGTTCGGCAGCCGCGACACGCAAAGCCAGGTGCGCCTGCGCTTTCCCACGCAAGCCGACGCGGTTGCCTACGCGGACCGCAACGGCCTGGAATACGACCTGGAATTGCCGCTGCCGCGTCGTCGCAGACCCAAGGTGTATGCAGACAATTTCAAATATGGCCGTGCCGAGAACTGGACACATTAAGTGTGTGTCTGGAAAGTCGTGACGGCGAGTCAACGGGCGTGGTTTTGCCGGGCACCGGAGCGGCGTGGCCGCTTGGCCATGAGCACCGGCGCGCAGGAAAACCTTGTCAGATGACCGCCAGCGCGGCCTTGCGGACACACGCTGCGCGCCCTTAGCTCAGTTGGATAGAGCAATAGCCTTCTAAGCTATGGGTCGGTGGTTCGAATCCACCAGGGCGCGCCATCTTTTCACCGATAAGGCAAAAGGAAGCAGTTCTTTTTTGAAAAAAAGAACCAAAAAACTTTTGCTTACTTCAGTGCGTCCCGTTTATGGGCGCTCATCTGAAGCCGCTCTAGCGTTTCGCGCACCCGATCCGCGGTTGCAAGATTGGGAAACACCAGGCGCTGCATGGCGCCGTCGCGAAATCCGGCATCATAACGATCGAGCGTCGCGGTGATGCCGTTTGATGCCACGATGGCGGAACGGCCCTCGCCGGTTTGCAGTACGATCAGCACCGCGGCGACCAGCGCAGCCGAACCGAGAAGAACACCCTGCCGCCGCGGCGTGGTGGCCCGGGTGGCGAGATACTGCAACGCCAGGGCGAGCAACCCCACATGGAGCGGCGCGAGCATCACCGCGTAACGCACCGGCACTTTCACATCGGCCTGCAGATCGGCGCGCCCGACCGCGGCCAGGAAGGCGGCGGCGAGCGCTGCCATGATCAGGCCGATTGAGATACGATGCAGCCGTGGCGCGGGGCGGGGCAACGTCGCGTCGTTGCAGACAGCTGCACTTGCGGCGACCAGCAGGCCGGCGCCGAGGATGCGCGCGGGCACGCCGAGCGCCGGCGCCCGCGACAACGGCAGGCCGAGATACATCAGCAGGTAATCGGCCATTTTCCAGACATGATCCGCGCTGAAAAACAATGGCAATCCATCCGCGCCGACAGGCGGCAGGTCCTGCACGTAGACACAACAATACACCACGCCGGTGGCGCCAATCGTCAGCAGCCAGGGCCGCCTCGCGCCGCCGCGCCACGCCGACCAGAGCAGCACTGGCCAGATGACCAGGCCGGCCGCGTTGGCCAGGCCTGCGAGCATCGCGGCACACAAAGATGCGGCCCGGCGCGCTTGTGTGCGCGCGGTGCGTTCCGGTTCGCCGTCGAACAGGACGAGGGCGGCAACGATGAACAGCACCGTCAGCGGATAATTGCTGTTGATCGGAATGCTGCAATCGACCGCCGCATCGGTGGTGAGCAGCAGCATGGGCCCAAGCAGCACGAGCACACGCAGCGAAGATGGCAGTTCGGCGCCGCGGTGCAATTCGCCGGTCACGATGATCGCCGTCATGACCACTGCCGTCGTGGCGGCAACGACGAACGGAATGCCGCTCGCATGAAAAACCGACACGTCCAGCGCCGTGAGCAGCCGGATCAATACCAGATGATGCTCGTTATGCGGCGCCCACAAATACGCCAGAAAGCCGCCGGTTTGCCGGCAAGCCAGGAACGCATCGATCCAGCTGATCATGTCCCAGAATGGCCGCAGAATCATGGTGCGCGCGAGCACGACGGCGAAAAACGCCGTCTGCACGGCCGCAGCAACGACAATGGCTGCGCAGGCCAGAAAGGAAGCATTTCTTTTTTGAAAAAAAGAAACAAAAAACTTTTGTCTTGGCGTCGCCCTGAATGGCAAAAGTTTTTTGGTTCTTTTTTTCAAAAAAGAACGACTTCCTTCCTTCCTTACGTCGGCGCCGGCGTCTTCATCATAGCGCCGGTCATCGGAATGAAAAACACGCCAACATCCTTGCGGGTATGCACCTTGCCCGCCCCGTCCTTGGTCATCACATACAAAAACTGCCCGCGCTTGAACGGCTGGCCGATCGGAATCACCAGCCGGCCGCCCGGCTTGAGCTGCTTGAACAATTCCGGCGGCGCATATTGCGCGGCGCAGGTGACGATGATGATGTCGAAACCTTCGGCCACCTCCGGCCAGCCGTAATAGCCGTCGCCGACGCGTCCCTCCACATTATCGTAGCCGAGCGGCGCCCAAATCCTGTCCACCGCGTGTCCCAGCGGCGCGATGATTTCGATCGAGCGGCTGTGCGCCACGATGCGCGACAGAATGGCGCTCTGAAAGCCGCTGCCGGTGCCGATTTCCAGGGTGAGGTCGCCGGGCTTCGGCTGGCACACCTGCGTCATGTAGGCCTGGCCGAGATAATCCGACAGCGCCGACCCCCAGCCCAGCGCCCAGGGCTTCGGGTTCGTTTCATAGGCGTCGCCCGGCGTGGCGCGGTGCTCGTCGTATTTGTAGTGAAAATATTCGCGCGGCACGTCCTGGAACGCTTTCAGAACGGCCGGATCGGCATGGCCGAGATGCGATTTCAGGTAGTCCTCGATCAGCCGCATGCAAGCCGGCTTGCGCGCCTGAATGGCATCGAACTGCTCGTCCGTCAGGCTCACATGGCGGCCCGATTTGGCCATCGCGGCTTCGTAGGCCTTTCGGTTCCATCCGACGGTCGCATGCGCCGGACCTGCCAGCGTGAGCGCCGCGCCGCCGGCAATCAGGCCCCGCCTTGAAACTGTGGAGTACGCGCGTGTCGGCATGCACATCATGATCGGCGGAGCCTCGGCAACGAAACGAGTGTCAGTCCATACAGGATAAAAGCGACTTCCAACAGCCTGGCATGGCCTTGCTTGATCGCAATAAGGTTGGCCAGTGGCGTGGCAACCACAGAAAACGCGCCGTTCAGCCCCCACGCCCAAGGCAACGCCCCGCCGGGACCGAGCCGCGCCAGGCCGAGCGGAAACGGCAGCCCGAGCGCCACCGACACCGGCGCCATCGCCAGCACCACCAGTGCGACGCGCACCCCGTAGGCCAGCGGCAGCGCGTCCAGCAACGCGCCCGGCAGGATCGCCAGCATCGCGGCGCACCACGCCAGCACGACGCCGACCGCGAGCATCAGGCTCCGCCACGGGTCGAACGACTGGGCCAGCATGGCGCCGCCGCCCGAGAATATCAGCATGGTGGTGACAACCAGCGCGAAGGCGACCGTGCGGTCGGTCAGCAGCAAGCTCGCCGCCTCGATGGCGGCGATTTCAATCATCATGAAGCCGAGGCCGAGTGCGGAAAAATACACCGCCGCCCGGCCGAGATCGGCGTCCTTTCCGAGCGGCTGAGGCCGCGCAAGGGAAGCCGCCAGCGGCACCGACAAAACCAGAAGCGCGATGACGATCGCCTGTGCCAGCACCGCCAGATTGACCATCGGCGCCACCTCGCCTTGCGGCAGCAATTCCAGCCGTTGCAGGATCGTGCCAACCCGCGACAGGCGCAGCACCGCGTTCAGCCCCGGCCTGTCCAGCGTCACGGGAGACAGGTCGAAACTCCGGGCGGACGGCGGCACGCGCCCTGCCAGCACGTCGCCCGCCTCGTCGGCCACCGCATCGTGGGCGCCCCCGCCCGATGTCACCTCGGCGGTTTCGAACGACACGTCCGGCAAATCGTTATAAATATTTGCGCGCGCCGCAACGACATCGATCCCCGGATAGTACGACACATCGAAGCTGCGCGCGTCGCACCACGCCCGCGCGGTGGCGATCTGCGCCGCGTCGAACGGCGCCGGTGAAACCAGAATGCGAACGTTCCACGCCGAGCGATAGACGATGACGAACCGCCCTGGATCGGCGATGCCGGTTTGCAGCAGTGCCGCGCGCACCGTGGCCAGCATGCGGGTCGCATAGGCCGGGAATTCGCGGATGGACACCGGAATGGAAACAATGCCGGCGGGGCGGACGGCGCCGATATAGGCGGCCACCGCCTCG
>CAJCIS010000223.1 GCA_903970435.1 Acidobacteriota bacterium | reverse complement strand
GCCTGCCTGCCCAGGATATCGCGTGGCAGGCGCTCGATTTCGACCCGCGTGGCAAGCGGATCGGGCTGATGATGGACGCCGGGTGCGGCCTGCCGGTAGACGCGGAAATCGCGACCGCGGTGGAGTCCGCGGCGCGGCTGTTCGAGCGTGCCGGCGCAATCGTCGAGCCGGTAGCGCCGTTCCTGACCGCGGAACTGTTAAACCAGCTCGATCTGTTCTGGCGCGTGCGGTTCTACGGCATCATCTCGCTGTTGCCCGAATCACGGCGCCGCGCAATTCTTCCCTTCATTCGCGACTGGGCCGAACAAGCGGCCTATGCCAATGGCGCACAGGTTTACGCCGGTTTCGATGCTATCATGCGCATGCGCGCGCTCGGCAACCAGGTCATGCGTGGCTTCGATTTCCTGCTGACGCCAACAGCGCCCATGACGGCCTTCGCGGCTGAATTGCCGTGCCCGACCAACAATGTGCGGCTTCCGTTCGAGCATATTGCGTTTACGGTACCCTTCAACATGACCGAGCAGCCGGCGGCTTCGATAAATTGCGGGTTTTCGGCCGCCGGGCTGCCGATCGGGTTGCAGATTGCTGGCACGCGGTTCGATGATTTGGGGGTGTTGCGGGCGGCTTTCTGGTTTGAGCGGATGCGGGGGGTGCAGCGCACGTGGCCGGAAGGAAGTCTTCTTGTTGAAAGAAGGCAGCAAAAACCTGTTGTCTGTTAGGTAAACGTTTTAATTCGGGTGAGTTCCAGATCATTCAATACGTCGCTGCTTTCTTCCTGCGTCCTGGTCATGCCGTAGGCGGCTAGAGCGGCTTCAGTCTGACTGGAAAATCGGCACCCTCCGTCAGGCCGCTCTAGCTCTTTGTTTGAGCGAGCATTTTCATCAGCCCTCAGGCCGCCGGCTCGATCGGCACGATTCCCGTCAGGCTGATAATGCTCGAGAGCGGCTTCAGTCTGACTGGAAAATCGGCACCCTCCGTCTCGATAGGCACGATTCCAGTCAGGCTGATAATGCTCTAGCTGGGCGGGCGACCAGGAAGCGGGCGCCGGCGCGGCGCCAGAAGCTGCGGGAATGGCAGGGCGCGCGGCGATTTGCGTCGTCACGGCCGCGTGCCCAATGCCGAGCCGCGCCAACAGCGATGTTCCGATCTTCTCCGGGTCGATGCCGGTGGCTTTCTCCACGGCTAGCATGGCCACGTTGGTCGCAACGCCCACCGGCCCCTCCGCGAGGCCGCTGACAACCAGCGATCCCGCCAGGCGTGCCCGCTCCGGAACGGTGTCGCCGGTCACGGCGCGGTATAGCGTGCCGACGACCGGAATATATTGCAGTGGATTGAGTTCCGACAGCAATTCGCGGAAATTCATATGATGGGCAGGCGGCGGCTTCGCCCCGCCACCCGGTGATGCCAGCCCGGACGCGGCCGGCGAAGGCGAGACTACAGGGACCGGACATCGCAGTGCGGGCAAAGCCATTCCGCGATCGTGCGCGGGCCGGCATTAACAAAGCGTTGCGCGGCGCACCGGGGATTATTTTGGCCCTGGCCGTGCTGGCAACGCCGCTTGCCGGCGGTTGGAGGCTGGCAAGTCATTCTTGTTACGTAAAGGGTTGCGGGGCCGCAACCCTTTTCGGTTGCGCACGGATAACCCGGCGCGGGCGGCCGCTTGGATGCGACATTGGGCGGGGCGGATGCGGGCGATGTCGGGTGCGGCGACTTGCATGAGGGGTGGCCGTGACGGCCCCGGGATTGGGGACGGGCGGGGTATAGCCTATTCTTAGGCATAGGTAAATAGTCCTGGTTGAGAAAATTGGGATTTTGTTCGGCGGGGTACGTGACGGGCCGCCCGAAGCGGACGCTACCGTACGGGAGAAAATACATCCGGACGAAGCGCTACCGCCACCGGTCGCCCGGCGTGGTCACGTACGTCTTCCAGAGGTATCCCCACGGAAGCACGAGCGGCACGATCACGACGCCGGCGAAGATGCCCCAGAAAGAATCAGCGATGTCGGGATCCAGTGTGTGGCCCAGGTAGGGGGGACGCCACGCCGCGAGCACCCAGATGAGCTTCCAGGTGAATTCGAAGATCAGCAGCGGCATCATTCTGACCGGATACCGCACGCCGAGCAGACTGATCAGTGTAAAGGCGCCAAAGAAACTCATCGCGACGCCGTGCCAAAAATCCCACGGCGGCGTGTGATGCAGGATCGCCGGCCAGGTTTTCGAGCCCTGCCCCAAGCCAAGCAGGAGATACGAAGCCCTGAGCATGTAGAGGCGATAGAGCGGAAGCACCGGCCTGGATTGCATCGGGACCATGCGTACCTACGGCGTCACTTGGTGGCGGGTCAGTTTGATTTAACATCGCCTCCGGCGGGTCATGACATACTGCGCAAACCCGGAACGAAACCTAGGTGCGCAGGGCCAGTGTCGCGAGGATGAAGCCGCCAAGGATTGCCATTAATCCTAACGCGTAACAAGCTATTTCGCCGTGACCGAAAATACCTAGTGCCACGAGGCCAAACATCCAACCGATCAGCACGGTAATCGGTCCACGGCCAGGGGCGTTCAGGTTGAGAACGAGATTCTTGAATGGGTCCACAGTTATGCGACCTCCCAGCCCCCCACGGCCTGCGCAATATCAGAAATGTCCGAAAGGCGCTTGTCAATGCCCGCCTTCATAGCGCTGGGAGGGGTCTTTCGGCAGGGACGGGCTGGGCGTCTTCGTGGGTGGGGGTCCCGAATGGCGATTCGCTCATCCGGCGACGGGTGGCGGCACGCCGCGGCCGGGACATGGGGGTTGCTTGCGATGGCGTGCTGGAGCACGCCCTACCGATCCGCCCGAATCAAAAGTTTTTTGGTTCTTTTTTTCAAAAAAGAACTGCTTCCTTATGCCAACCCGCATTGAACGCTGCGGCCGGGACATGCGGGTTGCTTGCGATGGCGTGCTGGAGCACGCCCTACCGATCCGTCCGAATCAAAAGTTTTTGGTTCTTTTTTTCAAAAAAGAACTGCTTCCTTATGCCAACCCGCATTGAACGCCGCGGCAGGGACATGCGGGTTGCTTGCGATGGCGTGCTGGAGCACGCCCTACCGATCCGTCCGAATCAAAAGTTTTTTGGTTCTTTTTTTCAAAAAAGAACTGCTTCCTTACGCCAACCCGCGGACGACACCAATGGTGTAACGAGTGGCATGGCGTGGCGAGGACGGTGCAACGCGAAGGCGCATGGGCACCCTACGGCGTGGCGCGCCCTAGCGCCGATGTTACGGCTTCGCCTACGAGATGCGCCTGCGTCTCGGCCAGGTCGGGGTGGATGGGGAGGGCCAGGATGCGGGTGGCGATGTCCTCGGAGACGGGCAAGGGGTTTCCGCTGTGGTAGGCCTGGTAGGCTGGCTGAAAATGGAGCGGGCGCGGGTAATAGATCGCGGTGGGGACGCCGGCCTGCTTGAGCGATGCCTGAACGCGGTCGCGGGTTGGTCCGTCCGGGAGCAGAATGGCATAGATGGCCCAGGCGCTTTGGCTGTTGGGCACGCGGGCGGGGATTGTTACGGTTGGCGGCAGGTCTGCGTCGTAGATTGCCGCGATGCGACCGCGCTGGGTCAGTTCGGCATCGAACACATCCAGCTTGGTGAGCAGCACCGCGGCCTGCAACGTGTCCATGCGGCCGTTCATACCGGTGCGCAAGACTTCGTAGCGGGTGGTGCCTTCGCCGTGGGTGCGCAGGCTGCGGTAGAGGGCGGCGCGGTCGGGGCTTTCGGTGAGCAGCGCGCCGCCGTCGCCATAGGCGCCGAGTGGCTTGCTGGGAAAGAAGCTGGCGGCGGTGGCGTCCGCCTCGCGGCCGAGTTTGCGGCCGGCCAGGCTGGCGCCGAAGCTTTGCGCGCAATCGTCGAGCAGGAAAAGGTTTTCGGCGGCGGCGATGTCGCGCAGGGCGGGCCAGGGGGCGGGCTGGCCGAACAGGTCGACGCCGATGAGGGCGCGGGGCTTGAGCTGGCCCTGGGCTTTGATGCTGGCGATGCGGCGGACGAGATCTTCGGGGTCGATTTGGAAGCTGTGGGGGTCGACATCGACGAAGACGGGGGTGGCGCCGAGCACGAGGGGGACTTCGGCGGTGGCGGTGTAGGTGAAGGCCGGGAGGAACACGGCGTGGCCGCGGCCGATATTTTCGGCCATCAGGGCGATTTGCAGCGCGTCGGTGCCGGAGCTGACGGTGACGCAGTGGGCGGCGCCGCAATAGGCGGCGAGGCGCTGTTCGAGTTCGGCAATTTCCGGGCCGAGAATGAATTGGCAATGGGCGAGGACGCTGTCGATACGGGCGCGCAAGGCTGGGCCGAGGCGGGCTTGCTGGGCTTTGAGGTCGAGGAATTGGATGGGGGGGATCATGAAGGAAGCAGGCCAGGGGCTCTGCCTCTGGACCCCGTCACTTGGTACGCGCTTGACGTCATGGGGTCTGGGGACTTGTCCCCGTCGTGCGAAGGCACGCCTGGCGTGACGGGATCCAGGGGCAGCGCCCCCGGCCTTGTTTCAAACTCCGGCACTTGCCGCCGCAGCACCGCCAACGCTTCGTCTGTTTGGCCCGCGCGGCACAGCGCAAATATCTCCCCGATCGCCGCCCCAACAACCGCCGCATCAGCCGTCCGCGGCGTCGCCATCAGCAGCCCGGGATGGCCCGTCGGCACCGGCGGCTCGCTGCCATGGAATAATTCCTCGAACAATTTTTCCCCCGGCCGCAGCCCCGTGAAACGAATTTCAATGTCCTTGTCCGGCCGTAATCCCGCCAGTACGATCATTTGCCGCGCGAGGTCCAGAATGCGCACCGGCTTGCCCATGTCGAGGACGAAAATGCCGCCCTCCGCGCCGCCCGGAAGCGCCGGATCGGAGACGCCGGCCACACTGGCCTGCAGCACCAGCGACACCGCCTCGCCGACCGTCATGAAATAGCGCTGCATGTCGGGGTGGGTTACCGTAATCGGTCCGCCATGTTCGAGCTGCCGGCGAAACAGCGGCACCACGCTGCCGGTGCTGCCGAGCACGTTGCCGAATCGAACGGTGATGCAGCGCATGCCGCCAGACGCAAGCGCCAGGATATCGGTCGCCTGGCAATACATCTCCGCGAGCCGCTTGCTGGCGCCCATCAGGCTGGTGGGATTGACCGCCTTGTCGGTGGAAATCAGCACGGTTGCCTGGGCGCCGGCGGCGCGGGCAGCGTCCACCACGACGCGCGTGCCGTGCGCGTTGGTGAGCAAGCCCTCCAGCGGATTGGCTTCCACCATCGGCACATGTTTCAGGGCTGCCGCGTGGAACACCAGGTCCGGCCTGAAGGATTCGAATATTTCGCCGATGCGCCCCGGCTCGCGCACGTCGGCCAGCACGGCGCGGCGCCGCACCTTGGCGAAAACCTCCGACAGCTCCAGGTCGATTTGCCACAGCGCGTATTCGCTGCTGTCGAGCAGCAGGAGTTCGGCCGGCGCGAGGGCGGCGACCTGGCGCGAAAACTCCGACCCGATACTGCCGCCGGCGCCGGTCACCAGTACACGCCGGCCACCCACCAGGCGCGCCATGCCGGCATGATCGAGCGCCACCTGCGGACGATTGAGAAGATCCTCTACCGGAATGGGTCGCAAGGCGATGCGGTCGGCTTCCATCAGCGCGGTGGGCAGCGGCGCGCGCTGCACGGCAACGCCCACCGCCTCGGCGGCTTCGATCAGCGCCACCAGTGCGGGACCGAAAAAATCCGGTTCAGTGACGACAACGGCGCGCGGCAGGCGTCCCAGGTCGCGCAACCGGGCCAGGATGCGGGGCGCGTCCTCGATCGCGCCGAGGATGGGGCGGCCGTTCATGCGGCGGCCGGTCTGCCGGCCCGACAAGGACAGCAGGCCGGCGACGCGCAGCGAGCCATTCCGCTGCGCCGCCAGCGCGCGCAGAAAGCCATCCGCCGCGTCGCCGGCGCCGACGAGCAGGATGGATTGCGCGGCGGGTCCGTCGGCCGTGTGGCGGGCGCGGCCATGATACAGGCGATAGGCCAGGCGCGGGGTGCCGAGCAGGATGGCGAGCGTCATGGCGTGGATGGCGGGGAACGTGACGGTCGGCAGGTGGAAGCCGGTCACCAGCAACAGACACGCGAACAAGGCGGCACTGGCCACGGAGCCGGCAGCGACGTCCAGCAAGTCGGACAGGCCGGAAAACCGCCAATATTGTTGCGACAGACGAAACGGAAGTCCGGCGAGCAGCAGGGTAATGCCGCCGCCGGCAACGAACCAGAGCGGATGCAGCAGGCCGCCGCCAGGGTCCGCCAGGTAGCGGGCGATCGGCGCCGCAACGGCGGCCAGCCCGCCATCCAGGGTCACGTTGACGGCGATTCGGGAGAGGGAGCGCTGCGAGGCCATGGGTGAAGGTTCAGCTAACAGGTAGGGCCGTACTAAGAAATGGGGATCGGGGGGTGGCTGTCGTGCGGCGGGGCGCTTGCGCATGCCGGGGCGCACGGGCAAAGGCGCTGGCCTTATGGTGCTATGGTTTGTGTTGGCAGTGATCTCCGCGGCCCTGGTCCGCGTGATGATCAAGGTCGGGGCGCTGGACCATCCGGTTGCGCGCTCCTCGCACGCTGTCCCGACCCCCAAGGGCGGCGGCGTCGGTATCGCCACGGCCTATGCGCTCGGGACGGCATGGTTACTGTACAAATATAAAGTACCTGCGACGGCTGCGATACCGCTCTGCGCAGCGCTGCTGCTTGCCGCCGTGAGCTATGTGGACGATGTGCGGGCGGGTCCTTTCGGGGTGAAGCTCGCCGCGCAAGCCGTGGCCGCGGTGGCCGTGATGTTCGCGGGTGACCAACTGAACAAAGTATATGTCGGCGGACAGCTGATTGATTTGCCAAGTCTGCTTCGCATTCCGCTGACATTTGTCCTGTTGCTTTTTGTTACGAACGCAGTCAACTTCGCCGACGGATTGAACGGGCTGGCCAGCGGCTGCGTCGGCGTCGCCGGGCTCGCCCTCGCGACGCAAGCTGCGGCAGGCGCGGCCCCCGGGCTTGGCGGCGGCGCGCTGGGCGAGCAGGCCATGCCGTTGGTGGCGGGCATTGCCGGTTTCCTGCCGTTCAATTATCCGCGGGCGCGCATTTTCATGGGCGATGTCGGCAGCCAGTTATGCGGCTTTGTGGCGGCCGACCTGGCGGTGCGGGCGGCCGCATCGCCGGCGTCGCTCATTGTTCCGCTGGCGCTCGTTCCGGTGCTGGCGGATGTCGCTTTCACTCTGGTGCGGCGGATGTTGGCGGGGGACCGGCTGACGGAGGCGCATCGCGGGCATTTGTATCAGATTGCGAACCGATCCGGCGTCGGCGCGGCGAACGTTACCGCTGTGTACTGGGGTATGGCTGCCTGGGGCGCGGTGTGCGGTGTGCTGGCCGGCGGGCATGGCGGCGGCCTGGTGGCGGGCTCCGCGTGGGGCGTTATTGGCCTGGCGCCCATGGTGGCGTGGTTTGGCTATGTTGTCCGCACAGCAAAAAGGGCCGGTATCACACGCTGGTGACACCGGCCCTTTCTGTTGGTCCCGTTGTGAAACTTGCCTCCCGTGCGCTCGGGAGGAAAGTTTCCTCAGCCGCGGCCGCGGCCGCGCTTTGCCGGCGCAGGTTCTGCGGCGACGGTATGCGTGTTGGAGTTGGCCTCATTAATGATGCCGCGCAAATCGCGCAGGAACGCCGCACCCTTGAGGGTACGTTGCACCAGCACGCTGCGGCGATCGAGCGGATCCACCTTGCGGCGGGCCAGATCGAGCTCGCCGAGCCGGTCGAGCGCGCGCGTAATGGCCGGCTTGGATACGTTGAGATCCGCGGCCAGACCGCGCACCGTGTGTCCGCCTTCATGCAGGTAGCATGTCAGGAACACGCCGAGCTGGCGGGCCGACAGGTCCGGACCGTCGCGCCGCACGAGTGCGACGACGGTATCGCGAAGTGTGCCGACCAAATGGTCGGATGTAGCGTTGTTGGCTGCTGCTGCCACGGTAGATTTTCCTTTCATAGTAGGTATGTGCCCTCGCCCCCCGTTTGTTACAGGACCACCGCGCCGCACCATTGCTTCGCCGCGACCCTGAACAATGTAGCCGTGAGTCCGTTATGAAACGGTTTCGCCCACGGTGGCAACCTTTTTCGTGAACGCGATCCTATGGTTTTCCGCCCGGTTGCCAGCGCACGGAAAATGTCACAAACCGTCACGTTCCTTCAACACGTTGTGCCACAAGGCGGAACGTGACTAAAGCCCGACGCCGTCGCAAAGTTTATCACCGCGTGTATTGGGCATCGCCAGGAATGCACCTTTCTATCCCTGGCTTGGTTCGGGTCCGATCTAAGCGCTTACCGCAAACAAAGCCTTAACGGTAGCGACATATGAACGACTCGTATGGTTATAATGGTGCGTCTCCCAGATTCTGCAATGTGAATCTTCGTAGAATCGCGCCAAAAGCGGCGCGCAGGCACTGCGCCTCGCCGCCTTCGGGACGCGCGGGGCGTGTGCTGTCGTTCCAGGCATAGACATCAAAGTGCGCCCACGACGTTGCAGGCGCCAGAAAACGCTGTAGAAACAGCGCAGCCAGCACCGAACCGGCATACGGCTTGTCCGAAACGTTATGCAGATCGCTGCCCGGCCCTTCCAACATGGAATTGTATCCGCTGTACAGCGGCAGGCGCCAGACCGGGTCATGCGACACCCGCGACGCGGTCTCTATGTCGCGGGCAAGATTATCATCATTACAGAACAGAGCCGCCACGTCCGGCCCCAGCGCCACGCGGGCCGCGCCGGTCAGCGTTGCGAAATCCAGCAGCAGATCCGGGGCCGCATCGGACGCTTCCGCCAGCAGATCAGCCAATACGAGTCTTCCTTCCGCATCGGTGTTTGCCACCGCGACGGTCAATCCCCGTCTTGACCGCAGAATGTCCAACGGTCGCATCGCGTTCCCGGAGATACTGTTCTCCACGCAGCCCAATCGCACTTCCAGCCTGACAGGAAGTTCATCCTTGATGATGATTCTTGCCAGACCTAGCGCAATCGCGGCGCCCCCCATGTCCTTTTTCATGCGCAGCATGCCGGCGGACGGCTTCAGATCGTAGCCGCCCGTATCGAAACAGACACCTTTGCCGCATAGCGAGACAATCGGTGCGTCCGCCGGCGTGTCCGCGCCGCGCCAGCATGCGCGGACCACACGAGGCGGCCGTGACGACCCGGCGCCGACAGCATCGATCAGCGGATAGGCCGACGCCAGTGCATCGCCTTGGATCACCTCGACGCAGGCGCCGAGCGGCTCCAGCACGGCACGCGCCGCATCGGCGAGTTCGCCCGGGCCTAAATAATTCGCTGGCAAGTTGATCAGATCGCGCACCAGCCACGTCGTTTCGGCCATCGCGACCGTGTGCCCGGACGCCGGGGGCGGCACCAGACGGGCCGGCTTGCGGGAAGGCGATGACTTGAATTTCTCGAACCGGTAGGCCCCGAGGCAGAACCCCAGCAGCGCGTGCTGCGGGTTATCGATCGGCCCGGCAAGCCGGCAGGTCATGCCCTCCGGCAAGGCGAACGGCAGGGCGCCGAACGGCGCGGGGCCCGCGCTGTCGCCCAGCCCCAGGACCGCGCCGGCAACACCGGCCCGGCCCGGCACCAGCGCCACGGCGCCGGCGGCGGCGGAAAATCCGCTGCCGCGCAGGAAGGCGGCGGCGGTGGCGGGCATGCCGTCCAGCAGCGCCGCCATCCCCTCGGGCCTGGCCGCATAAACCGGCACGGAGGTTTCGTCGGCGCCAGCAAGGCAATCGAGCTCACGCAGCCAGATGGACAATCCGTAATCCAGTTTCTAGTTTTTAGTTTTCAGTTTTCAGACGGGCCCCACTGACGACTGGCGACTGGCAACTGGCAACTGAAAACTGACAACTGATAAGCCTTGCAAGGCACGCTCAGAGTCCAAATCATCGGTGCATGTCAAGCCCAGCGCCCCGAGTCGGCCCGCCGATGTTCCAGCCTCGCGTGCGCGCCGTTTTGGGGCCGACCAATACCGGCAAGACCCATTTGGCGATGACCCGGCTGATGGCACACGCGTCCGGCATGATCGGTTTTCCGCTGCGCCTGCTGGCGCGCGAGAATTACGACCGCATGGTGGCCGCCAAGGGCGCGCGTCACGTGGCGCTCATTACCGGGGAGGAAAAGATCGTGCCGCCGGATGCGCGATGGTTCTCGTGCACGGCCGAGGCCATGCCGTTGGATCGGCACGTGGAATGCGTGGCCGTGGATGAGATCCAGCTCTGCGCGGATGCCGATCGTGGCCATGTGTTCACCGACCGGCTGCTGCACGCGCGCGGCCTGGTTGAAACAATTTTCCTCGGCGCTGAAACAATCAGACCACTTCTCAACCACCTGGTGCCCGATGCGGAAATCGAGACGCGGCCGCGGCTTTCGCAACTCACCTTTGCCGGGGCGGCAAAATTGACGAAATTACCGCCGCGCAGCGCCATCGTCGCCTTCAGCGCCGGTGAAGTATACGCCATTGCAGAAATGATACGCCGGCGGCGCGGCGGCTGCGCGGTTGTCATGGGCCGGCTTTCGCCGCGCACGCGCAATGCGCAAGTGGCGCTCTACCAGGATGGCGAGGTCGATTACCTGGTCGCCACCGATGCGATCGGCATGGGCCTGAACATGGATGTGAACCATGTCGCGTTCGCCGGCCTGAACAAATATGACGGCCACCGGCCACGCCGCCTGACCGCGCCCGAGGTGGCGCAGATTGCCGGCCGCGCCGGGCGCGGCATGCGCGACGGCACTTTCGGCACCACCGCGGCCTGTCCCGACCTGCCGGAGGCGGTGGCCGAGGCGGTGGAGGCGCATGTCTTCGAACCGCTCACGAGCCTCGCCTGGCGCAATGATAAACTCGATTTCACGAGTATCGATGGCCTGCTCGACAGCCTGCTCGCGCCGCCGCCACGTGCCGGGCTGGTGCGCGGCAACGACGCGAGCGACCTGGAAACGCTGGCTTGCCTGGCGCGCGATACCGAAACAAGGGCGTTGGCCAGCCGGCCAAGCCGGGTTCGCCTGCTGTGGGAAGCGTGCCAGGTGCCCGACTTCCGCAAGATCACCGATGACAGCCATGTAAGGTTGTGTGCCCGTATCTTTTCGCATATCGGCCAGCGCGAATGCCTGCCGGAGGATTGGCTGGAGGCGCAATTTGCCACGCTTGGCCGGGCCGAGGGCGACATCGATACGCTGATGGCGCGGCTATCCGGCGTGCGGGTGTGGTCCTACATCACAGCGCGGCCGGATTGGGTGCGCGACAGCGCCGCCTGGCAGGCCCGCGCCCGCGCGGTGGAGGACCAGCTTTCCGACGCGCTGCACGAACGCCTCACCGCGCGCTTCGTGGACCGCCGGGCGGCACATTTGCTGCGCCGCCTGGAAGCGGTGGAGGACGGCGAGGCGTTGCTGTCCGCCGTCACCGCCCGCGGCGAGGTGGTCGTGGAAGGCCATACCGTAGGCCAGGTCGCAGGCTTCACCTTCGAGGCGGACCCATCGACCGCGGGGGCCGAGAAGCGCCTGGTGCAGCGCGCCGCGCGCCGCGCGCTGCGCGCCGAAATGCCGCGCCGGGTTGCCTTGCTGGAGGCGGCACCGGACGCCGCGTTTTCGATCGGTCATGGCAACAGCCTGATCTGGGACGCCACCGACGTGGCCCGGCTGCGGCCCGGGCGCGGCCTGCTGCACCCTCAGGTTGATGTCCTGGACAGCGAATTTCTCGACGGACCGCAACGTGAGCGGGTGCGCCGCCGGCTCGCCGCGTTCGTTTCCGACCTGATCGCCCGCGAACTGGCGCCGCTCCATCGCGCGGTGCAGGGCGGCGAGGCTGACCCTATGTTGCGGGGCGCGCTGCATCGCCTGGCCGAGGGCGGCGGGGTCGTGCCGGGTGCCACCGAGACCCAGGTGGCGCCGGCGGTACGAGGGCGGCTGAAAGCGCTGGGCGTGCGGGCCGGACGCTTTGCGCTCTTCATGCCGGAACTGCTCAAGCCCCGCGCCGCCGCGGTGCGGGCCATGCTGTGGGCGGTCCGCCACCAGGTCGCAGCCCCTATTTTGCCCGGCCCCGGCTTGGTCAGTCTGCCGACTGACCAAGCGCATGCGAGCCTGCCGGCATTGGGCTGGGTGGAAGCGGGCCCGGTCTTGCTGCGCCTGGACGTTGCCGAACAGGTGGCCGCGGAGCTCGCCTGGCTGACGCGGGCGCGGCCGGCGGCCATGCCGGCGGACCTTGCGTCGCGAATGGGGCTGCGCGCGGACAGATTGCCGCCCGTGCTGCGGGCGCTCGGGCTGCGGGTTATTCCGGCGCCTACTTTGGGCGAGACGCAGTTTGGGCCGCCAAGCCCGCCATTGCTGGGCAGCCCCCGCAAGCGCGTGGCGGCGGCGGAAGTGATGGCTCTGCCGGATGGGCCGTTCGCCGCGCTGCTTGGATGGGGGAGGTAAGGCAGGAAGTATTTCTTTTTTTCAAAAAAGAACTGCTTTCTTTTGTCTGTTCCGTCTGCAACCTTGCTTCCATGTCCAGTCCGTTTCGCCTCACCTGCCTCTGTCTCGTGGCGACGCTCACATCCTGCCACCTGATCGATCAGCGCGACTTCGATCCGCACGCCGGAGATCCGCCCAAGCCGCCAGCGGCCAAGCTGCCGCCGCCGGGCCCCGGCGCCATCGTCACCATCAAATACGCGGGCGAGCCGGATTACGCCGCCTCGCTCGCGCAATCGGTGCACCGCGCGCTGGCGGTCAAGCCCGACGTCCTGTTCACCGTGCAAACCCTGGTGCCACAGGCCGACACGCCCGCCGCGCAGGCCGCCGCATTGCAGGACGCCTCGGCCACGGGCCGCGAAATCGCCGAGGCCATCATCGCGAACGGCGCCGACGAGGGCCAGGTGGAGCAGGCGGTGCGCACCGACCCGTCATTGCATGACAAGGAAGTGCAGGTATTTGTTCGCTAGTGGATTGAATCTCCGCGCTTCACGCTCGCAATGCGGCTTCGGTGACGGCAAGGAAGCAGTTCTTTTTTGAAAAAAAGAACCAAAAAACTTTTGCTTTTTTAAAAAAGACCAGCGCTTTTTCGCGCGGGTTGCTTATTGCGCCCGCCTTTGCTCTTTGCGGGCCAACGCCCAGGAGATCACGATGCCCGACACCATGGTTGCCCACGATTACAAGGTCCGCGACATCTCGCTCGCCGCGTGGGGACGCAAGGAAATCTCCATGGCCGAGGACGAAATGCCCGGCCTGATGGCACTGCGCGCCGAATACGGCGCCAGCAAGCCACTCGGCGGCGCCCGCATCGCCGGCTGCCTGCACATGACCATCCAGACCGCCGTGCTGATCGAGACGCTGATCGCGCTCGGCGCCTCCGTGCGCTGGTCGTCCTGCAACATCTTCTCGACCCAGGATCACGCCGCCGCCGCCATCGCGGCAGCCGGCATTCCGGTATTTGCCTGGAAAGGCATGGACGAGGACGAGTTCTGGTGGTGCATCGAACAGACCGTCCGCGGGCCGGACGGCTGGACGCCCAACATGATCCTCGATGACGGCGGCGACCTCACCACGCTGATGCATGACAAATACCCCGATATGATGGCCGACGTGCGCGGACTGTCGGAGGAAACCACCACGGGCGTGCACCGCCTGTGGCAAATGGCCAAGGAAGGCCGCCTGGCCGTCCCCGCGATCAACGTCAATGACAGCGTCACAAAGTCCAAATTCGACAATTTATATGGCTGCCGCGAGTCGCTGGTGGACGCGATCCGCCGCGGCACCGACGTGATGATGGCCGGCAAGGTGGCGCTGGTCGCCGGCTACGGCGACGTGGGCAAGGGCTCGGCAGCTTCGTTGCGCCAGGCCGGATGCCGGGTGCTGGTGACCGAGGTGGATCCGATCTGCGCCTTGCAGGCGGCGATGGAGGGTTACGAGGTCGTGACGATGGAGGACGCCGCCCCGCGCGCCGACATCTTCGTCACCGCGACCGGCAATGTCGATGTGATCACGCTGGAGCACATGCGCGCGATGAAGCATCGCGCCATCGTATGCAACATTGGCCATTTCGATAGCGAAATACAAATCGGCGCGCTGCGCAACTTCACCTGGGAGAATGTCAAGCCGCAGGTGGACGAGGTTGTGTTTCCGAACCAGAAGCGTCTGATCGTGCTGTCCGAGGGGCGATTGGTGAATTTGGGCAATGGCACCGGCCATCCGAGCTTTGTGATGTCCGCCAGCTTTACCAACCAGGTGCTGGCGCAGATCGAGCTATGGACGGCGAGGCCCGGACAGTATGAGCGCAAGGTATATACCTTGCCGAAACATCTGGACGAAAAGGTGGCGGCCCTGCATCTGGCAAAGGTTGGTGCGAAACTGACGAGACTTTCAAGCAAGCAGGCGGAGTATTTGGGGCTGCCGGGGGAGAATGGCCCCTTCAAGCACGAATTGTACCGCTACTAGAGCGGCCTCGGCCTGACTGGAAAATCGTCGGATGCCCGCCGGGCCGCTCTGGTGGTCCGATCCTGACGCTCACGACCCGAGCGTCAGGTAACGTGACGGCGTGCCGCCGGCGTCTCAAGCGCTGCGCGGCACGGGACATTTGTGCCGCGCAGCGCTTGAGACGCC
>CAJCIS010000222.1 GCA_903970435.1 Acidobacteriota bacterium | reverse complement strand
CTTTGGTTGACGGCGCCGCTATTCTGCGACGCCGGCTCGAACCGACGACAAGTCAGACGCTTCCTGATCCGCCTGTTGTTTCAGGCATCTACCAGCTCGGCGAAGAAATCCAGCTTCCAGCGACGGACAAGCCTCTCTGGGCGCAAATGACGGTGAGGCCGACTTTGCTGGGAAGATTGACGACACTTGCCTGGAAGCTGCCCGAGCTCCAGATCGGGCTCCGCCTCCCAGACGGAACTGTTCATAAATTTCGTTATATCGCCGGAATGGGAGAAACCGGTTTTGTCGTTTCGCCTCTCGTTCAAGACACAAGCGAATTCCTTGCGCTGGCGGCACCCGAAAGGGCGGTTTATCTCGCTGGCGTCAAAGCGCGTTCGCTATCAATTTCTTTGGCGAAAGCCTCGTCTCCGCATGGATTGTGGAGCGACTCGCTATTCGTCCAAATCTCGTCGAGCCCCTCGAAATCGAAGAAAGTGTCTGACCTGCTGCTTGCAAGTTCCCATTGCCAGACGGCGATGTTGTAGGCGTCGTCGAACGTGCCCGGCTCATACAAGGCTGTCAACCGGGCCATCTGGTCGGCGTTGGCCAGGATGAGGTTGACGCGGTAAGTGGGGGTGCGGGCGCGTTCGGCCGGAGTAATGCGCGGCTTGGCGCGGCTGACATCGAAGGGATGGATTTCGAGCGGCACGCCGGTGCTGCGCAGCGCCCGCAGCAGGCCGCGCGCCGCGGTGCCCAGGCCGGAGGTGGCGGCGAACGGCCCGTACACGTTGAAGCCGAACGGTTTTTGCAGCACCGCGTGAGGGCGGGCCTGCCAGCCGCGATAGGGTGCGACGCCGGGACCGGTGCGGCCTTCCAGCCGCCCGTGTTCCAGCCAATGGCGCCGCGCACCCTCCGGGTCGGGGCCGATCGCGCGCAGCACATCGGGATAGAGCAGCCAGTATGTCTCGACATCGAAATTGGCGATGTCCGGCGGCGGCTTGGGGTCCAGCGGCACCATGTCGGCATACCAGTGATCCTGAACGATGCTGGGGCGGGCACCGAGATTGGTTTCTGCGCGGCCGGATCGTTGCCAGTAGGCAAGGCCGCTGGCCAGTTCGCCGGCCGCGACCTGGGCCGCGATATCGGGGTTCAGCGCAAGGAAAAGCGCCTCGTCGAACAGGCCGGCTTCATCCGGATAGGTCAGTTCCGGCGGCGGCGGCGGCGTGTAGGCAATGGCGTCGGGCGAGGCGGTGCGCAGTTGCGGCGGCGGCGAGGGCGGCACGGGCGCGTTCGGGTCGGCCGGGGGCGGCAGCACCGACCGCATCATGTCGAGCCGGCCGCCGGTGAAGGGTGACGGGCGGCGGGCGGTTTCGATTTCTTCCCGGCCGTACAGCTCGTAATGCTCAAAGCCGTTCTTGAACGTGCCGGCCGCCACTGCGTCCCGCACGTCGCGGAACGCTTCCAGATACTGGAATTCCGGAAAACTGCCCTCGTCGAACGCCGACCCTGACATTAGCCCTCACGACCCGAGACTTGCAACCATAGCGCGCATTGCGGTAGATGAATACACGCGCCGGCGCAAAATACCATCATTGGCCGGCGCCGGGCCGTCCGCGTGGTGGCCGGCCTGGGTGGCGGAGGGTGGCGGCTTCAAGCGATCCGTTTTGATGAAATTCAGGCGTGCGTGGCCGCGGCATGGTGCGGCGGCTCGAATGGATGGTGGCCGACGGCATGAGCCACGATGGCCAGCAACACCACGATCAGCACGATGCGGACAACGCCGCCGAACAGGCGCAGGGCGGCGAGCAGCACCAGCACGGCTACAACGAGTGCGAGCACCGACTGCAGATTGGGCGGGATGTGGGCTTCATTCATGACGGCGCCGAGCACGCCCTCGATCCACGCAAGTGCGGCGAGTACGATGGCAAATATGGCGGCCAGCACCGCCAGCAATGCGTGCACGAGACGATCGAGTAATGACATCGCACCTCCCGGACGGCCGCGCGGGCCATCGCAGGGCTTCTCGACGCTAAGCCGGGTACTGTCAACCGCTTTGGGGGGCGGGCCGGGTGCCTGTCAAGTCGCTCAATTCATTGACGTGACGTCATTGCCGCAACACCGCGGGCACCGCGTTCCACAGCGCTATGGAGCGGATTTCGGGATGATTTCGATTATGCGCGAGAATGCTGAGCGAGGCGGTGGACGGCGAGAAATGCGCGCCGTCCGCCACGTTCAGGCCGAGCCAGCGCGCGGCGAACACGCCGGCGAACTCGCCGTGCGAAAACAGCGCGATATTGCCGTGCAGGTTGGACAGGCGGGCGATCAGCCGGTCGGCGCGGGCGGAAATTTCGGCGGGCATTTCGCCGCCCGGGCAGCCGTCGCGGAACGCATTCCAGTTCGGGCGCTCGCTGCGAATTTCGGCCGAGAGCTTTCCTTCGTAGTCGCCGTAATTCCATTCGGCGAGGTTCGGCTCGATGATCGCGGCCGGGCCCAGGCCGGCCAGGTCGCAGGTGCGGCGGGCGCGTTGCATCGGGCTCGTGAAAACATGGGCAAACGCGATGCGGGCGAGCCAGGGCGCCAGCGCGGTAGCCTGGAACTCGCCATTGGCGGTCAGCTCAAGATCGGTGTTGCCGGTGTGCCGGCCGGCGAGCGACCAGGCGGTTTCACCGTGCCTTATGTAATGAATCGTCGGCGGGGAAATGTCATTTCCTTTCGCGTTGGTGCCAGGACAGGTCGTGGAAGAACTTCTTTTTGAAAAAAAGAAGCAAAGAGCTTTTGCTCATTGCTTCCAGCAGATCGTCCAAAAGGGTCGATAGGGTGCCGTTACGCTGCTGCCGATTTCCGCTCCACCGTGGCCATCCCCGCGCTGTAGTGGCCGGTGAGCGCGGCTAGGCTGCAGGCGGCGCGATGGTGGAGGGCGTGCTGCGCGGCCTGGCGATTGGCGGGGTTGCCCTGCCAGATTTCCAGGGCGGGATTCTGAATCGCGCGGGCGAATGAAAAAGTCAGACGCCAGGGCAGCCGCGATTCCGCGCGATTGGCAATGATGTTCATCTGATTGAGCCTTGAGAACGCAAGTTCGCCGGACTGGCCGCCGGACAGGAATGCAATGGCGGGCACGGCGGCGGGGACCACCCGCCGCAGCGATCGTAGGGTGATGTCGGCGACAACATCGACAGGCTCCTGCGTGGGACAGTGCAGGCCGGGTAATATCATGTTGGCTTTCAGCACCATTCCTTCCAGCTTGACCGTCTGCATGTTGAGCTGGTTGAAGACACTCCTGAGCGTCGCTTCCGTTACCTCTCGGCAACGGTCCAGCGTATGGTCGCCATCCATCAGCACTTCGGGTTCCACGATGGGAACCAGCCCCGCCTCCTGGCACATGGCAGCATAGCGGGCCAGCGCGTGAGCATTGGCCTCAATGCAGCTGCGGGTGGGAATGCCATTGCCGATCGTAATGACGGCGCGCCATTTGGCAAATCGCGCGCCCATCTCGGCATAGTCGTGCAGGCGGGCGCGCAATCCATCCAGACCCTCGGTGATTTTCTCGCCCGGATGCAGCGCGAGCGGCCTCGCACCGGTATCCACCTTGATGCCGGGCATGATGCCGGCATCGGTGAGCAGCTTGACATAGGGCGTGCCGTCGGGTTTGCGTTGCCTTATCGTATCGTCGAACAGGATCGCACCACTGATGCAGGTGCCCAGGCCTGGCGTGGTGATGAGAAGTTCGCGATAGCTCCGACGCGCCGCCTCGGTGCGGGGAATGCCGAATTTGGCAAACCGCTTGTCGCAGGTCGCATTGCTTTCATCCATCGCAAGCAGGCCGCGGCCGCCGTCGACGAGCAGGCGGGCTGTTTCGATCAGTTTATCCTGCATCACGCGGCCTGGCCCCACTTCCAGTTCAGAATCTCCGGCATGTCCTTGCCGTTTTGATCAATGTAATGTTTATGTTCGATCAGCTTGTCGTGGACGATCTGCTTGACGTAGTCGCCCCTGGCGCCGAGATGCGGCAGGCGGTCGATGACATCCAGCACCAGGTGGAAACGATCGATGTCGTTCTGCACGCGCATGTCGAACGGCGTGGTTATGGTGCCCTCCTCCTTGTAGCCGCGGACATGGAGGTTGCGGTTGGTGCGGCGGTAGGTGAGGCGGTGAACCAGGGACGCGTAGCCGTGGAAGGCGAAGATGATGGGCGTGTCGCGGGTAAACAGCGCATCGTAATCGGTTTCCGACAGGCCGTGCGGGTGCTCGCTGGCTGATTGCAGCCGCATCAGGTCGACCACGTTGACGACGCGGATTTTCAGCTGCGGCAAATGCTGGCGCAGGATGGAGACCGCGGCGAGGATTTCTAGCGTGGGCGTGTCGCCGCTGCTGGCGAGCACGATGTCGGGCTCGCCGCCTTGATCGTTGCTCGCCCACTGCCAGATGCCGATTCCCTCGGTGCAATGAATGCACGCTTCCTCGATCGTCAGCCATTGCGGCAACGGATGTTTGCCGGCCACCACCACGTTGACATAATTGCGGCTTCGCAAGCAATGATCGAAGGTGGAGAGCAGGCAGTTGGCATCGGGCGGCAGATAGACGCGCACGATGTCGGCCTTCTTGTTGATCACGTGGTCGAGAAAGCCGGGATCCTGATGGGTGAAACCGTTATGGTCCTGTTGCCACACATGGGAAGCGAGCAGGTAGTTCAGCGATGCGATGCCGCGCCGCCAGGGCAGTTCGCGGGTCACTTTCAGCCATTTGGCGTGCTGGCTGAACATCGAATCGATAATGCGAATGAAGGCTTCATAGCTGTTGAAGATTCCGTGGCGGCCGGTGAGGAGATAGCCTTCGAGCCAGCCTTGGCATTGGTGTTCGCTCAGCATCGAATCGAGCACACGGCCGGCGGGTGCGAGGAATTCGTCGTTGGCCGCCTGTGTTGCGTCCCACTGGCGGTTGGTGACTTCGAAGACGGCGCCAAGCAGGTTGGAGAGCGTCTCATCGGGGCCGAAGATGCGAAAATTGTGCGGGTTCAGCCTGATCACGTCGCGCAGGAACTTGCCGAGCACGATCGTGTCCTGTCCCTCGACGGCGCCGGGCGTGGCGACCGAGACCGCGTGGTCGCGAAAATCGGGCATGTGCAGATCGCGCAACAGGATGCCGCCGTTGGCGTGCGGATTGGCGCCCATGCGGCGGTCGCCGGAGGGTGCGAGCGCCGCCAATTCGGCGATCAGCGTGCCGTGTTCGTCGAACAATTCGTCGGCCTTGTAGCTTTTCATCCAGCTTTCGAGCAGGGCCACATGTTCGGGGTGGGCTTCATCGACAATCAGCGGCACCTGGTGGGCGCGGAAGGTGCCTTCGATCTGCAGGCCATCGACGATTTTCGGTCCGGTCCAGCCTTTTGGCGACTTCAATACGATCAACGGCCAGAGCGGCCTGGCCGTGGCGTTGCCGGCCCGCGCATCCGCCTGGAGGCGCTTTATGTCGGCGATGGCGCGGTCAAGCGTTGCCGCCATCAGCTCATGCATCGTTGCGGGATCATCACCCTCGACGACATAGGGCGTCCAGCCGCAGCCGCGGAAAAACTGTTCCAATTCCGCGGCTGCGATGCGCGACAGCACCGTGGGGTTGCTGATCTTGTAGCCATTCAGATGAAGGATCGGCAGCACGGCGCCGTCGGTGGCGGGGTCGAGGAACTTGTTCGAATGCCAGGCGGTGGCTAACGGCCCGGTTTCGGCCTCGCCGTCGCCGATGACGCAGGCGACGATCAGATCGGGGTTGTCGAAGGCGGCGCCGAACGCATGGCTGAGGGAATAGCCGAGCTCGCCGCCTTCGTGGATCGAGCCGGGCGTGGTGGGCGCAACATGGCTGGAAATGCCGCCGGGGAACGAGAACTGCTTGAACAGGGCCTTCATCCCCGGCGCGTCCCGGCTGATGTTGGGGTAGAATTCGCTGTAGCTGCCTTCAAGGTAGGTGTTTCCCACCAGGGCGGGGCCGCCGTGACCGGGGCCGGCGATATAGATCATGTTCAGGTCAAGCTTGTTGATGACCCGGTTGAGATGGACATAGATAAAGTTTTGTCCAGGCGTGGTGCCCCAATGACCCACCACCAGCGGCTTGACGTGCGACAGTTTCAACGGATCACGCAGTAGCGGATTGTCGTAGAGGTAGATCTGGCCTACGGAAAGATAGTTGGCGGCGCGCCAGTAGGCGTGCATGCGGCGCAGTTCGTCCGGGCCCAGGGTTTCGTGCCCGGTCTCGTGCCGGCCTGGGGATGCATGGTCATTATGACGATCAGGCGGGTCGAACGGCGGCGTGACTGTGTCCATGCTGCGGGCCTTCGAGATTGGGTTCGGTGACGCATGATTTGGTGCTGCGCAGCGAACCGGCGCAGGTTCGGATTCTACTTACGGGCACGGCAGAACGCCAGGAACATGCGCGCGGAAAAGCCCAACCTCCCTGCGTCTGCGTAGTTTCCACCACTGCCTCGCATTCCGTGGCGCATGCTATCTCGACAGATGGGCATTCCAATTCTGGTACAACTTCAGCGGATTGCGGGCACGCTGCCCGCACATCCTTTCGTGCTGGCCGCCGGCATCGTGGTCGGCGCTTTCGCCGTCCTCATGCTGTGGCTCTGCACAAATTTCGTGCAACGCCGCGTGGCGAGTACGGCGTCGCGGAAAGGCGTTGAATCACTTAAGCGAACGCAGAGCGATCTGCAAACACTGCCCATGGCAGACGTGGAGACGCGGCTCGCCTACGCGCCTTCAGGCCTCAGCCAGGCCGAGGCGGCCGCGCGGCTTTCACGTTATGGCCTCAACGAAATCGCCGCGCGGCGGACCAATGTCGTGCTGCAATTCCTGAAATATTTTTGGGGCCCGATCCCATGGATGATCGAGGTCGCCGTCGTGCTTTCGGCCATCGTGCGGCATTGGCCTGATTTCGGTATCATTCTGCTATTGTTATGTGCCAATGCGACGATCGGGTTTTGGGAGGAACGGCAGGCGGGCAACGCGATCGACGCGTTGAAGGCCAGGCTGGCGATCAAAGCGCGGGTGCTGCGGGGCGGCATTTGGACGACGCCTTCCGCCAAGGAACTGGTGCCGGGCGACGTCATACGCCTGCGGCTGGGCGACATTGTGCCCGCGGACGCGCGGCTGCTGGAGGGGGATGAATTATCGCTCGATCAGTCCGCGCTGACCGGCGAGTCGTTGCCGGCGACGAAGCGTGCCGGCGACGCGGTGTTTTCCGGGTCGATCGTCCGGCGCGGTGAAATCGGCGCGCTGGTGTACGCAACCGGCACGCACACCTATTTCGGCAGAACCGCCGAGCTCGTCGCCACCGCGGTAACGGAAAGCCATTTTCAGAAGGCCGTTCTGCGGATCGGCGATTACCTGATCCTGTTAGCCGTGGCGCTGGTGTCGGTCATTGTGGGGGTGGGCATATATCGCGGTGCGCCCGTATTGACGCTATTGCAATTTGCCCTTGTGCTGACCGTGGCGGCGATTCCGGTGGCGATGCCGACGGTGCTTTCGGTCACCATGGCGGTCGGCGCACGCCTGCTCGCCCGCAAGCAGGCGATCGTCAGCAAGCTCGTGGCAATCGAGGAACTCGCCGGCGTCGACGTACTGTGCGCCGACAAGACCGGCACGCTCACGCAAAACAAGCTGACGCTGGGCGACCCGTTCAGGATCGGCGATGTCAGTGCGGCCTATGTCATCCTCAATGGCGCGCTGGCCTCGCGATCGGACAACAACGATACGATCGATCTGGCGGTGCTGGCGGGCGTGCGGGATGAAGCAGCACTCAAGGGCTTTGAGATGCTGCACTTCACGCCGTTCGATCCAGTGCACAAACGCACCGAAGCCACCGTGAAGGGCAAGGACGGTGTCGCCTTCAAGGTGACGAAGGGGGCCCCGCAAGTCATTCTGGATCTGGCGGAGAATGCGGCGGCGGCGAAGACGGGTTACGAGAAGGCCGTCGATGATTTTGCGGCACGCGGTTTTCGCGCCCTCGGCGTGGCGCGGGCGGACGCAGACGGCAAGTGGCAGCTATTGGGCGTGCTGCCGCTGTTCGATCCGCCGCGCCTGGATGCAAAATCCACCATCGAAACGGCGCGTGAGATGGGCGTTACGATCAAGATGGTGACCGGCGACGCGCTGGCGATCGCCCGCGAAACCGCACACACATTGGGCATGGGGACGAATATCCTCGACGGCGCCACGCTCGGCGACGCCGGGCGAGCCGAGACCGCGGCCGAAATAAGATCGGTCGAGACCGCCGATGGCTTCGCACAGGTGTTTCCGGAACATAAATTCCATATCGTCGATATACTCCAGAAGCACGATCATATCGTTGGCATGACGGGCGATGGGGTGAACGATGCGCCGGCCCTGAAGAAAGCGGATTGCGGCATCGCCGTCTCCGGTGCGACGGACGCGGCCCGGGCGGCGGCTTCCATTGTGCTGATCACGCCTGGGCTTTCGGTGATCATCGACGCCATCAAGGAAAGCCGCAAAATCTTTCAGCGCATGAACAGCTATGCGATCTACCGTATCGCCGAGACGCTGCGCGTGCTGATTTTCATCACGCTGTGCATTCTGGTGTTTGATTTCTATCCGCTGACGGCGGTGATGATCGTGATGCTCGCGCTGCTCAATGACGGCGCCATTTTGTCGATTGCCTATGATAATGTTCGCTACAGGAACATGCCTGAAGCGTGGAACATGCGCATGGTGCTGGGTGTCGCGACCGTGCTGGGCCTGATCGGTCCCGCGACCACGTTTGGATTGTTCTATATGGCCGACCTGGGGTTTCATCTAGGTCATCCGCAGCTGCAGACGATGATGTATCTGAAGCTGTCGGTGGCGGGCCATTTGACGATTTTCCAGACCCGCACGCGGGGCCCATGGTGGTCCACACGGCCCGCGTGGATTTTGCTGGCGGCGGTGTGCGGCACCCAGACGATCGCCACCCTGGTCGCGGTGTTCGGCGCCGGGCTGGTGACGCCGCTCGGCTGGCGGTATGCGGGGATCGTGTGGGCCTATGCCGTGGCCTGCTTCCTGCTGATCGATCCGGTGAAATTGCTTGCCTACAAAATTCTCGACCCGGCGAAGGCAGGGTCGCGGACCGCGGGATTGCCGGGCGCCCAGGACGACGTTGCGTTGGCGCACCATGCGGACACCGGCGCCTATACCGGGCCCGGCGGAACGGCGGCGGCCGCGGCGGAGCGGAACAGAATGGCCGCCTGATGCTATTCGCCGCAACGGGATAAAGCATCGGCGCAATCTGGGAGAAACGCATGGCGGAAAAAACTGACATACGGCCACGACGCCATTGGCGACGCATTCATCATTCGCCGCTGTTCTGGACGGGTTTCTTCTTGCTTTCCGTGGCGATCATCATCTATGTGCTTTCAGATGGTTTTTCCTTGCTGCCGCGAACCCGTTGAACGCTGGCATTGTTGCAAGAATGTCGGAATGAGATGTGACGGCGCGGGCGTATTGCGCCATGGCGCATATGGGTAGAATCCGAACCTGCACATTTTCCCGGCCAACCATCATGTTCGCTTCTGCACGCACATCCGGCGGTGCTTCGCCGCGTTGGTGCGTAGCACACCAGGACTGTGAACCGGACGCGTTGTGAGACGTTCACCAACTCAAACGAGGTAGCGCATGGCCGACAAAGCACCGCCGACCAGCGTGACCGACCGGCAGAAAACGGCCCCGCCCGACCGCACGCAGGAACGGACCGAGCAGAAGCAGGTCGATCCAACCGATGCAGCCGCGCAATCTTCGCTGTTATCGGGCACCACGCGGCCTTCCGCGGGCCGCCGGCCGCTCTTTCGCGTCTAGGTCGGCTTGCGCGTGACTGGAAACTCGTCGGCACCGGCATCCCGGCCAACCGACATGCTATAGTGGACCCCGACAGGCGGTGGGGGCTGCGAAATGCGTCCCCGGGGGAAACAGATCATGTTTTCGGTCGGACAGAGGGTTTGGCACATCGGCGGCCAGCGCAGCGGTAAGGTTCTGGAGTGCGACGGCGACCGGGTGTTTATCATGCAGGACAACGGGGCCGAACTGGATTATCGGGCCAGCGATCTGACCGCGACGCCACCGCCGGGCGCCACGCGTTCGGGCGCCGCGCCCACCGACACCATGAAAGTGGCCCAGGCGGTGCCGAGCCGCAGGTTGACGCCGCGCGATATTACGCCGGCGCATCTGCGCGTGCTGGCCATCGTACCTGCCCGCACGCTGCAAGCGGTCGCCGCCGTGTTCGAGCGCCAGCCCGGCGCCGGCAAATTCAGCGCGCTCGACGTCGCCGGCAAGTTGAACGCCATCGCCGACATTACCGCCGTCCCGTACCGCATGATGTGCGCCTACAGCGACCGCCCCGGCGAGCTAGGCCTGCTGATGGGCAAGGCCCTAGCCGACCGAAGGTTGAGTTAAGAGAAAAGTTCTTAGGGCCTAAGGGCCTGGTGTATCAGCTCATCATCCGTTGTCCTGCCATCCACCGCCGAGCGCGCGAATGAGGGAAACGCTCGCTTGCAGCCGACGCGTGCGGATGTCCAATGCGGCGCGTTCGGCCTGCAATTCAGCGGTCTGAGCCGTCACGACCTCGAGAAAATTGGCAGCACCATCCCTGTACAGCGCCATCGACATTGTCACCGTTTGCTGAGCGGCGGCCACCGCCCGTTGCTCCTGCGTGAGTTCATCGCCGAGCCAGTGGAGCAAGGCCAATTCATCCTCGACGTCGCGAAACGCGTCCAGCACGGTGGCGCGATAGTCGGCCACCGTGCGACGGTAAACCGCAAATGCGGCCTTCTCTTCGGCCGTGCGCAGGCCGCCCTCGAATATCGGCAGCGTCGCGCCTGGACCAACCGACCAAAAGCTGTTGCCCAGACTGGCGAGGTTGAAACCGGTATCTTGGATGCCGAACTCGAGGTTGAGCGAGATGTTCGGATAGAATGCCGCGCGCACAACGCCGATTTCGGCGTTGGCGGCCGCAACCGCACGCTCGGCCGATGCAATGTCCGGCCGCCGTTGGAGCAACGTGGCGGGCACGCCAGCGGCGGTTGAGGGCACACGCACGCTGGCAATTTCGGTTGGGATCGGCAGCGCGCCTGGCGGCACACCGATCAGGATTGCGATGGCGTGCGCGGCAAGGGCGCGTCGCGCGGCAATATCGGTCGCCTGTGCCTGCGCGTCGTGCAATTGCGACGCAGCGCGCGAGACGTCCATGCCGGAGGCTATTTTGCCAGCGAAGCGGTTCTGAGTCAGCGTCAGAGCCTGGCTGTAGGCCGTCACCGTGTTGGCATATAATTGTGCCTCGGCATCGAGGCCGCGCAACGTGAAATAGTCGGTTGCCAATTCGGCGTGCAGGGACAGGCGTAATGAAGCCACGTCCGCGGCGCTGGCGGCGACGGCGGCCTTGCCGGCTTTTATGCTATTCGCAACACGGTCCCAAAGATCCAGCTCGTATGTCGCCTGCGTGTCTACGGCGTTGTCCAGGTATTGATTTGGTTCGTCTTTGCCGCGCAGTGGACGGCTATTGGATTGGCGGTTGGTGCTGATATGGCCGCCCAACTGCAATTGCGGAAAGATGCCTGACTGCGCCTCGGCCAGCAGGGCCCGGGCTTGGTCATAAATGGCGGCCTGCGCCTGCAGGTCCGGATTGGCGCTGTCCACGCGCGGTTCCAGCGCGTTCAACGTCGGATCATGGAACACGCGCCACCAGGCGCCGCGCGGCACGGTATCGGCCGGCTTCGCCTCCTGCCAGCGTGTCGCCTCACTGTAGGAAACCGGCGTAGAAACAACAGGCACATGGTAGCGCGGCGCCATGTCGCACCCTGTCAGCACAAGCGCACAAACCAAAAAGAAAGAGTTTTTTTGGTTCTTTTTTTTCAAAAAAAGAACTGCTTCCTTCCGCCTGATCTGCATGTGCATCAGTCCGCGGTGGCGCCGCCCGCTGCCACGTGGACCGATTGTCCGTCCTCAAGCGTGTCAAGCGGCGTTTCGACCACAAGGGCGTCCGATGAAATCCCTCCCGTTATTTCAATTTCCTGGCCGAGATTGCGGCCGATCGTGACGTCCTTCATGACGATGTGATCGCCGGGTCCCAGTGTCGCGAGCTGCGCGCCATGGGAGCGGAATATCAGCGCGCTGGACGGGACGCGCAGAACGCCATGGTCCGGTGGCAGATCGAATTTTATCTCCGCATAGGTACCTGGCCATAGCTTGCCGGCTTGGTTGTCGGCAAGCAGTTCTACGAGAACAGTGCGGCTTGCTGCCGCGACCGATTCGGATGTCGTAGCCAGCTGTGCGGGAAAGGTCTGGCCCGGGTATTGCGGCTGAGTGAGCGTCGCATGCATGCCAAGCGAAAGCTCGCTGGCGTAGACCTGCGGCACTCGGACATAGACGCGCATCTGGTGCACGTCGGCAACCTTGAACAGGGGATTGGCAGCACTGGAGCCGGCGTTGATCAGCGCGCCGATGTCGGTATTGCGTGCGGTGACAACGCCATTGAACGGTGCGGTCAGGCGTTTGAACGCTTGCAGCGCGCGCAATTGTTCGACGTGAGCCTGCTGCGCACTCACTGCAGCATGCTCAGCTTCGGCGGCGCCCTGCTTTTCATCGGCGGATTGCTGGGAGACGGAATTTGTGGCGAGCAGCGCGTGCCAACGTTTGGCGGTGAGGGCAGCAAGCGCGAAGTTTGCATTCGCACTGGCCAAATCCGCTTGCGCTTGCGACAGTTGCTGATCCAAGTCCGGCGTCTCGATCGTAGCCAGGACCTGCCCCGCCTTCACGTGGGCGCCGATATCGTCGAACCAGGTGTGCAGGTAGCCGTTCACACGTGCGTAGATCGGTGCCTCGTAGTACGCCTCCACATCGCCCGGCAGCGTGAGCGCCCGGGCAGCATCGTTGGACATCGGGTGCGACACCGCAACGGTGGGCAGTGCCTGCGCGTCGGTCCAGGTCGCAAGACGTGCTTCGGCGTTCCTGCGGGTGGCGATGCCGTAGGCGGCAAGAGCGACGGCGACGAACGCGAAAACGGTCGCGGCCAGCTTCACACGGCGTGGCCTTGGCGGGTTCTGATGCGGGCTGTGGTCGTGTGCATCAGCAGCGGAAGCTGGATTTTCGTTGCCGTCCTGCGGCGGCTGATCCGGGCCGCGTTCGCGCGTGTGCTGCGTGGTCATGTGGCCAAAACCGTTATCCGGCATACTGCGTCACTCCGCGGGCTGAGCGTTGGCGGGAAGTGCTGCTGCACGCCTGCCATGCGCGAGGCTGAAGATCGTGGGCACCACAAACAAGGTCGCCGCGGTGGCGAACAGCAGACCGCCGATAACAGCGCGGCCGAGCGGGGCGTTTTGTTCCGCACTCAGCGCAGTTGGGCCCATGCCGATGATCATGGCCAGCGCGGTCATCAGCACCGGGCGGAACCGCGTGGCGCCGGCCTCAATCGCGGCCTGCAAAGCGTCCATGCCGGACTCCATGCGCTCCCGCGCGAAGCTGATGACCAGGATGGAGTTGGCGGTGGCGACACCCATGCACATGATGGCGCCGGTCAGCGCCGGCACCGAAATGGTCGTGCCGGTGAGAAAAAGCATCCAGACAATGCCGGCCAGCGCACCGGGCAGACCCAGCACGATAACGGCAGGGTCGGTCCAGGATTGGAAATTCACTACAATAAGCAGGTAGATCAAGGCGATGGCAAAACCGAGCCCGGTGATGAGCTGGCTGTAGGCTTGCGTCATCGTGGTCACCTGCCCGCGCAATGTCACCTGGGCGGCGCGCGGCAGATCGCTTGCCGCATCAGCCACAATGCGATCGATGTCGGTGGCGACGGCGCCAAGGTCGCGACCCTGGGTGGCCGCGTAGATGTCGATCACTGGACGGACATTGTAGTGCGACACCACCGCGTCCGATGCGGTTGTTTCCGTCGTTGCCAATCCGCCGGTGAGCTCGGTGGCACCGCTGCTGCCCATCGGCATATTCTGCAAATTCGCCATCGTGTCCATGTCGTATTGCGGTGTCTGCACGACGATCGGATAGGACACACCGTTTTTCGGATTGAGCCAGAAGGTCGGCGCGGTCTGGATGCTGCCGGCCAGCGTATCCAGCATGCTGGTCGCGGCGTCTTTTTCCGTAATGCCGACCAGCGCGGCGAGCGACCGGTCGACATTCACGCGCAGCGTCGGCTCGTTGAACGCCTGCTGAATGCGCGCGTCGACGACGCCGGGCACGTGGCTGATTCTGGCCAGTAGCCGGTCGGCATAGGCGCGATCGGCCGGCAGGTCGTTGCCGACGATTTGCAGGTCGATGGGCGCTGGCAGGCCGAAATTGATGATTTGAGTAATGATGTCGGCCGGCAGGATGGCGAACACGGTGCCGGGAAACAGGCGCGGCAGCAGCTCGCGCATGCGGCGTTCGTAATCGTCGCCGGTGGCGTTCTTCAGCGTGATCAGGATGTCCGCGTCGCCGACGCCGATCGTCCCCGAATTGCCGTAGGCCAGATTGATGCCGCTGACCGGCATGCCGATATTGTCAACGATGGTGTCGAGATGGGCGGGCGGGATGATTTTGGCGCGGATCACATCTTCGATCCGGCCGCAGAGCGCCGACACGTCCTCGATACGCGTACCGGTCTGGGCGCGCACGTGGAGTTTGATCTGGTCAGAGGCGACGGCCGGGAAGAAGTTGCGACCCAGGAACGGCACCAGCCCGAATGACAGCAGCGCCGCGGCGAAGAAGCCGATCAGCGTGCGCGCCCGCCAGGCCAGCGCCAGTTCCAGCAGACCGACATAGGTGCGCCGAAGTTGCTCGAAGCGGAATTCGAAAGCGCGCTGGAAACGGCTGAAGATACTGCGTTTGCGGTCATGGGTCGATTGGTGCACGTGCTTGCGGAGCAGGAAATTAGCGAGCGTGGGGACCAGCGTGCGGGACAGGATGTAGGAGCCGATCATGGCGAACACCACTGCTTCCGCCAGCGGCCGGAACAGGTAGCCGGCGACGCCGCCGAGGCCGAACATAGGCACGAACACGATGCAGATGCAGAGCAGCGATACGGTCGCCGGCACCACGATCTGCGCCGCACCGTCCATGATGGACCGCTCGACCTCCTTGCCCATTTCCAGATGATAATTCATGTTTTCGATGGTGACCGTTGCGTCATCGACGAGGATGCCGACCGCCAGCGCCAGGCCACCCAGCGTCATGACATTGATCGTCTCCCCTAGCACCGACAGCATCGTCAGCGCGAACAGCACGGCGAGCGGAATGGAGATCGTGATGATCACCGTCGAGCGCCAACTGCCCAGGAACACCAGGATCATCAGGCCGGTCAGCACCGCGGCAATCACCGCCTCGCGCACCACGCCGAGCACGGCGGACGTGACGAACACGGATTGGTCGCCCACCGCGGTCAGTTGCAAAGCGCGCGGCAAGCCGGCGCGGATTTGCGGCAACAGCGCCTTGGTTTGGGAAATGATGTCCAGCGTGGAGGCGGCGCCGGCTTTCAGGATGGTCATCAGCACCGCGTGGGTGCCGTCCACATGCACAATGTTGGTCTGCGGTGGCGAGCCGTTACGGACATGCGCAACGTCGCGCATGTAAATCACCGTACCGCCTGCGCGCTTTATCGGTAAATTTTCGAGGTCGGCGAATTCGCGCGGGGCATCGTTTAGCGCCACGTTCCATTCGAACAGGCCTACCTTCTGCGTGCCGACCGGCGTAATCAAATTTTGCTCGGCCAAAGCCGCGACCACATCCTGTGCGGACAGGCCATGGCTCTGCAGCCCGTGCTGGTCCAGGTCGATCTGGATTTGCGGCACTTTGCCGCCGTATGGCGACGGGATCGCAGCGCCCTCCACGGTGGCCAGCTGCGGTCGTATGAAGTTCTGCCCGTCATCAAAAAGTTTTGCCTGAGACAACGATTTGCTTGACAGCGCGAGTTGCAAAATCGGCACGCTGGACGCGTTGAACGACAGCACATAAGGCGGCGTGATGCCCGGCGGGAGCAATTTCAGCACCGTCTGCGAGGCCGCCGTCACCTGCGCCAGCGCGGCGTTAATATTTACGCTCGGCTGGAAAAAGATTTTGACCACGCCATAGCCGAACATCGACTGGCTCTCGATGTGGGAAATGTCGTTGACCTGGGAACTCAGCGTGCGTTCATAATAATAGACCACCCGGCCGGACATGTCGTCCGGCGACATGCCATTATACGACCACACCGCGGCAACGACCGGAATGCCGATATTTGGCAGGATGTCAGTGGGCGTGCGGATGGCGGAAATGACGCCGAAGATCAGTATCAGCAGCGCCATGACGATAAACGTGTAAGGCCGCGCAAGCGCGATCCGGACAATGCCGATCATCTGGCGGCGAAAAGAGCGTGCTGCATCTGACTTGGCCCTGTTAACACCAAGCTAAATGGGGTCCGGCCGCAAAAGAGTAAATTATATAATGTTTTAGCGGCGCGGTCTTGCCAGGAGAGCAAGGTTTTTTGAAAAGAAGAAGCAAAAAAGTTTCTTGGTTCTTTTTTTCAAACGAGACCTGCTTCGTCTGCCTTAGGTTCGTCAATCAGCCGGAGTAACGCTTCCAGACGTCCCACCGTCCCAAAGTCTGCCCGCCCGGTAATTCCCTCCGGCCGCCAGTGCCGCTGGAAGGCAAGCAGCAGGGTCGCGAGGCCCGCTTCAGAGGCATCCGAGACGTCGTAGCCTATCGTTTCGAGCGCGCTGCGGACCGCAAAGGCGGTCCAGTCGCTGTCGCCCGTGCCGGCGTCCGGCACCGCGGGCCAAAGGCCGATGCCGGCGGCGGCGAGGGCCTGCCAGGGGAAAAGTTCGCCCGGGTCCTGTTTGCGGTCGGGGGCGACGTCGCTGTGGGCGACGATGTTGCGCGCCGGGATGTCGTGGCGGGCGAGGATCGCGTGGCACAGGGTGGTTACGGCGTCGATCTGGGCGGCGGGGAATGGCCGATAGCCCCACGCATGGCCGGGGTTGACGATTTCGAGGCCGATGGAGACGTCATTCAGCGTCCGGCGGCCGCGCCAAAAGGAGATGCCGGCGTGCCAGGCGCGGAGGTTTTCCGGGACCAGGCTATGGACGGTGCCGTCTTCGTCGACGACGTAATGACTGGAGACTTTGGCGGCGGGATCGCAGAGTCGGTCGATGGCGGCCTGGGCGGACTGCATGCCAGTGTAGTGAAGGATGAGTGTGTCTACCGGGGCGGGGCGAGCGTCGTAGTTGGGGCTCAGAAAAGCCCCCGGCATTTTCAAATCTTCCTCTCTCGCTTCACGCGGTCCCACGCTGCATTGATCATCGCCACCTTCTCACTCGCCCGATCAATGAAATCCTGCGGCACCCCGCGGCTCGCCAAACTATCCGGGTGATTCTCCCGCATCAGTTTTTTCCATGTCGCGCGCACCACCTCGTCTGAAGCACTCTTCGCCACGCCCAGCACCGTGTAAGGATCCGGTTCGCTCGGATTGACATAGGGGCGCGCCGTGCCGGCGCGCGCCCGGTCCCAGGTTTCGCCCTCCAGCCCCAGGGCGCGCGCGGTGCGGGACAGAAAACGCAGCTCCGCGTCATTCACCGTGCCATCGGCGCGGGCAATGCCGAACAGGCCGGCGAGCACATCCTCCAACAGACCCTTATTATCGGCAAAAGCCTGGCCAAGCTGGGTGGCAAACGGCTCGTAATCGTCCACTGTCGCACGCGCCTGGTCGAACGCACGGCCGACATGCCGCATGTTTTCCGGCGGAATACGGAAATGGCGCTTGAAGGCGTCGATTTCGGCGCGGTTCACCGAGCCGTCGCACTTCGCCAACTTGGCGGCCAACGAAACGACGCACAGCGCGAACACCTGCTCGCGCGGACTGAACAGGCTGGCGACGCGGGCGGGATGGAAATTGGCTGGGTCGAAAAAGGCGCCGGTCTGCTGTGAAAATGGCAGGCTGCCGGTGTCGGCCGCATGGCCAAGGGCCGCCCCCATGATAGCGCCGAACGGGCCGCCCATGGCGAAACCCGCCACGCCCCCCACTACCTTGCCCCAGTAACCCATGATCGACGTTTAGCACGCTCGCGTTGACGGGGACAGAACGCTGTGAGTCGGTCAGACGATCCATTCACCGCGCGGGCAAACGCGCGAACGGCGCCAGGGCCGCCTGTGCCTGGCCGAGCAGCGCCAGAAGCGCGGATTGCAGCGATCCGGCCAGCGCCGGCCCGTCCGAGCCGGCGAGCGCCGCCTCGCCGGTAAGCGTCCGTTGCAGTAGCACGCCGCCATGGCCGCCCCGCGCGGGGCGCAGCAGCACCAGGCTGATGGTGGCCCGGGCGCGGCCGGTTTGCTGGTCGCCGACGAACGCGAGCAACTCGGTTTCCACGATGAGATCGGGCGATACGTCGCTGCCCGGGCCCACCACGGCGCTGAACAGGCCGCATGCGGCAAGCCATTGGCGCAGCCCGGCGACGACGGATTGCGACGGCGGTACAGCCCATTCCTCCCAGTAATCCAGGCGCTCGGCGCCGTCCGGCAGCAGCGTGCGCAGGCCGCGCGCATCCAGGCCGGGCGCCGCGGCCATTTCGCGCACCAGCAGCACCGCGCTACCGGCCGGCGCGGGCACGGTCACGGGATGAACCTCCAGCGGCCATTCGCGCCGCTGCTGGTAGGGTCGCGCCGGCAAGACCGAGCACGCGGCAAGGGCGGCGAGCGAAGCGCCGGCGGCGAGGAGCGCGCGTCGCGGCTTGGCAGGCATCATTTGCCAACGTCTTTCGGGGGTGGCCCCTGCAGCAGGACACTGCCGGGATCGCGGCGGATCGCCTCGGTCGTTTCACGCAGATTGGCGACCGACGCGCGGATGTCCTCCAGAATCGGAATCAGTTCGGCCTCGATATCGGTGACGCTGGCGCCGGCGCTGTTGGCCGTCTGGGTCAGGCTGTCGATCAGTTTGGGCAGGCGGGCGACGGCCGCGCGTGTCTGCGCCACAAGGTCGCGGGTGGGGCCGCCTTGCGCGAACTGAGACACCGCATCTCCCGTCCGGCGCAACTGCTCCGACAGCGCCGGCAGGTCGGCATCATCGAGGCGGGTCTGCGCGTCGGCGATGGTTTGCCGCACCTGCCCGAGCGTTGCGTGCACGTCGCCGCCATCCGCCAGTTCGTGCCGCAAGTCGCTCACCAACCCGTCAACATTCCTCGTCAGGCCGGCATAATCGATCTTGTCGAGGCGGCCGAGAACATCGGTGACCATGTCCTGCACCTGCGCAAAGGTGCTCGGCACCGACGGGATATACTCGTCCAGCGGCGTCCAGGGCACCGCCTGGACGGGATATTGCTCGGGCTGCAGGAAGTCGAGTTCCAGGAACATCACGCCCGTCAGTCCCTGGTTGGCCAGTTTGGCGCGCAGGCCGGTTTTGACCGCCGTTTCGGTGTCGGGCAGCTTGCCGATGCGCCGCGGATCGACCTTGAAACGCACCACGATCAGGCGGTAGGTCGGATCCACCACCTGCTCGTCGGCGGTGGCGCCATAAACGGCCGAAACCAGGCCGATGCTGGTGACGTGGCCAAGCGTCACACCGCGATATTTCACCGGCGCGCCGACATCGAGACCCTGCACGCTTTCAACGAAATAGGTTTCGTAAGCATGGCCGGTGTGCCAGCGATCACCGGTCAGCAGCAAGACCAGGCCGATCAGCAGCGCGGCGGAAAAGGCGAGCAGGGCGCCGACCCGCAGGAATAAGGTTCGCTGATTCATCTCGGCGCCGGCAAGAATAAAAGACTTCTTTTTTGAAAAAAAGAAGCAAAGACCTTTTGCTCTTTAGTCATTTACGGGCGCGCTCCTTCTGAAGAACGCGCGTACCCTCGGATCCGTGCTCTTGTCGCGCAGCTCCCTCGGGTTTCCGGTCGCAATAATGCCGCGGGCGGCGCGGTCCAGCATGATGCAGCGATCACCAATGGTGAGAATGGACGTCAGTTCGTGCGATACGACCACGAAACTGATGCCCAGTTGCGCGCGCAGGTCAAGGATCAGCTTGTCGAGCCCGGCCGACGTAATCGGGTCCAGCCCGGCCGCCGGCTCGTCGAGAAACAGCAGCGGCGGGTCCAGCGCCAGGGCACGGGCAATGGCGCAGCGCTTCGCCATGCCGCCGGAAATCTCCGCGGGCTGCAGGTTTGCCGCGTCCGCCAGACCCACCAGGCCGAGTTTCACCGCGGCCAAGGTAGCGCGCGCCTCGCGCGGCAGGCCGGTGTGCATTTCCAGCGGCAGCATCACGTTCTCCAGCAGCGTCTTGTTGCCGAACAGGGCGCCCCCCTGGAACATGACGCCGATGCGGGTCAGAACATCGGCGTCCGGCGCGCGCATGTCGTGGCCCAGAACCATGACGCGGCCGGATGTCGGCGGCAGCAGCCCGATCATCTGACGCATCAGCGTCGATTTGCCGCAGCCCGATCCGCCGAGAATGACGAAGATTTCGCCCGCCAGAACGGAAAACCGCACATGCTCGAAAATCGTGCGGTCACCGAAACGCTGCGCCACATCCTGCGCTTCGACAAGTGCGGCCCCGCTCATCGCGGCGGCCAAGGACGGAAGCAGTTCTTTTTTGAAAAAAAGAACCAAAAAACTTTTGCTCTTATGCGAAAGAGTTTTTTGGTTCTTTTTTTCAAGAAAGAACTGCTTCCTTTCTTCATCACAACCCAAGCCGATAGAACAACACCGTAAAAATCCCATCGAGCACGATGGTCGCAAAGATGCCGCCCACCACCGCGGCGGTCGCCGCCTCTCCCACCGCGCGCGGCCCCAGGCCAGCCCCAAGGCCGGTCCTGCAGCCGATAACGGCAACAGCCGCCCCGAACACTGAAGCCTTCAGCAAACCCTGCAACAGATCGCTCAGGCGCGCGGACGCCACCGCCTGGTGCAGCACGGCGACCGGCGGAAACCCGAGCGTGCCCATCACCAAGGTCATGCCGCCCAGGCCCGCCATTTCCAGCAGCAACGCGAGCCCCGGCATGATCAGCAAGGTCGCCACCAGACGCGGCAGCACCAGCATGGTGACCGGATCGATGCCCATGGTGGAAATCGCGGCCACCTCGTCGTTCACCACCATGGTGCCCAGCTCGGCGGCGAAGGCTGACCCGGTGCGTCCGGCCAGGATAACGGCGGCAAGCAGCGGCCCGAGCTCACGCACCAGGCTGATGGTGACAAGGTTCACCACGTATATTTCGGCGCCGAAGCGGCGCAGCGGAATGCTGCTCTGGAAGGCCAGAATGAGGCCCATGAGAAAGCCCAGCAGCAGCACCAGCGGAATAGCCCGCACGCCGGCGTCGTCGGTCATGGCCAGCAGGTCCCGGCCCGGAATCATGCGGCGGCGCGCGGGGGCGCGCACGACGGCAACGACCACTTCGCCAAGAAAGGCGAGACCGTCCACCGCCGCCTTTGCCGCCTGGCGCAGGGGGGCGGCGCGGCTAACAGGCGCCGGCGCGGCGGCCACTTTGCGGGCAGCCCGCACCAGGTCGAGCAACGCGGTGATTTCGGAGTTGGCGCCGACGACGTCGGCGCCCCCCGCGGCGGTTTCGGCCGCGGCCAGCAGGGTGGCGCCGGCTGTGTCGCAGTGGGGAACCTGTGTGACATCCAGGGTGATTTTGCCGCCCGCGCGGCGCGCGGCGTCGAGTGTCTGGACCCACAGCGCGGCTGTCGCCGTAAGGTCGAGCGGTCCGTCGAACCGCAATGTGAGGAGCCCCTCCTGACGGGTGAGGCTAAGCGCCGCGGTCACGCAGGGCGGCGGCGCAGCAGAACGCCGAGTGCCGCAATGCTGGCCACCCCAACGAGGAGCGCAGGGGCCACAGTCAGCAAACCATGCGCCGGGAATTCTTTAATCAGAGGCGACGCGAGCGGTCCCGCGTCAAGGCCAATGAGGCACGCCGCGAGGGCCGCCAGTACGAGAGGCCCGGCCAGCGGTGCCAGAACGGCGTCGCGCCACGCCCGGAACCGCCCCGCGCCCGCCGCCCGCGCAGCCACAAGCAGCGAGGGCGATACACGCGCCAGACCCGCCGTCAGCACCAGGCTGACCGCGGCCGCCGCGCGCGCAGCGGCGTACAACAATGCCTCGATGCTCACCCTGTCGGGCGCATCGAGCCTGGGAAGCGCCGATACGCCGGGCGCAGGCATCAGCAACAGCACCACGCACCCGGTCAGCGCCAACGCCCGCGTCCCGGCCGACACACGCTGCAGCGAACGCGCCAACACCAGCCCCAGCAGGAGCGCGGGCGCCGCGACAAACGCGGCAATCGCTAGCGCCGTCCACATGGTTTGTGCGAATCCCGGCTGCGACGCCGCCGAAATCCATGCCTCCCGGCCGCTAGACACAATCGGAATCAACGGCGCCAGCGAGGCCAGCAGGGCGAGCAACGCGATCGGAATCAGCAACAGTCGCGCCGCGCCTAGCATGCTAGTCGCGTCGCTTGCGGAATGCGTCCAGGCTCACGACCTGCGGCTTGGCATCCGGCTCGGGCGGCTTTTCCACCGACGGCCTGTCGCCGCCGGCCGCCTCGGGGCCCGCCACCGGCGGCTCCGCATCGGGCATCTGTACCTTGAATTGCAGGCCATATTGAATGGACGGATCGACGAACGCCGATACCGCGTCCAGCGGGATATTGAGCGCGGCTGAGACGCCGCCGAATGACAGGGTAACCGCGAAGCGCCGGTTTTCCTTGTCCACCACGAGATCGCGGAATTGGTGCTGCAGCACGATGGTCATTTCCTGCGGATATTTCTGCAGCAGGCGAGCGGGGATTTGCACCCCCGGATAATCGGTCCGGAAAGTCACATAAAAATGGTGCGCCCCCGGCAGGCCGATATCCGCCGCATATTGCAGGGCGCGCACAACGACGTGACGGAGACTTTCCTCCATCCAGGTGTCGTAGGGGAGCTGGCTGTCCGCCGCCGGCCCGGTTTCATCTTCCATGCGCATATCCTTGACCCCGCCATCCTTAGCGCCCCCCGCCGCCATGGCAACACCCCGAGCGAGCCTGTTTCAACAGGCGCCCTGGCGGCCATCTGACGCGGATTTGCGAGCACCGGCGCGGAGCGGCCTCTTCGGCCGTGAGCACCGGAGCACAGGAAATCGTCGTCAGCTGACCCGCCAAGCCACCTTTTGAAACGGGCCCTCAGTGGCTACCCGGGCACAGCGGTATAGTTGCGTGCAGCGCGGGCGAGTTTCCGCGGCGAACCCGTTTGAAAAGTTGGCCTGGCGAGTCAGCTGGCGAGGATTTGCGAGCACCGGAGCGGAGCGGCCTCTTCGGCCGTGAGCACCGGAGCACAGGAAATCGTCGTCAGATGGCCGCCAGGGCAACTTTTCAAATGGGTTTGAAAGTGGGGGGCATTCTGTTGCCCGGGGCCCCCCTAACCGCGCTTGTCACTGCTTACGCAGCGATAGCGAGCGCCTCGAAGTTATCGTTGGCACTTGTGAATTGACCCGATAACGGCGGTATCATGCCGGGCAAAAGGCAAGTCTTTACCACGCGTGTCGAACCTGTGTCGCCCCCCAATTCCCCTGATAACGACGGGGCCAGTTTCACCTGGTGGAGGCGCCGGGCACTGCCCCCGGGTCCACAACGCTTATTCCACGTACCGTTTATCACCATAGCCGGCCGAAGCTGGCCTTGCGCATATAGGCGGTGCGGAACCCGGATGCTAGGGGGGTGTCATGCCCCTGACCGACACGCAACGCGCCGATATCGAAGCCCTCCGCGCCGCCGCAGCACCCACCCGCCGGCCCACCGTGCCGGCGCTGGAGGATATGCTGTTCACCGCCATTCCACTGCTCGATCACGGGTTTATCCGGGTGGTGGACTACATGGGCGACGACGGCGCCATCGTGCAGGCGGCGCGCGTGTCCTACGGACGCGGCACAAGGCGGGTCTCCGAGGATGCCGGCTTGATCCGCTACCTGATGCGGCACCGGCACAGCACGCCGTTCGAAATGTGCGAAATCAAGTTCCACGTAAAGCTGCCGATCTTCGTCGCGCGCCAATGGATCAGGCACCGCACGGCCAACGTGAACGAGTATTCGGCACGCTATTCGGTGCTCGACCGCGAGTTCTACATCCCCGCCCCCGCGCAGCTCGCCGCCCAAAGCGACATCAACCGCCAGGGCCGCGGCACCGTCCTGCAAGGCGCCGAAGCCGCCGAGGTGCTCGCCCTGCTCCGCGCCGACGCCGCCACCTGCTACGACCATTACGCCCACATGCTGAACGAGGATGCCGAAGGCGCGCCGGCCGATCCCGCACGCCAGGGGCTGGCGCGCGAGCTCGCGCGCATGAACCTGACGCTGAACGCCTATACGCAATGGTATTGGAAAACCGACCTGCACAACCTGCTGCATTTCTGCTCTTTGCGAGCCGATACGCACGCGCAATATGAAATCCGGGTGTATGCCGATGCCATTCTCGAAATCGTGCGCGCCTGGGTACCGGCAGCGCACGCCGCGTTCCTGGATTATCGGCTGGGAGCAGCAACTTTTTCGGCGGGAATGCTCTCGGTGCTGAAGCGGATGCTGGCGGGGGAGGCGGTGGCGCAGGACGGCAGCGGGATTTCCAAGCGGGAATGGTCGGAAATGATGGGGCTCCTAGGAAAGCAATAAAGGAAGTCGTTCTTTTTTGAAAAAAAGAACCAAAAAACTTTTGCACTTGGATCCTGAACCTGCCGTGGGCTTTGTGGCTTTGTTGCGGGGCGTTAATGTCGGCCGGGCCAATCGCATTGCCATGGCGGATCTGCGCGGCGCCGTGGAGCGGCTTGGTTACACAGATGTGCGCACCTTGCTGAATAGCGGAAACGTCTTGTTTCGCGGCACCGGCGGCGACGCAGAGGCATCCATTTCTTCGGCCCTCGCCGATCTTGGCGTTGTCACGCGCGTTATCGTGCTGCCGGTCGCCGATCTGCGCGCCATTCTGGCGGCCCACCCCTTCCCCGGCACGGCAACCGACCCCGCGCGCCTGCTGGTGGCGCTATTCGCCGGCGGTGCGCCGCCGCCACGCGTGGCGGCACTCGCCGCTCAGGATTGGGGCGCCGACCGAATGGCCCTCGTGCCGCACGCCGCATTTCTATGGTGCGCCGGCGGCATTCTCGAAAGCGCCATGCTGAAAGCCTTCACCCGCGCTGCCGCCGATACGGCAACAATGCGGAATTGGACGACAATGACAAAACTGTGTGGAATTGAGCCCCAAACAGAGTAAAAGTCTTTTGGTTCCTTTTTTTCAAAAAAGAACTGCTTCCGCGGCCCTCGCTAAGGCGCCGCCGCTTTAATTGCTTTCGAAATGACCGCGCAGGCGTCCGCGACGCCGCCCCAGCCCTGCACCTTGACCCATTTCCCCGGCTCGAGGTTCTTGTAGGTATCGAAGAAATGCTCGAACGCACGGCGCATGATCAGCGGCAGATCGTCGACGCTGGTGATGCTGCCGTGCAGCGGATGAACCTTGTCATGCGGCACGCAGATGATTTTCTCGTCCGGCCCGGCCTCGTCCTCCATATGCAGCACGCCGATCGGGCGGCAGCGAATGACCGCGCCCGGCACCACGGCGGCCGGCACCAGAACCAGCGCATCGACCGGATCGCCATCCTCTGCTAACGTCCCGGGTATAAAACCGTAGGCCGCGGGGTACGACATCGGCGAGAACAAAAACCGATCCACCACGATCGCGCCGGTGGTTTTGTCCACCTCGTATTTCACCGACGATCCCTGCGGAATTTCGACGACAACGTTGATGTCGTGCGGCGGGTTTTTCCCCGTCGGCATATTGCTGACATTCATCTGTTTCGGTCCAGTAGCTGCGAGTAGCCCTATGCCTGCCTCCGCCGGGAGTCCATGCAACCTTTGTGCAGAAGAAGACCAGGAACAAATGACCCGCTGCGGGTACCCACCCCGTAGGGTGCAATGCGCCTTCGCATTACACCGTCTTCGCGCCAAACTCGATCCGTTAGATTTTGCACATCACCTCAATGCCGGGCTGCGAGCATGGCCAGCAACAGCAGCGCCACGATGTTCGTAATTTTAATCATCGGGTTAACCGCCGGCCCCGCCGTATCCTTGTACGGATCGCCGACGGTGTCGCCCGTCACCGCGGCCTTGTGAGCTTCGCTGCCCTTGCCGCCGTGATTGCCTTCCTCGATGTATTTCTTGGCGTTGTCCCACGCGCCGCCGCCGCTCGTCATGGAAATCGCCACGAACAGGCCGGTGACAATCGTGCCGAGCAGCATGGCGCCAAGCGTGGCAAAGCCTTCCGCCTGGCCGGCCGCCGCGTCCACCACGAAGTAAACCACGATGGGGGCCAGCACCGGCAGCAGGCTCGGCACGATCATTTCGCGAATCGCGGCCTTGGTCAGCATGTCCACCGCGCGGCCGTATTCGGGCTTGGCGGTGCCTTCCATGATGCCGGGAATTTCCTTGAACTGCCGCCGCACTTCCACGACGACGGAGCTCGCCGCGCGGCCAACCGCGGTCATGCCCATGGAGCCGAACAGGTAAGGCAGCAGGCCACCAAGAAAGAGCCCGATCACCACATAAGGATTCTGCAGCGCGAAATTCACGTTCAGATCCGGAAAGTAGTGCTGCAGGTCCTGCGTGTAAGCCGCAAACAGCACCAGTGAGGCCAGGCCCGCCGACCCGATGGCGTATCCCTTGGTGACGGCTTTCGTGGTGTTGCCCACCGCGTCGAGCAAGTCGGTCGTCTTGCGGACGTCCTTCGGCAAGTCCGCCATCTCAGCGATGCCGCCGGCATTGTCGGTGACCGGGCCGTAGGCGTCCAGCGCCACGATCATGCCCGCCAGCGCCAGCATCGTGGTGGCCGCGGTGGCGATGCCGAACAGGCCGCTCAGCTTGTAGGCAACGATGATGCCAATGGAGATCACCACCACCGGCAGCGCGGTCGATTCCATCGACACCGCCAGACCCTGGATCACGTTGGTGCCATGACCCGTGGTGCTGCTTTGCGCAATGCTGCGCACCGGCCGGTATTCGGTGGAGGTGTAATATTCGGTGATCCACACGATGGCGCCGGTCACTGCCAGGCCCACGACGGCGCAGCCCATCAGGTGGCCGCCGTTGGTGAAGCTGCCGTCCGGAAGCCCGAGCGGCACGTCGAAGCCGACGGTCTTGCTGATGACGAAGGCGATGCCGAACAGCGACAAGCCGCCGGTGACCAGCAGGCCCTTGTAGAGCGCGCCCATGATATTCTGGGTCGCGCCCAGCCGGACGAAGTAGGTGCCAACGATGCTGGTCAGGATGCATATCCCGCCAATGGCCAGCGGCAGCATCATGGCGGCGTCGCGCTGCACCGGGTCGGTGAAGAAGATCGCGGCCAGCAGCATGGTGGCCACGATGGTCACCGCATAGGTTTCGAACAGGTCGGCGGCCATGCCGGCGCAATCGCCCACGTTGTCGCCAACGTTATCGGCGATCACGGCCGGGTTGCGGGGGTCATCCTCGGGAATGCCGGCCTCGACCTTGCCGACCAGGTCGGCGCCCACGTCGGCGCCTTTGGTAAAGATGCCGCCGCCAAGGCGGGCGAAGATCGAAATCAGCGAGGCGCCGAAGGACAGCGCGACCATGGCTTCCAGCACGGGGCGCAGGTCGGGGCCGTGCATGGTCGAGCGCAGGAAGAGGTAATATCCGGTGACGCCGAGCAGCCCCAGCCCGACGACGAGCATGCCGGTGATGGCGCCCGCTTTGAACGCCACATCGAGGCCGGCGGCAAGGCCTTTGCGGCTGGCTTCGGCGGTGCGTACGTTGGCGCGCACCGAGACATTCATGCCGACATAGCCGGCGAGACCCGAGAGTCCGGCACCGATGGCGAACCCGATGGCAACATGGATGCCCAGAACCAGGCCGAGAAACACCAGCACGACGGCGCCAACGATGGCGATCGTCTGGTATTGGCGGTTCAGGTAGGCGTTTGCCCCTTCCTGTACCGCGGCCGAGATTTCCTGCATGCGTGCGTTGCCTGGGTCGGCGGCGAGCACCTGGCGCGTTGTGATGGCTCCGTAGGCCACGGCGGCGGCGCCGCAGCCTAGAATGGCAAGGTTTGCCAGCATTTTTGAATGTGTCCCCGGGTGAGTTGGGCGGGCCGGCCGGCCCTTGGCGGGGCTTGTTGCCGCAGCGCAGAAAAAAGGCAAGGGAGAGGCAGGCCAGGGGCAGAGCCCCGGCCTTCTTTGCACTTTTTACGGGTAAACTCCGGTAAAACTTAGCGCGTATTGCGTAAAAAATCGTATCTGGTATTAAAAAATAGTTGAATGCTCCATTCGGCGCGTGCACATTTATATACATCCCCGTCGCTTTGAGCCGTCAATTTCAGTGGAGCCCAATTTGAACATCATCCTTCAGTCTGCCCTAGCCGGCGCGGTTTTTCTGCTTCTGGCCGGGACGCCGGCCTCCGCCGGCGACAGCGCGAATGCCTCCGCGACCCTCGACGACGTCGCCCCCGTGCCCGCCATGTCCTTTGTTCCGGCCAACCGAGCGCCGGTGCAATTCGTCACCGGCCGCAGCCGGCGTCTGGCGCATTAGGGGTCGCTAACATTTTTCCGGGATTCGAGCCGGAGGCGCACGGAACCCCGTCTTGCCCGGTGGCGCGTGCTGGGGCAGACCTTGGAACTCCCCTGGCGCCTGTAGCTCAACTGGTTAGAGCGGGCCGCTCATAACGGCTAGGTTGCGGGTTCAAGTCCTGCCGGGCGCAGGGGAAGCCGGTCTGGTGGCCATCTGACGCGATTTTCCTGCGCGCCGGTGCTCACGGCCGAAGAGGCCGCTCCGCTCCCGTGCTCGGCAAAATCACGCCAGCTGACTCGCCAGCCCGACTTTCCGGACAGACCGCAGCAGGGCTTGCTTTACCGAGGTGTCGGAGGCGGGCAGGCTGGCATGGCGCCAGCCCCGGAGTCACCGCGTATGAAGATCCAGAACACCGACGCCTCAAATCAGCTCGGCCGCGGGTTGCGGACGCGGCATGTCACCATGATTACGGTCGGCGGAATTATCGGGGCGGGGCTGTTCGTCGGCAGTAGCACGGCCATTGCCTCGATCGGACCGGCGGCCATTCTGAGCTACGCGCTGTCGGGTCTGGTGATCCTGTTCATGATGCGCATGCTGAGCGAACTGGCGTCGTCATATCCCGGCACCGGCAGCTTTACCGAATTCGCGCGGCTGGGCCTGGGGGCGTGGGCGGGCTTCACCGCCGGATGGCTCTACTGGTATTTCTGGGTGATCGTGGTGCCGATCGAGGCGATCGCCGGGGCGGGCATTCTGCACGCCTGGTACCCCGCCTTCGCGGTGTGGCAGATCGGACTTTTCCTCCTCACCCTGATGACAGGGGTGAATTTGCTGTCGGCACGGTCCTTCGGCGAATTCGAATTCTGGTTCTCGTCCATCAAGGTGGCGGCGATCCTGGTGTTCATCTGTGTCGCGGGGGCCTACGCCACCGGGCTCACGTCGCCGACCGGCGCCACATTCGGCAATCTCACCCGCCATGGCGGGTTCGCGCCGAAGGGCGGCCTGGCGATCCTCGCCGGCGTGACCAGCGTGATCTTCTCCTTCGTCGGCGCGGAGATCGTCACGATCGCCGCGGCGGAGTCGAACGAGGGTGCGCGCACCATCGCCAAGCTGACCAGTTCGGTTGCGTTGCGTATTCTGTTGTTCTTCGTGCTGTCCATTACGCTCATCGTGGCCGTCGTGCCGTGGAACGAAATCAAGCCCGGTATATCGCCCTTTGCCACGGCGCTCGCGCGCGTCGGCATTCCGCATGCGGCCGACGCCATGAACGTAGTGGTTCTGACGGCCGTGCTGAGCTGCCTCAATTCCGGCATTTACGTCACGTCGCGCGTGCTATTCCAGCTCGCAGCCAAGGGCGACGCACCGCAATGGCTGGTGACGGTGAACCGCCGCCGGGTGCCGGCGCGGGCGATCATTGCGGGCGCGGTGTTCGGCTATGGCGCCATCGCGTGTTCTGTCATTTCACCCGGCGTGGTCTTCAGCTTCCTGGTGAATGCCTCCGGCGCCATTGCGCTGGTGAATTATCTGCTGGTAGCGCTGGCCGAAATCCGGCTGCGGCAGCAGATGGAGACCGCGTCACCGGAGCGGTTGACGATCCGGATGTGGTTTTTCCCCTACGCTACCTGGGGCACGATTGCGGTCATCGTCGGCGTTCTGATCGCCATGGCCGCGACGCCCGACCTGCAGAGCCAGTTCTTCTCCAGCCTGGCCGTCGTACTGCTGGTGTTGGGGTTGTTTGCGGTATTACGCCGCAGGGCGGCAACTGCGGTGGCATAGATGAACCAAAAAACTTTTATTTATTTGCGCCTGCCGGCCCTTAAGCTCTTCAGAAACAAAAGTTTTTTGTCTCTTTTTTTCAAAAAAGAAATGCTTCCTTCGGTTTCCGCAGGCCACCCTGCCACGTGGTTAACAAGTCGCAAGCCAGGCCGTTCGTCCTTCCCAAGCACCCCTCGCCTCGGCTAGGCCAACGCCAAACCCCTGGGGGAATGCGTGTTCGTCGAGTTTTTCACGTGGTGGCGGCAGCAATTGCTGGACCTGGTGCCGGAGGCCTTGCGCCCCGGATCGGGGCAGGCGGCCAACGCGCTGGTGGCAGACGCGACCACGCACGGGGTGCTCACCCTGTTCCGCCGCCGCCGCGGCGCCGAGGCGCGTGTCGCGTCGGTGCGGCTGGACGAGCCGGGCGCGCCAGCGTTGCGGGCGGCGCTGAACGGGCGCCCGGGCGGCGAGCCGGTGCTGCTCCGCCTGCCGCCGGATATGCTGCTGGAACGCATGGTCAACCTGCCGCTGGCCGCCGAGCGCGACCTGGAGCGCGTGCTCGGCTACGACATGGAGCGCCTGACGCCCTTCGCGGTGGATGAGGTCTATTGGGGCTCCACGGTGGAGACCCGCGACCGCGCGCGCAGCCGCCTCGCGGTGCGCCTGAGCCTGGTGCCGCGCGCCGGCGTGAAGGACCTGATCGACCTGCTCGCGTCGTGCGCCGGCCGCCCGAGCGTCATCGAGGCAGCAACCGAGGACGGGCCCCGCACCATCCGGCTGGCGCACACGCCCTCGGCCGGCGTGTCCCGCCTCAGCACGCGCCAGGCAGCCTCCATTCTAGGCGCCCTCCTGGCGCTGGTGATTATCAGCCCGTTCCTGCGGCAATCGCTCGACATGCAGGCCGCCTCGGGCCGGTTGGCGGGGCTTGCGCCACGCATGGCCGAGGTGAATGCGCTGCGGCGGCGGATTTCGGGCGCTGGCCAGGGCGGTGACGCGGTGGCCGCCGAGACGCGCCGCCTGGGCGACGTGATGGAGGCGCTCGCCGCGGTCACCGAAATCCTGCCCGACGACAGCTACCTCACCGAATTCGCCATGCGTGAGCGCAAGATGACGATGAACGGCCTCTCGGCCTCCGCGCCCCGGCTGATCAGCGCCCTTTCGGCCGACCCGCGGATCAAAAATCCGTCCTTCACCGCCCCCGTGACCCGCGCCGAAAACGGACATAACGACGTGTTCGCCATCAGCGCCACCTTGGCCGACTAGCCCATGGCAAGCCTGCCCACCGGCCGCAACGGCAGAATTCTGGCCGCTGCCTTCGCCGTGCTGGCGCTCCTCGTGGTGTGGATCGGGATCGTGGCGCCGGTGCTGGACTGGTACGGCGCCCGCGCCGGCCGCCTCGCCGAACTGCAAGCCAAGGCCGCCAGGGAGCGCGCGCTGATCGACACGCTGCCGGCGCTGCAGAAGGCGGCCGCCGAGGCCGCCAAGACGCCGACCCGGTCGGTGCTGTCCGGCGCCACCGACGCGATCGCCGGCGCGGCGTTGCAGGAACAGGTGCAAACCATGGCCACCGCCGCCAATGCCCAGCTGACCAGCATCGAGACGCTGCCGGCCGAGCAGGTAGGCGCCTACCGGCGCATCGGCGTGCGGGTGGAGCTGAATGCGCAGCTCGGCGTCATCGTCGCCCTGCTCAAGGCGGTGGAGGAAGCACAGCCCAGCATGCTGGCCGACGACATCCATCTCACCGCGACGCCGAGCGGCCCGCTCAACAAAACCGAGCTGCCGCTCGACGCGTCCTTTACCGTCTATGGTTTCCGTGTCGGCACGGCACAGGAGGATACGGAATGAATCTCCCGCAAGCCATTCTTGCCAAGCCGGCGCGCTGGTTCGCCGGAGCCTGCGCGGTGCTGGGACTTCTGCTCGTATCCGAGTGGCTGCCCGCCGCCGAGGCACCGGCGATCCCGCCCGCTTCGGTGGCGGTGAAGGCGCCGCATGCCACCCCGTCCGGGAACGCCGATGCGGGGGCCGACGCCGGGGCCGACGAGACCGACAAGGATAGCGCCAGTTGGGCGGAAACCATTACCGCGCGGCCGCTGTTCGCGCTGAACCGGCGGCCAACCAAAACTCATGGCGGGGGCGCCCGGATTGCCGCCAGCGGCCTGCCGCGGCTTTCGGGCATCATCATTGCCGGGGCAAGCCGGCGCGCGATTTTCATGCCGGACGGCGGCAAGCCCGTGGTGCTCGCGGAAGGTGCCAGCATCGAGGACGGCACGATACGCCAGATCGCGCTGGACCGGGTGATCGTCGCAAGCTCCAAGGGCGACATGACGCTGTATCCGAGCTTCGACCATAACCGCACGCCGCCGGCGCCGATCGTGCCGAACACGCCTTTGTTCCAGGGCGTGTACGGCGCCGGAACCTTGCCGCAAGGTCTTCCGGCCAACGGGCCGGCCCAGGCGGCCGACTCCAATAGCGACGACAACGATGATTCCAATCCGCCGCAGCCACCCGTCATGCGCAGCCCGATACCGCCGGCGCCAGGCGGCTTCCGCAATCCGATGTTCCCCCGGGGGAGACCGCAATGACGCAACCGCCGCGATCCCGCATGCGCGCCGCCGACCCGGCGCCCGGCCGCATGCTGGGCCCTCTGTTTGGTCCGATGCTTCGTGCATTGGTCCTGGGGGGATCCACCCTCGCCCTGTCCGGCTGCGCACATCACCCCGTGCCCGCTGCCGCTGCGATACCGGACATTCCGCCGCTTGACGCCAATACCGGCCGGGCGACCCCGCGCGTCAGCGGCCCGGT
>CAJCIS010000221.1 GCA_903970435.1 Acidobacteriota bacterium | reverse complement strand
GAATTCGGGGTGACATGTCCGACTATGCGCTAACCGCCGACCGGGGGCTGCCATCGGCTGCCCGGCCCGACATGGGCGGCCCGCCGCACATGGCCGCCATCATCCTGTTCGTCGGCCTGATGGCGGGCGGCGTGCTCTATGCCGTGCTCGGGCTGGACAACGACATTACCATTGCCGGCGGCGAGCCGCTGGCGACCGGCGTGTTCGTTCTGCTGGGCATTGCGCTGCTGATCGCGCTGGGATTCGAATTCGTGAACGGCTTTCACGACACGGCGAACGCGGTCGCCACCGTCATCTATACGCACAGCCTGCCGGCGCCGATCGCGGTCGTCTGGTCGGGCACGTTCAACCTGTTCGGTGTGCTGACATCCTCCGGCACCGTGGCCTTTACCGTGGTCAGCCTGCTGCCCGTGGAGCTGATCCTGCGGGTCGGCAGCGGGGCAGGGCTGGCGATGATCTTCGCTCTGCTGATCGCCGCGATCATCTGGAATCTGGGCACCTGGTCGCTGGGGCTGCCGGCGAGCTCATCGCACACGCTGGTCGGATCCATTATCGGCGTCGGCTTGGCCAACCAGCTGCTGGCCGGGAGCGGCGCGTCCGGGGTGGACTGGAATTCGGCCGTGGGCGTTTTCAAGGCGCTGCTGATCAGTCCGTTTGTCGGCTTCTTCGGGTCGGCCTTGCTGCTGCTGGCATGCAAGAAACTGATCCCGGCGCCGGCCTTGTACGACGCCCCGAAGGGCAACGCGCCGCCGCCGCTTTGGATCAGGGGGCTGCTCGTTCTCACCTGCACGGGCGTATCGTTTGCGCACGGCAGCAACGATGGGCAGAAAGGCATGGGCCTGATCATGCTCATCCTGATCGGCACGCTGCCGACCGCCTATGCGCTGAACCACACCATGCCGGACAGCTCGACACCGGCGTTCGTCCAATCGATGGAGCGGGCGCATACCGTGTTCCTGGCGCATGGCGACAAGACCACACCCTCGCCGCAGGACGCGCGCGCGACGGTCGAAAAGGCGCTGGCGCAGCGCACGCTCGGCGGCCCGGCGGTGCAGAACGCGCTCGCCACCCTGGCGCAGGACATCGGCCAGCAGGTGCAGCAGAGCGGCGCGGTGAAGAAGGTGCCGGCGGCCCTGGTGCAGAACGTGCGCAACGAGATGTATCTTGCCGGCGAAGCAACGAAACGCCTGCTCGCCGCGGACACCTACAACGGCGCCGACAAGGCGGCCGTGGCATCGTTCCGCGGCAGCCTCGATGCCGGCACCCGGTTCATTCCGCTCTGGGTAAAGGTAACCGTGGCGATCGCGCTGGGCCTGGGCACGATGGTGGGGTGGAAGCGCATCGTAGTGACGGTGGGCGAACGTATCGGCAAGACACACCTGACCTACGGGCAAGGTGCCTCGGCGGAGCTGGTGGCGGCGGCCACCATCATGGCGGCCGACCAGTTCGGTCTGCCGGTATCGACCACGCATGTCCTGTCGTCCGGCGTGGCGGGGACGATGGCGGCGAATGGCTCGGGCCTGCAATGGGGAACGCTGAAGGCCATCGGGCTGGCCTGGGTTCTGACATTGCCTGCGGCGGCGGCGATTTCAGGCGTGTTGTTTGCGGGGTTGCGGTTGGTTTTTTAGGAAAGGAAGGAAGTATTTCTTTTTTGAAAAAAAGAAACAAAAAACTTTTTTAAGATTATAGCTGATAGCTGGGAGGGTGAGTGCTCATTGTTGTCTCGCGGAACATTGACAATTTTGAGCACGGAATCTAACGATGCGCTTTCGGAGACATCGAACATGCCTGTCGCAAAATTGCTTGCCCTGGGTGCCGTTTTTGCGTTGACGTTGCAGGCCCAGCCGGTGATGGCGCAGAAGATGGATGCGTGGAAGCAGTTCAGCCTGAAGCAAAATCCGAATGGGCAGTGGAGCTATCTGGCGGCGGGAGAACTTCAGACCAAGACCCTCAAGAAATGCGGCAACGTCAAGCGGCTGCTGTGCTGGTGGAACGGCGGTCAGGTGCCGAACTCGGCGGTCGTGGGCGCGAACAAGTCTGGTTCGACGGTGTCGTTTTACACGATCGTGTTGCCAGCGAAATACTTGCTGCTGGACCCGGAAAATCTGTCGGATGTGGCGGTGCAATGGACCGCTTCATCCACTGGTACGGTTCGCGTCACTGGCAATTTCCTGGGCGTGGATACGAATGAGCAGTCACACGACGTCGCCGTTCTACATGACGGTGTTGCGGTCAAGAGCTTCACGATCGGCCAGTACCAGCAACAAGTGCCTTTCGCGGTGACGGTTGACGTTGCACCCGGCGACACGATTTCGTTCGCCAGTTACACAAATGGTTACGCTTACCTCAGTACTGGCCTGCAAGCGGAGATCACCATAAAATAGCAGGCGCGTGCCGCCGCGGCGCCCTTAAAAAGCAAAAGTTTTTTGGTTCTTTTCTTCAAAAAAGAACTGCTTCCTTCCTTCTTCAAGCCGCATCCGCTCATCTTTGCGCCACCCGGGAAACGGGTGGGTCGGGCCGGCGCGAGCGTAGGGCATGTGGCCCAACCGATGATTGACGCGGCTTGGCGGCTGGGTCCGTTGGACATAGGGTTCGCCCACGGGAGGACTTTCATGCCGGGAGCTTGTCTTGTGGTGGGAGCCGGCGACGGGCTGGGCGCCTCGGTCGCCCGCGCGTTCGCGGCCGAGGGCCTGGCCGTGTGCCTGACCCGGCGCCCGCGCCACCTGGCGGCGCTCGAGGCGCTGGCCGGCGACATCCGGGCCGAGGGGCGCGCGGCGCACGCCTTCGCGGTCGATGCGCGGCAGGAGAGCGAAATAGTTGCGTTGATCGACCATATCGAGTCCGGGATCGGGCCGCTCGAGGCCGTGATCTTCAATATCGGTGCCAATGTACGCTTCGGGGTGACCGATACGTCAGCCCGGGTTTTCACCAAGGTTTGGGAAATGGCGTGCTATGCCGGGTTTCTGACCGGGCGCGAGGCGGCGCGGGTGATGGCGCCGCGCGGCCGCGGGACGGTGATATTTACCGGGGCGACGGCAAGCGTGCGCGGTGGTAAGGGCTTTGCGGCGTTTGCGGCAGCGAAACATGCGCTGCGGGCGCTGGCGCAAAGCATGGCGCGCGAACTGGGCCCGCAGGGCATTCACGTTGCGCACGTGGTCATCGACGGCGCGATCGACGGCGTGTTCGCGCGCCAGAATATGCCCGATGCGGCCGAAAGGCTGGCGCGGGCGGAAATATTGGACCCCGCGGAAATCGCGCGGAACTACGTGTGGCTGCACGGGCAGGGGCGAAGTGCCTGGACGCACGAGATGGATTTGCGGCCCTGGGGGGAAACATGGTGAAGCAACGAAGCAAGCCGTTCTTTTTTGAAAAAAAGAACCAAAAAACTTTTACTCTTTATGCGGTCCCTGAACTTTTTGGCTCCGGACACCCAGAGGCGGCACGGCGTGACACAAACTATTGAATTCATATTCGATTTCGCCAGTCCTAACGCCTACCTCGCATACCGCGCGCTGCCGGGCGTGCTGGAGCGGACAGGCGCGGCTTTGGAACTGACGCCGTGCCTGCTGGGCGGGATCTTCCGCGCCACGGGCAACCAGGCGCCGATGCTGGCCTATGCCGACGTGAAGGGAAAGCTGGCTTACATGACCTTGGAAATGCGGCGCTTCATTGCGCGGCATCAGCTCACCAAGTTTCGCATGAACCCGAATTTTCCGGTCAATTCACTGTTGTTGATGCGCGGCATGCTGGCGGTGCCCGACGAGTCCCGGTCCGCCTATGTCGAGGCGGTGCTGGCGGCAATGTGGGAGGACGGGCGGCCGATGGCGGAGCCGGCCGTGGTGGCCACGGTGCTGCGCGACGCCGGGCTGGACGCCGATGAAATCCTCGCCACCGCTCAGACCGAGCCGGTGAAGCAGGCGCTGGCGGCCAACACCCAGGCCGCGGTCGACCGCGGCGTGTTCGGCATCCCGACCTTTTTCGCCGGCCAGGAAATGTTCTTCGGCAAGGATCGGCTGGGGCAACTGGAGGCCTATCTGCTCACGGGCGTGGCCTAGGCGGGGTTGGTGCGGCGCGCCAAAATCTGGCGCCCTGCTCCAGACTTTCGGCGCCGTCCCGCGGGCCCCTCCATTCTACATGTTTGTAAATATTCATTTCTTTGCCATGCGGGCGCATGCCCGGCCTGTGGCATGCAGACTGCAAAGCTTCGGTGCAACAGCAGGTTGTAGGCGGCATTTCGGATGCCGCCACGTCGGGACGGGCGGGCAAAGGTCAGGCGGGGCGCATGTCCCCGGCTGCGTGAGGCACGCAATCGCGTGACGTGCGCGGCAAAAAATTCGCGTATCAGGGCCCAGGGCTGACCGCCCGGGTTTTCGTCGGATCAAAACGGGCAGGAAAAGGTGGATCGCAGGCTTCAAATTGTATGTCTGGCCAGTGTGTTGACGGGGTGCGCCGTGGGGCCGGACTTTCATGCGCCGAAGGCCCCGGGCCTGGCGCGTTACACGGCCCAGAAACTGCCTGTCACGGCGGCGGCGGGGGCGGCAAAGGATGGCACGCCGCAACGGTTCGTCACCGGACAGGATGTCGCCGGCGCGTGGTGGGGATTGTTCCGTTCGCCGCGGCTGACCCTACTGGTTTCGACGGCGCTGGCGCGTAATCCGTCGCTGGAATCTTCGCGCGAGACGTTGCTTCAGGCGCAGGAAACCGCGTTGGCCGCGGAAGGCGCGTGGTTTCCGCAAATCGCGGTGACGGGCAACCGGGTGCGGCAGAAATTCAGCCCGGCGCAGGCGGGTCTTTCCACGGCGCAAATATCGTCGCAAGGCGGCGCGGTCGTGGCACCCTTTTCGGTCTACACCGCGCAGGTCGGCGTGAATTACACTTTCGATGTGTGGGGCAGCACACGGCGCACGGTGGAGGCGGATCAGGCGCAGGCGGAGCAGCAACGATTCCAGTTGGAGGGGGCGGCAAACATGCTCGCCGCCAACACCGCCAACGCGGCGATCAATGCAGCCGCACTCGAAGCCGAAATCGATGCCGAAGAAAAACTCGTGGCGGCGGAACAGCGCCTGCTGAGCACGGTGAAACGGCAGTTCGACCTCGGCGGCGCCACCGGCACCGACGTGGCGACCCAGGAGGCGCAGCTTGGCAGCACCGAGGCGCTGGTGGTGCCGTTGCAAACCCAATTGGCAACCACGCGCGATCAGCTCGCGGCCTATCTGGGCCGGGCCCCGAGCGAGGCGGACATTCCGCCCATCGCCCTCGATGAGCTGACCTTGCCGGGCGAATTGCCGGTTTCATTGCCGTCGGCGCTGGTGGCGCAGCGGCCGGACGTTCGCGCCGCGGAGGCGCAATGGCATGCCGCGACGGCGCAGGTGGGGGTGGCGGTCGCCAACCGGCTGCCGCAATTCACCCTATCGGGTGCCGCAGGCACGGCACCGGCACAGTTCGCGCAATTATTTGCACCAGGCAACGGCTTCTGGACGCTGACGACGCAGATAGCCGGGCCGATTTTCGAAGGCGGAACGTTGCTGCATCAGCAGCGCGCGGCGCAGGCGGCCATGCGGTCGGCGGCGGCGAATTACCAGAATGTGGTGATCGGCGCGTTCCAGAACGTGGCAGATGTGCTGACCACCTTGTCGCAGGATGCGCTGGCGCTGTCGGCCAACGACATTGCCGCGCGCGCCGCGGCCAGGGGATTGTCGCTGGCGCAATTGCAATATGGCGCCGGCGGCGTTGCCTACCCCATCGTGTTGCAGGCGCAGACGCAATACCAGAACGCGGTGATCAATCTGATCAAGGCGCGCGCCGCCCGTTACACCGACACGGTTTTGTTGTTTGCCGCCCTCGGCGGCGGCTGGTGGAACCGCGCCGACATCGCGCCGCCCCCGGAAGGCCTTTTGCGGAGTTTGCTGCCATGAAAACGGATAAAGGTTTTTTGCTTCTTTTGTTCGGAAAGGAAGAGCTTCTTTTTTGAAAAAAAGAAGCAAAAAACTTTTGCTCTTTTAAGGGGTTTTCCCAATGCGACCGCTGTACGCTCTGGCCTTTGTTTTCCCGGCGACCATCGCGCTAGCGCAGGAACCGCCTTCGGTGGTGACCACCATGGCGGCTCATTACGAAAACTGGCAGGACGAGCTGGAGGCCGTCGGCAGCGTGCGCGCGGCACGCGGCGCGGACCTCGCGGCCGAGGTGCCGGGCGTCGTGGCTGATATTCAATTCGATAGCGGCGCGGATGTCGCCGCCGGCACTGTGCTGATGCGGCTGCGGCCGAACGACGACGCGGCCAAGCTCGCCGGCCTGCAGGCCGCCGCCGACCTCGCCGCCGCGAATCTCACGCGTGACGAGAAGCAGTTCCGCGCCCAGGCGGTGAGCCAGGCGACCTTGGATGCCGACGAAAGCAAGCTGCGCCAGGCCCGTGCGGATGTCGCGCAACAGCAGGCGCTGATGGAGGAAAAGGTGGTGCGCGCGCCATTCGCCGGCCGCCTGGGCCTGCGCCAGGTCGATGTCGGCCAATATCTGAACGCCGGCACCACGGTGGTAACGCTGCAGGCGCTCGACCCGCTCTATGTCGATTTCTACGTGCCGCAGCAGGCACTTTCCGACGTCAAAATAGGTGCCGCGGCGCAGGTGACGGTGGATACGTTCCCGGGGCGGCTGTTTTCCGCCCAGGTTTCTGCGATCAGCCCGAAACTGGATCAGGCCAGCCGCATGGCACAGGTGCGCGCGACACTGGCCAATCCCGACCACGTGCTGCTGCCGGGGATGTTCGCCAACGTGGTGATGTCGAAAGGCGCGCAGCACCGCTATATTACGCTGCCGCAGTCCGCGTTGGTGTATAACCCGTATGGCAGCACGGTTTACGTGGCGGACGGCGGCCATCCTCAAACCGTGCATACGGCGCTGGTGAAGGCGGGGCCGACCCGCGGCGACCAGGTGGCCGTGCTGGCGGGCTTGAAGGAGGGCGACGTGGTGGTTACCTCGGGGCAGATCAAGCTGCACCAGGGCAGCACGATTGTGGTGAATAACAATCTGCTGCCGGCCGACGATCCGGCGCCGCACCCCGCGGAGGAATAGCATGCGCCGTACCGACCTTTTCATCCAGCGGCCGGTTCTTGCCGTGGTGGTGAGCGTCTTCATCCTCCTGCTGGGGCTGCGGGCCAGCACGACATTGCCGGTGCGGCAATATCCGCGCACCGTCGATGCGAACCTCGATGTGCAGACAGCCTATTACGGCGCCGACGCCGACGTGGTGGCGGGTTTCATTACGACGCCGCTGGAAACGGCCATCGCCCAGGTCAGCGGCATCGATCACATGTCGAGCAACAGCTACAACGGCACCAGCGACATCAGCATTCATTTGCGGCTGAACCAGGACCCCGACAAGGCGCTGACGGAAATTCAGTCGCAGATCAATTCGGTGCGCGGCCAGTTGCCGCCGCAAAGCCAGGCGTCGGTCATCACGTTGCGCACCGGCGGCTCCACCGGCGCCATTATCTATACGTTCCAAAGCGATATCATGAGCGCCGAGGAACTGACCGATTATCTGGCGCGGGTGGTGAGCCCGCAACTGCAATCCATCACCGGCGTGCAGCAGGCTCAGGTGGATGGCGGCCAAAGCTTCGCATTGCGCGCCTGGCTCGATCCGCGGAAACTCGCGGCCCGCGGCCTGACCGCCGCCGATGTGTCGAACGCGCTGACCAGCAATAATTTCACCAGCGGCGCGGGCACCACGGCCGGCGAGGGCGTGACAATTCCCCTTGGCATCACCACCGGCGTTCACACCGAAAAACAGTTTCGCGACCTGGTCATACGCGAAAGCAACGGGGCCATTACGCGGCTCGGCGACGTCGCCCATGTGGAAATGGGTGCCGACACCTACGCGCAGGCCATCCGTTTCAATAACAAGCCGGCCGTTTTCATCGAAATACAGCCGGCGCCCGAAGCCAACGTGCTGGACGTCGTGGCCGCGGTAAAAAAGCGCATGGCCGACATCAAGGAAGGCCTGCCGCGCGGCCTCAACGTGGAAGTCGCCTACGATTCCACCGTCAGCGTGGTGCAATCGATCCATGAGGTGGCCAAGACCCTGCTGGCAAGCCTGGTCATCGTGACCTTGGTGGTGTTCGCCTTCCTGCGCTCCATGCGGGCGTCGCTGGTGCCGGTCATTACCATACCGCTATCGCTTATCGGAACGTTCACCATCCTGTGGATATTTGGTTTTTCCATCAACCTGCTCACCTTGCTGGCGCTGGTGCTGTCTACCGGGCTGGTGGTCGACGACGCCATCATCGTGGTCGAGAACGTGGCGCGCGAAATGGCGGAAGGGGCCAGCGCGCTGGATGCGGCCTTGCGCAGCGCGCGCCAGCTGGCCAGCCCGATCGTTGCGATGACCGTGGTGCTGGTCGCGGTGTTCGTGCCGATCGCCCTGCGCTCGGGCCTCACCGGTGCGCTGTTCACCGAATTCGCCATGACCCTGGTGGGCAGCGTTACCGTATCGGCGGTGCTGGCGCTGACTCTTTCGCCCATGATGTGCCGGTTTCTGTTGAAGCCGCACAAGGGCAGGATCGTCGAGCGGCCGCGCATGCAACGCATCTATCGGCCGCTGCTGCGCGCGGCGCTCGCCGCACGCCTGCCGGTCGTGGCACTCGGTGTGCTGGTGCTGGTATGCAGTGTCTGGCTGTATCGCGGCTCGACCAGCGAATTGGCGCCGCAGGAGGATGAAGGCTTCATTGCATTTCAGGGATCGCCGGCCGCGACCGCGTCGATCGATACCCTGGCCGCCGACCTGCCGGGGAATTACGCGGCATTGCGGAGCGCGCCCGAGGTGACCGGTGTGTTCCAGATCGCCCAGCCAGGGGCCAGCCAGGGCGGCATCATCCTGTCAGACTGGGGACAACGGCATCGCACCACGACCGCGGTGCTGAACGCGTTGCAGGCCGCGGTCTCCAACATCGCCGCGGAATCGATCGCGCTATTCCAGCCGCCCGGACTGCCCGGCGCTTTCGGGCTGCCGGTACAATACATGCTGAAAACGACACGCTCCTTCACCGAGCTTGACCAGGTCGCGGCGAACTTCGTGCAAGCGGCGCAAGCAAGCGGTAAATTCGCCTATGTCGACCGTGATCTGAAGGTGGATCTGCCGCAGGCCGATGTCGTGCTCGATCGCGATAAGATCGCAGCCCTCGGTCTCGACATGGCCAAGATCGGTGCGAGCGTGACCACCCTGCTCAGCGGCGGTTATGTGAATTATTTCGACCTGGCCGGCCGCTCCTACAAGGTCATTCCCGAAGTACAGCGAAAAGACAGGCTGAACCCGAGCCAGCTCGGCGCCTACACCATCGCCGACATCAACGGCGTGCCGGTGCCGTTGTCATCCGTGGCGCGCATCGTGCTGAAAACCGTGCCTGAGCAGATCAATCATTTTCAGCAAATGAATTCGGCCGGCATCAATGCGGTGCCAATGCCCGGGGTCAGCGAGGCGCAGGCACTGGCGACCATGGACGCGATTGCGAAACGCGTGCTGCCGCCCGATTACGCCACCGACGCCACCGGACCGCTGCGGCAATTCATTCAGGAATCCTCCGGCTTCGTGCAAACCTTCGCCATGGCGCTGGTCGTGGTGTATCTGTCGCTGGCTGCGCTGTTCGGCAGCTTTCGCGATCCGCTGATCATTCTGGTGTCCGTGCCGATGTCGATTGCCGGTGCGCTGGTGTTCATCTATTTCGGCGTGCATGGCGCGACGCTGAATATTTACACTCAGGTCGGCCTCGTCACACTAATGGGCCTGATTTCCAAACACGGCATCCTGATGGTCGAAGTGGCCAACGAACAGCAGGCCCTGGGCTTCTCAAAACGAGAGGCGATCGAACATGCCGCGTTGCTGCGGTTGCGGCCCATCCTCATGACCACGGCAGCCATGGTGCTCGGCGTGCTGCCGCTGGTGTTTGCCACCGGCGCCGGCGCCGCCGCACGCTTCGCCATGGGCCTCGTCATCGCCAGCGGACTTTCCATCGGCACGTTGTTCACCTTGTTCGTTGTGCCAGCGTTTTATCTGGTGCTGGCCCGCCGCCACGGCAGCGATGTCGTGCTCGAGGAACGCGCGGTCGCGTTGCACCCTGGTCAGGCGGCTGCGGAGTAATCAAATGGCGCGTCCAACCGATCTGTTCATCCAGCGGCCGGTCATGGCCGTCGTGGTCAGCGTGTTCATTCTGCTGCTTGGGCTTCGGGCAGGCATTACGCTGCCGGTGCGGCAATTTCCCAAGACGGTGCAGGCCTATATCGAGGTGGACACCGCGTATTACGGCGCCGATGCGGACGTGGTGGCGGGGTTCATTACGACGCCGCTGGAAAACGCCATTGCCGCGGTCGACGGGATCGATCAGATCTCGAGCCAGAGCTCGAACGGATCGAGCTCCATCAGCATCCATCTGCGTCTGAACGTGGACCCCGACCGCGCGCTGAGCGCCATCCAGGCGCAGATCGACTCGGTGCGCGGGCAATTGCCGCCGCAGAGCCAGTTGCCGGTAATACAAGTACGCGTCGGCAATCAGGGCGGCACCCTGATTTATGCCTTCCGCAGCAAAATCATGAGTCTGGAACAACTGAGCGACTACCTGACGCGGGTGGTCAGTCCGCAGATACAATCCATTCCGGGCGTGCAGGCCGCCCGCGTGTGGGGTCAGCAGAATTTCGCGCTGCGGGCGTGGCTCGATCCGCGTCAGCTGGCGGCGCGCGGCCTGACGGCCGCCGATATTTCCAATGCGCTGTCGGCCAATAATTTTACCAGCGGCGCGGGAACCACCGCCGGCCCGGTGGCGCAAATACCGCTCGGCATCAACACCGGGCTGCACACGGTCGATCAATTTCGCGACCTCGTCATCCGGCAATCCAATGGCGCCATCGTGCGGCTGGGCGACGTCGCCCACGTGGAACTCGGCTCGGACGCGTATGCCCAATCAGTAAAATTCGACGGCCAGGACTCGATCTTCATCGACGTCGAGCCGGCGCCAAACGCGAACGTTCTGGATGTCGTGGCCGGCGTGCAGAAGCGCTTCGCCGCCATCAGGGAACAATTGCCGACGGGGCTCACCGCCGATGTCGCCTATAACGTGACCGACAGCGTGGTGGCCTCGATCCGCGAAGTCGCCAAGACATTGCTGGAGAGCCTCGGCATCGTGGCGCTCGTGGTGTTCGCGTTCCTGCGGTCGTTCCGCGCCTCTCTGATACCGATCGTAACGATCCCGCTGTCGCTGATCGGCACCTTCGCCATTCTGTGGATTCTGGGGTTCTCGATCAATCTGCTGACGTTGCTGGCGCTGGTGCTGGCCACCGGCCTGGTGGTGGACGATGCCATCATCGTGGTGGAAAACGTCGCCCGCGAAATGAGCGACGGCGCCAGCCCGCTGGACGCTTCATTGCGCTCCGCGCGGCAGCTCGCCAGTCCGATCGTTGCAATGACAGTGGTGCTGGTGGCGGTGTACGTGCCGGTGGCGCTGCGCCAGGGCCTGACCGGCGCGCTATTCACCGAATTCGCCATGACGCTGGTGGGATCGGTAACTGTCTCAGCCGTATTGGCATTGACGTTGTCGCCGATGATGTGCCGGTTTCTGCTCAAGCCGCACAAGCGCAGAATCGTCGAACGGCCGCGCATGCAACGCATTTACCGGCCGCCGCTGCGCGCCGCGCTGGCGGCACGCCTGCCCCTCATGGCGTTCGGCGTGCTGGTGCTGGTGGGCAGCGTGTGGCTGTATCGCGGCAGCACCAGCGAATTGGCGCCACAAGAGGATAGCGGGTTCATATTTGGCCAGGGCGCGTCGCCGGCCACGGCCGGTATCGATCTGATCCGCCAGTCCGAACCGGCAATTTTCAAGGCGCTGGACGCACCTGAAATCGAACGTGTGTATCAATTCGACCAGCCGGGCCAGATCAGTGTGGGCATTGGCCTGAAGAGCTGGGGCCAGCGCAATCGTACCACCAGCCAGGTGCTGCCCGAATTGCAGGCGCGGTTGAACAATGTCGCCGGCGTTTCGGTGGCGCTGATCCAGGACCCCGGCCTGCCCGGCGTGTTTGGGCTGCCGGTGGAATATGTCCTGAAAACCACACGCTCGTTCAACGAACTGGACCGCGTGGCGGCAAACTTCGTGCAGGCCGCGCTGGCGTCCGGAAAATTCGCCTATGCCGATCGCGATCTGAAAGTGGACCTGCCGCAAGCCGATATCGTGGTCGATCGCAACAAGGTGGCCGCACTCGGGCTCGACATGTCCAAGGTCGGCGCCACGGTCAATACGCTGCTGAGCGGCGGCTACATCAATTATTTCGACCTCGCCGGCCGCAGCTACAAAGTCATTCCGATGGTGCAGCGGAAGGATCGGATGAACGCCGACCAGCTGGGCAGCTTTACCATTGCAGATATCAATGGCGTGCCGGTACCGCTCTCCTCGGTCGCCAGAATCGTCATGAAAACCGTGCCCGAGCAGATCAATCATTTCCAGCAGTTGAATGCCGCGACCATCGAAGCGGTGCCGCTGCCCGGTGTGAGCGTGGCAGAGGCGCTGGCCACCATGGACGGCATCGCCAGGCGCGTGCTGCCGCCCGACTACGCCACCGACGCCACCGGACCGTTACGCCAATATATCCAGGAATCCAGCGGCTTCGCCGCCACCTTCGGCATGGCCCTGGTGGTGGTTTACCTGTCGCTCGCTGCCCTTTTCGGCAGCTTCCGCGACCCGCTGATCATTCTGGTGTCCGTGCCAATGTCGCTCGCCGGCGCGCTGGTGTTCATCTATTTCGGTGTGCACGGGGCCACACTGAATATCTACACCCAGGTCGGCCTGGTCACCCTGATGGGGCTGATTTCCAAACACGGCATCCTGATGGTGGAAGTCGCCAACGAACAGCAAGCCCTCGGCTTCACCAAGCGGGAAGCCATCGAACACGCCGCCCTGCTGCGGCTGCGCCCGATCCTGATGACAACAGGCGCCATGGTGCTCGGCGTGCTGCCGCTGGTGCTGGCCACCGGCGCCGGCGCGGCAGCCCGGTTCGCCATGGGTCTCGTCATCGCCAGCGGATTGTCCATCGGCACCATGTTCACCTTGTTCGTTGTCCCAGCGTTCTATCTGGTGCTGGCCCGCCGGCATGGGGGCGAGGTGGTGCTGCGAGAACGCGCGGTCTCCCTGCATCCTGGGCGCGCGGCGGCGGAGTAAGGCAGCGGTCTGCGCCTGCACGTAGGTTTCGCGCTTGGCTCGATAGAGCAAAAGTTTTTGGGGCTGGCCTAGATAAGGGTGAAGTAAAAACTGCGGTTGTTGTTGAGCCGTCTGATATGTGGATAAGTGGCCCGTCGATCAGTTCCTCAGGTGACGAAATCTCGACCGGCCACTTATCCACATATCAGACGGCACC
>CAJCIS010000220.1 GCA_903970435.1 Acidobacteriota bacterium | reverse complement strand
CCTATCTGTATATCGACCCGCACGGCGATTGCGGATATCTGATCAACGCACCCACAGGCGGCAGCTATAATGTGGTGCTCAGCGTGGGCAATTATTATGGCGCCTCGACGGCAGAACTCAGACTGGACAGACACGCGGCGGCGCAAGTGGCGATACCGGATACCGGGGGAAATATTGATAACTGGACCAATACGAATACTGTAACACTCAAGCTGGCCGCGGGGCTTCATGTGCTTTCGGTGAAGTCAACCGGGACGCAGGGGTTTGCGATGCAAACGGTGAGCGTCATGAATAACTCAAAAAAGTAAGCGTCTGTCCGGGAAGAAACCAAGTGAAGTCAGCGCCTTGGTAAGGAAGGACGTTCTTTTCTTCAGAAAAGAACGTGCTTCCTTAAGCCTTTGTTTTTGCTGACCTACTTTTGGGACGGACTCTAAAGATTCTTGAATTCCCGACGTCATTCGCGCCAGCGCGGGAGGGTGCAATGCGCCTTCGCACGGCACCCGCCTCGCGACCAACATGATTCGTTAATCGTTGGGAGTCGCCTGACCGCTCGTCCCGCCAGAGCCCCTGGCATTTTCGTCGCTGCCGCACACCTCCCCCAGCGCCCGCCCCAAAGCCCGATAATCCTGCTCCCGCGGGCTATCCGGCCGCCACGCCAACCCCAACGTCCGCCACGCCCCCCGCCCGGCCAGCGGACGCAGGGTCACGTCGGCCCCCGACGTCACCCCCGCCTCCACCGCCAGCCGCGGCAACAACGTGGTCCCCAGCCCGCTCGCCACCATCTGTACCAGCGTATGCAGGCTGGTCGCCGCGTAGCCGTCCGACGCGTCGTTCCGCGTGGGCGGGCAAATCGCCAGCGCCTGATCGCGCAGGCAGTGGCCGTCCTCCAGCAGCAACATGCGTTCCTGCGACAATTGACGCGGGGTCACCCGCTCCAGCACCGAAAGCGGCGACCCGGGCGGCAAGGCCGCAATGAATTCGTCGCGCGCCACCTTCAAGGTCACCGCCGCGCCGCAGTCGCACGGCAGCGCGAGCAGCACCAGGTCGAGCCGGTTGGCGGTCAGCCGGTCCAGGCACCGCGCCGTGGTGTCCTCGTGCAAATACAGCCGCAAATTCGGAAACGAATGCCGCAGCGCCGGCATCAGGCGCGGCAGCAGGAACGCGCCGATGGTGGGAATGACCCCCATGCGCAGCGGCCCGCTCATCGGCGTGCGGGCCACCGACGCCGCTTCGGCCAGCGCTTCCAGCGACGCGAGCGCCGCCCGCGCCCGCGCGACGATGTCCAGCCCCAGCGGCGTAAAGGCAACCCGCTTGCCCAGCGACCGGTCCAGAATCGGCGCGTCCAGTTGCCGTTCCAGCGCAATCAGGCCGGCCGACAGCGTGCTCTGCGTCACCGCGCAGGCCGCCGCCGCGCGCCCGAAATGCTGCGTCTCGGCGAGCGTCACCAGGTAGCGGAGCTGTTGCGGGGCGGGCAGGTAGTTCATCGGCTCAATCGATCATTCAGGGCAGAATTATTCATTGGACCCGAGATGCGCAATGGCGCCAAGTCCGCTTCGCACGCGCTTGATGACAAGCACGCCCGGATGGCGGCCCGCCAAGGCCGCCTGCGCCCGGCCGCTCGCCCTTACCCCCATTCGGGCGGGCGGCTGGGTAAAGTTTGGCAAGCCGCCTTAAACCGACCCACGACCGCGTCCGCCATTGAGGCTGTGGTAACTTAAGGTCGGGTAGAGGTGGGGCGTAACCCTGGCTGGTTGATGCCCTCCATCCAAACCGTCACCGCCGCGCCATCCGCCGCATCCGATGCGCTGGACCGTTTCGTCGGTTTCGCCTTCGCCGCCGCGGACCTGCTCGTCGAACTGGACGGGGACCGCCGCATCGTGTTCGCCGCCGGCGTGTTCCGCGAGCGATTCGGCCGGCAGCCGGCGGAATTCGAAGGCAAGCCGTTCGCCTGCCTGATTGCGCCGGAGGATTTTGGCGGGCTCGAAATCGCACTCTGCCAGCTCGGCAATCGCGGCCGTCTCGCGCCGGTCACGCTACGGCTGGCCAATGCGGAACGAACGCTGGTCGCGGTGGCCGGCTTGCGGTTGCCGCACCGCAGCGGGGTCACCTGGCTGACCTTGGCGCGCATGCCGGCCGCCCCCGCGGATGTGCCGTCGCTGGCAGGGGCGCCGCAACTGCAAAACGCGGTGGAAGCGCGGCTGTTGGGCGGCGAGCCGTGCGGCCTCGGCCTGTTCGAAGTCGGCGGCTGGGCGCGCCTGCCCGACACCGCGCGCCGCGACCTGCAACGCGACATTGCGGCCCTGTTGCGGGAGATGGGGGGCGACGGCGCGGTCGCCGCCGAAATGGCCGAGGGCCGGTTCGGCCTGCTCGGCGGCGACGCGATCGATGTGCCGGCATTGCAGCACCATGTCGGCCGCATCCTGCGCGCTGCCGGCACTGGCCAGCCGGTGTCGGGCACCAGGATCCCCATGGAATTGGCCGGTATCGGGGCGCGGGATGCCATGCGGGTCGTGCGGTTCGCCGTCGCGTGCTTCGCGACCGGCGGCGCCGCGTCGGTACAGGCCGGCGGGTTCGATCAGGGGTTGCGCAGCTTTCTGGACCGCGCCGAGGCGCGCTCGGCCGCGGTTCTGTCCGCCCTGCGGCGCGGCAGGTTCCGCCTGGTGTTCGAGCCCGTCGTGCGGCTTTCCGACCGGACGGCCCATCATTTCGAGGCGTTGCTGCGCCCGTATCCCATCGTCGGTCACGATTTCGCCAATACCCAGGAATACGTCCGCTTTGCCGAAGCCACCGGCCTGGCGGAAGCGCTGGACGAGGCGGTGCTCCGGCGTGCCCTGCAAGCCATGACGCAGGCGCCCGCGCGGGTGGCGGTCAATATCAGCGGCCTGTCCATGCAAAGCCCGGTGTTCCGGAAATTGCTGCTCGGCCTGATCGACAACCGGCCGGACATCCGCGATCGCCTGATGATCGAGCTGACGGAAACCGCCGACATCGATGACGTGCAGTCCGCGGCGGAAACCGTGAACCGCCTGACCGACGCCCGCATCCCCGTCTGCCTGGATGATTTCGGCGCCGGCAGTTCGGCCTTTCAATACCTCAAGGAATTCAAGGTCGCCTACGTCAAGATCGACGGCTCGTTCGTCCGCAAGGCGCAAAGCGGCGCGCGCGAATCGGGATTCGTCGCCGCCATGGTGGAACTCGCCCACGGCGTCGGCGCGCAGGTGATCGCCGAAATGGTGGAGACCGACGCCCAGGCCGCGACCATGGCGTCCCTGGGCGTCGAACTCGGCCAAGGCTGGCTCTTCGGCAAACCCGGCAGCCTCCCCGGCAGCCTTTAGCACGTAGGGTGCAATGCGGGGCAACGCGCCTTCGCATGGCACAATCCTCCGGCCGCCAAAGCGATTCGCTGGATTTTGGGCGTCGCCTGAGCGCCTGCCGCGCACCCATCATCTTGACCCCGCCGCGGCGCCAACGCATGGCCTGCGCCATGCAACGCATTCTATCCGGCATACAACCGTCGGGGGTGCCGACCCTGGGCAATTACCTGGGCGCAATCCGTAACTGGGTGGCGCTGCAGAACGACCATGAATGCCTGTTTTGCGTGGTGGACCTGCACGCCATCACCGCCTGGCAGGAGCCGGAAGCGCTGCGGCGGCAGACCCGGGAAATGACCGCGACCCTGCTCGCCTGCGGCATCGATCCCGCACGCGCCACGCTGTTCTGCCAGTCCGCCGTCTCCGCCCACGCGCGGCTCGCCTGGATTTTCAATTGTGTCGCGCGGCTCGGCTGGCTCAACCGCATGACCCAGTTCAAGGACAAGGCCGGCAAGGATCGCGAGGCCGCGTCGGTCGGCCTCTATGTCTATCCGAACCTGATGGCCGCCGACATCCACACCTATCACGCAACCCGCGTGCCGGTCGGCGACGACCAGCGCCAGCACCTCGAACTCGCCAACGACATCGCCGAGAAATTCAACCACGATTACGGCGTCGATTTCTTCCCCCGCATCGAACCCCTGATCCTGGGCCCCGCCGCCCGCGTCATGAGTTTGCGTGACGGCACCCGCAAAATGTCCAAATCCGATCCCTCCGACCAGAGCCGCATTAATCTGACCGACTCCGCCGACGAAATCGCCCAGAAAATCAAGCGCGCCAAAACCGACCCGCACCCCCTGCCCGACACCGTCGAAGCCCTCGCGGACCGCCCCGAAGCCCGCAACCTGGTCGGTATCTACGCAGCCCTGGCCGGCCTGGAGCCAGCGCAAGTGCTGGCCGAACTCGGCGGCGCCGGCTTCGGCACCTTCAAGACAAAGCTCGCCGACCTGACCGTCGCCGCCCTCGCCCCCATCGCCGCCGAAACCGCGCGCCTGCTGAATGACGTGGCGGAGCTCGATCGCCTGTTGGCGTCCGGCGCCGCGCACGCCCGCGCCGTTGCGGAGCCGATCGTAACCGAAGCGGAGCGGATTGTCGGGTTCTTGGGAACGCGGTAAGTGACGTAAGGAAGGAAGTATTTCTTTTTTGAAAAAAAGAAACAAAAAACTTTTATCTTTTGATGCAATCCCAACGTTCCGTCCATGGCCTCGACCTTTCCGCAGGCGCAGGAGCAAAAGTCTTTTGGTTCTTTTCTTCAGAAAAGAACGTCCTTCCTTACCAAGGCGCTGACTTCACTTGGTTTCTTCCCGGACAGGGCCGTAGCCCGGATTAGCTCGGACCTCCCGATCGTCATGGGCGATGCGTCACCACGTCGAACCCCTCGTCGGCGCCAGGTGGAACGAAGTGAGCGGTAAAGCGATCGAAGTCGTCGTCGCTGACCGTGAATTCGTGCGCGCCGCTCGCATTCCTGCGACGAAGGCGGGCTCTGCAAACCTCGTCCGGTACATCCAGATAGTGAAGCCGGTGCGCGCATCCCGCGCCCTCGAACAATGTGCGCATCCAGGCCCGGCTGCTGGGCGTATTGGCCGGAAAGTCGAGCACGATCGAGAGGCCGCTGCGCAACAGATCCACCAGATGCGCGGCCATGGCGCTCCGCAGCCGCATCGAATTTCGGACGTAATCAGCCAGGTTGTTTTGCTCCCCCGGATACAGGCGAGCCAGCCAATAATCTTCCCGCACGACAATCGCACCCGGCAGTCGACCCAGTTCGTTGACGAGGGTCGACTTCCCGGCGGCAATCTTGCCGCACACGAGATGCAATGTCGGTTCGCCCGAAGACATGAATGCAGACCCTCGAAAACGGTTTCGGCGTCATGATGCTCGCACACGGACCGCAGCGGTAGCCCGCATGGCCGCCGACATCCACCCTTATCGCGCAACGCACGTACCGGTGGGCGACGACCAGCGCCAGCACCACAAACGCGCCAACGTCGCCGTGACGGAAGCCGAGCAGATTGCTGGGTTTTGGGGAACGCCATAGACAGGGCAAGGAAGGAAGTATTTCTTTTGGGGCTGGCCTAGATAAGGGTGAAGTAAAAACTGCGGTTGTTGTTGAGCCGTCTGATATGTGGATAAGTGGCCCGTCGATCAGTTCCTCAGGTGACGAAATCTCGACCGGCCACTTATCCACATATCAGACGGCACC
>CAJCIS010000219.1 GCA_903970435.1 Acidobacteriota bacterium | reverse complement strand
GTTCGATATCAATCTGGAAATCGCGGCCGCGGTGAATGTGCCGGCACAGGCGGCGCTTGCGGTGCTGGCCATGCTGCGCCTGGGGGGCGTGCTGCCGGGGGCGCCCGGGCGGACGGGGGCGGACGCGGCCGAAATGGTCCGTGCATTCCTGACGCGGCTGCGGCTGCCGCCATTGCACGGGCTTTTCGAGGATATTTGCTTTCTGTTCGTCTGGACCGCTTCTGTCATGCAGATGCTGCTGTTGTGCGACGGCCGTTATCGCGAGTTTCCGCTCAGTACGTTTGCCGTGCCGTTGCTGGTGACGGTGGGACGGCTGGCGGGCGGCGACGTGCGGGGCGGCGGGGGCGGCCGTGAAGAGTTGCTAACCAGCACAGTGCTTTTTGGCGCGGCTATCGGGAGCGCCGTGCTGGAGGGGAAGCTGAATACACAAAGTTTGGTTTGGAATGGGTGCGCTGTTTTGCTGGCGGTGCCAATGATCGTAAGATTAGAAGTGTTCTTTTTTGAAAAAAAGAACCAAAAAACTTCTTTTTAACGGTCAAAAGTTTTTTGGTTCTTTTTTTCAAAAAAGAACTGCTTCCTTCCTTTCTTCCGCTGTCGCAACCGGCAACTCAATCCGAATCGCCAGGCCATGCGGCTTGGCGTTCGCCGCCCGGATGCGCCCGCCGTGCAACTCCACGGCGCGCTGCGTAATCGCCAGACCAAGTCCGGCGCCGCCGGTATTGCGGGCCCTTGCCTGATCGACACGGAAAAATGGTTCGAACAATTGCGGCAAGGCCGCCTCCGGCACGCCGGGGCCGTGGTCGCGCACCACAAGCTTGACCCAGGCCGCGTCGCATTCGACGATCATTTCGACCTCCGTATCATCGGGCGTATAGAACAGGGCGTTGCGCAGCACATTGTCGATCGCCCGGCGCAACAGGGCGGCATCGCCCCGGACCACGCAGGCGCCGGGCCGGCGGATGGTGCGGATGGCGTGGCCGCGTTCGTGAAATTCGAAGGTGAGGTCGTCGACAACGCCGTCCAGCATGTCGGGAAGGTCGATCAGTTCGGACGCCGGCGGGCCGACGCTGCCCTGGAGCGTGGCCAGGACGAGCAGTTCGTGGACCAGGCGGGAGACGGAATCGAGCTCCTGCTCCATGCGGTCGAGCCGGCCGAGCAGATGCGGGGCGGCTTCGCGCCGGGCCAGGCCGAGGGTGAGCGCCAGGCGCGCCAGGGGAGAGCGGATTTCGTGGCTCACGTCGCCGATGAAACGTTGCTGGGCCGCGATCATGGCGGCCACCCGGTCGGCCATGCGGTTGAATTCCCGCTCGAGATCGGCGGCCTCGTCGCGGCGGCGCGGCTGCAGGGGCGGGGCGGCGCGGGCGGCGAGGTCGCCGGCGGCGAACGCGGCGGCGGCGACGCGGGTGCGCAGGATGGGCGCGGCCAGATAGCGGGCGAGGAAGAAGCTGACGATGCCGCAGCAGAGCAGTTCCAGGACCGGCAGGAGATACCACAGGCTGGCAGGGACCAGCCCGAGCACCATGGGCCGCGGCGGCGGCAGGGCACCGAGGCACACGCCGTCGGTGCCGGGCACGGGTGCCACGACACTGTGCGCCCTGGGATCGGTGCAGCTTCTGGATTTGGCGAGGACCTGAACCACGCCGTGGCTGGCGCGCAGAATGTCGGTGGCCGCCTGCGGCCCGTTTTGCGCGATTTCGGACGCGGCGAGCCCCGCCATGGCCGGCATGATCATGGCCAGGGTGCGCTCGCTCTGCGGGCGCGGGTCGCTCAGCGTGGCTTCGAGGAGCATGCCGCCGCCGCGCGCCAGCACGGGGACCAGCAGCATGCAGAAGAAGATTTTTCCGAGGAAGCTGCGCACCGTGACGGCCGTTCAGGCAGCGTCGGCGGGCGGCGGATCGGCGAGCGGCGCGGCGTAGAGGTAGCCCACGTTGCGCACCGTCTTGATGGTTTCCTCGTCGCCGAGTTTGCGCCGGAGCTTGCTGACGAGCGTGTCGACGTTGCGGTCGAGCCCGGCGCGCGCCACGCGGCCGAGGGCGGCCTGTGCGAGTTCGTCGCGGCTGACCGGCTGGCCCGCGCGCTGCAACAGGCGTTCCAGCAGGGCGAATTCCGCCGATGTGAGATCGAGCGTGCGGCCGGCGCAGGATGCCTCGCGCGCCCGCGGGTCGAGCGCCACATCGCCGACCCGCAAGGTTCTGGCGGGATGCTCGGCGCGTTCGGTGCGGCGCAGGATGGCCCTGATCCGTGCCACCAGTTCGCGCGGCTTGAACGGCTTGGGGACATAATCGTCGGCGCCGAGCTCCAGGCCCACGACCCGGTCGGTTTCGGTGTCGCGGGCGGTGAGCAGGATCACCGGCAGGTCCGACGCCTTGCGGATGTCGCGCAGCAGATCGAAGCCGGAGCGGTTCGGCAGCATCAGGTCGAGCACGACGAGGTCGACATCCTCGAGGTGGGTGTTCGCGACGGCGGCGCCGTCGTGCAGGAGTGCGACGGAGAAGCCTTCCGGGGCCAGGTACTCCTCCAGCATGTGCGCGAGCGGCACGTCGTCCTCCACCACCAGGATTTTACGCACGCTCAATCTCCACTGGTTTGGCATGGGGTTGTCGGGAGTTTTGTGGAGTTATGCGGCGCGGGCGTGTGGGATGTGGCCACGGAACGCAGCGGGCGCAGGCTGCTTTTGAACGGCGCTGAATGGCACGATTCTCCACATAACTCGACACGCAGACGGCGGGCCGCACGGCACACTGAGGATTGTACGGCAAGTTTTAACAACCGCGATGATAGCGAGCCCAATGTCGCGACGGGAAAAGCCGGACGCCAGCACGGGGTTCGCGTTGCACGCATGATGGACAGACGGGGATAGCGGCGGGCATGGATCGACCCGAGGACCAGGCCGCAGGCGAGG
>CAJCIS010000218.1 GCA_903970435.1 Acidobacteriota bacterium | reverse complement strand
GTGGGGGCCAAGCGGAACCGGGCGTGCGACGCCGCGCGCGGCGAATTCATTGCGCATTGGGACGACGATGACTGGTATGCGCCCTGGCGCCTGAGCTACCAGGTCGCCGCCCTGCGCGACTCGGGGGCGGACATTTGCGGCCTCGATCGCGTGCTGTATCGCGACCACGCGGATGGCGCCGCGTGGGAATATGTCTGGCCGCAGAACAGCGGCAGCTGGCTGCACGGCGCCACCCTGTGCTACCGCCGCGCGCTTTGGCAGCGCCAGGGCTTTGCCGCCATCGGCATCGGCGAGGACACCCAGTTCCTGCGCAGCCATGCCGGCGCCCGCCTGCTCGCCCTGCCCCGCACGGAATTTTATGTCGGCCGCATTCACGCCGATAACACCAGCCGCAAGCTGACCGCCGATCCGCGCTGGCACCCGCGCGCGGCGGCCGATATCGCGGCGGTCATCGCGCCGGCCGCGCGCACGGCGCTGGTGGCCGCCGCCGCCGGCATTGGCGACATCATCCGCGCGACACCGCTCATCCGGGTGCTGCACCGGCTCGGGCACCAGGTGGATGTGCTGCTCGCCGCCCATAGCGCCGAGGTGGCCGACCTGCTGCGCGAGGCCCCGGAAGTGCGGCGCGTCATCATGGCGCCCGGCCTGCCGATTCTGCGCGGCGTGCCGCAGGCGGCGTGCCCGGCGCCCGATTTTGCCGGCACGCACTACGACGTGGCGGCACTGACCTATTGGGCCGCGCCGCTGGCCGCGGCGATACCGGCCGCGCGGGTGGCGCGTTTTGCGCAACAAGACTGGCTCGCCGAGGGGGATAGTGCCTGTGTCGCCCGGATGGCGCGCGCGCTCGGCTGGACCGGCGCGATGCCGGCTCCGTTTGCCATACCGTCCGGGCGCCGGTTCGACCTGCCGCCCGGCACGGTGGCCCTGCATCCCGGCTGCAAGCCAGACTGGCCGTGGAAGCGATGGCACGGTTTCGAGGCCCTGGCGGGCCTGCTGCCGTCGGTCGTGGTGGTCGGCACGGCGGCGGATCGCGACAATAGCGGCAGCTATTTCGGCCGCGATTTCAAATGGCCGCCGCATGTGCGGGATTTTACCGGCCAACTCGGGCTTGCCGACACCGCCGCCCTGATCGGGCAATGCGCGGCGTTGGTCGCCAACGATTCGGGATTGATGCATCTCGGCGTGGCCTTGGGCGTGAAGACGCTGGGCGTGTTCGGCATTACCAGCCCGGCGCGCGAGGCGATGGCCGCGCCCGCCATGGTGCCGGTCAGCAAGGGGCTGGATTGCGAAGCGGAATGCCGGCGCGGCGCCTGGGGCCGGCGGGACTGCGCGCAGCACCTGGCCTGTCTGAAAACCCTGACCGCCGAGGAGGTGAAAGCCCGGCTCGGCCCGGTGCACCGCGACGAAGTCCCGGCGCCGCCCGCGCCGCCGCTCCGCGTCACCTATAGCGCCGAGGTGTTCAACGCCACCGGCTACGGCCAGGCCGCCCGGCTCTACATCCACGCGCTTCATCATGCAGGTGTGCGTGTTGCGGTGACCGACACGGGGACGCCGCCCGCGTGCGTGGAGGATCCTCTCGTCGCCTCCCTGCTGGGGCGCGACGACGATGCCGACTTCCACATCTTCCATGGCATTCCGCCGTACTGGGCGCGCGCCGCGTTTCCGCGCAAGAATGTCATTGCGGTAACGGTATGGGAAACCGATACCATGCCGCAGCAATGGCGCGGCGCGCTGACGCACGCGACCGATGTTTGGTTGCCGTGCCGGTTCAATGTGGATGTTTTTACCGCCGGCCTGGGGCGCGCTCCGTTCCTGCTGCCGCATGCGGCTGGGCCGCCACCGGTATCGTGCGACGACCTGTCGCTGGAGGGCGTGGGTGCCGCGGACTTCGTGTTCTATGCCGTGTTCGAGTGGCAGGATCGGAAGAACCCCGAAGGCATGATCGAGGCGTTCCTGACCGAATTTCCAGTGCCGAACGACGCGGTTCTGGTGCTGAAATGCGGCGCGGCCGCGGCGCCGGCGGCACGCGCCGCGCTGGCCGCGGCGCGTCAGCGTACGGGTGGGCAGGGCCGCGTGGTGATCGCCGCCGAAACATGGCAGCCGGACCGGGTCGCCGCCCTGCAAGCGCGCGGCGACTGCTACGTGTCGCTGCACAAGGGCGAGGGCTGGGGCTATCCGCTGTTCGAGGCGGCGGCGCGGGGCACGCCGGTGATCGCCACCGGCTATTCGGGGCCGCTCGATTACCTCGACCCGGACGCGCATTGGCTGGTGCGCCACCGCCTGGCGCCGGTGCGTCAGCGCTACGCCTATTATCAGCCGGGCATGCGCTGGGCCGAACCGGATCTGCGCCATGCGGCCGAGGGCATGCGTTTTGTGTACGCCAATCGTGCGGAAGCCAGGGCACGGGCGGCGGCGGCGGGCGAGAAACTCCGCCAGGCGCACGCGCCGGAACGCATCGGGGCCGCGGCACGTGACAGGCTTCTGGCGCTGCGCGCGCCACCGCCTGCTTTTCAGTCGGTTGTTGCAGAAACAGTATCTCCGGCGGCGCCACCGGTGCCCATTCCGGGCGATTGGTACGATGCCAATTATTTTGAGCATGGCCGCACCAGCAACTGGGACCGCGGCTACCAATGGCCGATGTTTCAGACTGTGTTTCGCGACGCCGCAACCTGGCTCGGGGATAGTTTCCCGGAGGCGCGCAGCGTGATCGATATCGGCTGCGCCAAGGGATTTTTGGTCCGTGCCCTGCGCGAGCGCGGCATCGCCGCCGCCGGGTTCGACCACAGCGCGTGGGCCATCGACCATGCGGACGCGGCCGCGCGCCCGCATTTGCGCCTGGCCGGGGTCGACGATGTGGTCTGGGGCGAAAGCTGGGATCTGGCGGTTGCCATGTTCGTGCTGGAAAGCCTGACGGAGACGCAGTTGCAACGATTCCTGCCGCAGGCGCGGGCCCACGTGCGGCAGGCCTTCGTGGCCGTGATCGCGCCGCCGGCGGCGGCCGGACGGGATCGTGACCCGACCCGAATTACGCGGTTCGATCGTGCCGCCTGGCGCGCTTTGTTTCTGGCCTGCGGCTGGCACCAGGACGCGATCCATCGCCAGTTCGAGAAATCCTGCGCCGCGCATGCTGTGCCGCGCCGAATGGGATGGGACGTGCATGTCTTCGCGCCCGGCCCATGACGCCGTGCTGGTGCATCTGGCGTCGGGGATCGGCAACATCGTGCTGGCGACCCCGCTGCTGGCGCTGCTCGCGCGACGCGGGTTCACGGTGGATGTGCGGGTGGATGGCGACTATCCGGAGACTGCCGAATTGTTGCGGGGGTGGGGCGCGCTGCGGCTGGTGAGCGCCGGCACGCCCGCCGTAGCGGCGCATTACAGCGCGGTGTTGCCGGCCGTGCCGCCCTTCTACTGGGCCGCTTACGCGCCCGGATACCGGCGCGTGGCAAATGCTGTGCGGCGGCCGCCGGACGCGGATTTCTACGCCGACGAGCAAGCCTGGTATCTGGCGTTCGCCGCAACCCTCGGCGGCCCTGCGAAGGGGGCGGAGGCGCCACATTGCACGCTGCCGATCGCGCCGGACGCCTCGCTCGGCGTCGGCCCGGCGACCTTGGTGCTGGCGCCGGGTTGCAAGGGCGGCGAAATGGCGGCCAAGCGCTGGCCGCACTTCGCCGCCCTCGCAGGTCATTTCGCCGACGTGGCCGTGGTCGGCACCGAAGACGATCTGCGCGGCTTCGGCGGCGCGCCGCGGCCGCCGTTTCCACCGCATGTGCGCAACCTGGTCGGGCGCCTGACCTTGCGCCAGACCGCCGCTTCCCTGGCGGCGGCGGGCGCGGTGGTGGCCAACGACAGCGGTATCGGCCATATGGCGGCGGCCGTCGGCGTGCCCACAGTGCTGCTGTTCGGACCCACGCCGGCTGCCACGCTAGGCCGCTTTCCGCCCAACGTGACGGTGCTCGATGCCGGCCTGCCCTGCGCGCCGTGCTGGTTCGGCGCTCGTTTTTCGGCGTGCGGGAGGCGAATCGACTGCCTGCAGGGCCTGACCGTGTCGCGGGTTATCGAAACGGTACACGCGCTGGGGTTTGGCGGCGAGGAAGGAAGTATTTCTTTTTTGAAAAAAAGAAACAAAAAACTTTTATTCTCTGGTTGACGCGTCAACGAGCAAAAGTTTTTTGGTTCTTTTTTTCAAAAAAGAACTACTTTTTTTCTTGGTTCGGTGGATGACGCGGCAATCGAAAATCGGCATCGTAATGCCCGTTGTATTACAAAACGAAACGACCCTGGCGGCCACGCTGGAGGCGGTTTCGCATCTGCGCACCCGGCATTGCGCCGCCCTTTACATCGTCTGCAACCGGCTCAGCGTGTGCGGACCGCGCGAACTCGAAAACATGCTAGTGCCGCGATTTGATGGCCCGGCCTGCGTTATCTACGAGCCGTTCGTGGAACGCAGCGTCGCCGGCGCCTGGAACGAGGGATGCGACCGCGCCGTGGCGGACGGCACCGATTACCTGGCGCTCATCGCCAACGATACGCGCCTGGAGGCGGATTGCCTCGACCAGCTCGTTGCGTTCGGCGCGCGGCGGCAGGCCGATCTCTGGTCCGGCATCAGCACCACCGGCGGCAACGATAGCGACGCCGATCAGGTCAGCGACGGCGCGGACTTCAGTTGTGTCATGTTCCCGCCCGCCACCCGCACGCGCTTCGGCCCGTTCGACGACAATTTCCGTCCCGCCTATTTCGAGGACAACGATTATTACGGCCGGATTGTTCTTGGCGGCGGCCGTTGCTGCGTGGTTCACGCGGCGCGGTTCTTTCATCACGGCTCGCTGACGATTACGGCCGATGCCGACATGGCGCACCATGTCCGTCACTGGTTCGAGGAAAACCGAAACTATTTCGCCCGCAAATGGGGCGTCGCCGTGCCCGAGAACACCGCGGACGGCGTGCTGCGGCACTATTATCGGCACCCGTTCAATGATGGGAATAAGCCGCTGTGGTGGTTTCCGCCGCTGGCGTGACCCGGTCCGAAGGCACGAAAATCAAAAGCAACAAGTTCTTTTCAAAAAAAGATCTGCCCTTGTTATACCAACTTGCGTTGAGGCTCACCCACCGAAGGAAGGCGGGGGGCTTTGCCCCCTCGACCCCCACCGGCGTGCCGCCGGCGTCGAAAGCGCTGCGCGGCACAAACGTTCTTGTGCCGCGCAGCGCTTTCGACGCCGGCGGCACGCCGGTCGGGGTCGAGGGGGTGAAACCCCCCGCCTTCCCTGATGTGTCAAACTCAACGCGGATCGGTATCAGACTGAAGCCGCTCCAGAAAAAGTTTCTTATGTGAAAGAAACTGCTTCCTTGAATCTTGTTAACCTGGCCGCGGCCTCGCGCACATCCGCTTCGGGTCCGCAATAGGAAAATCGCACGAAGTGGCGGCCGCGCGCCGCGTCGAAATCCACGCCGGGCGTCGCCGCGACACCGGTTTCAGCCAGCATGCGCCGGCAAAAAGCCACGCTGTCATTCGTCCGTCCGGCCACATCGGCAAACAGGTAAAACGCACCCTCCGCCGGCGACAATCTTGGAAATCCAGCCTGCGGCAACGCGCGGATCAGCAGCGCGCGAGAGCGCCGATACCGGGCGACATTTTCCTGCAACTCGGCATGGCAATCGAACGCGGCCTCGGCGGCCAGTTGCGATATATGTGGGGCGCAGATGAAGAAATTCTGCGCCAGGCATTCCACCGGCCGCACCAAATCGTCCGGCACCACCATCCACCCGACCCGCCAGCCGGTCATGGAAAAGTACTTCGAAAAACTGTTGATTACCACCGCGCCCGGCACCCCGGCCGCGGTGGAAATCGCCACGTCCCAGTTCAGGCCGTGATAGATCTCATCCGAAATGAGCCGCACGAAGTTGGCGGCACACCAATCGCCGATCGCAACAAGATCGTCCCGGTGCAGCATCGTGCCGGTGGGATTGCCGGGGCTCGCCACGATCAACCCTTCCGGGGGCGGATCGAGGCGCTCCAGCATGTCGAGCGTCGGCTGAAAGCGGTGCGAAGCCGTCGCTTCCAGCACCACAGGGACCAGGCCGAGCGCGCGCAATATGTTTACATAGGGCGGGTAATACGGCGACACCAGCGCGACCCGGTCACCCGGATCGAACGCCGCGAGGAACGCCAGCGGAAAGGCTCCCGATGCGCCCGTGGTAATCACCACCCGCGCCGGATCGACCGGAGCGCCATACCAGTCCGTGTAATGCGCCGCGATCCGCTCCCGCAACGAAGCGCGGCCCATCGCGTCGGTGTAGCCGAGCGGCAAACCATCGCGCAGAGCCGCCTCCACCGCGCGCCGCGCGCCTTCGGGCGCGGGTGTTCCCGGCTGGCCGACTTCCATGTGCAGCACAGGCGGCGCGCCGGCGGGGAGCGAGGCCTTCAACCGGTTCGCGGCCGCATGCACATCCATGGCGAGGAAGGCGGGTAGTTCGGCGGCGCGGCTGGTTTTCAGCATCACCTACTCGTATCGAGAGAAGAAGGAAGTATTGCTTTTTTGAAAAAAAGAAACAAAAAACTTTTGCTACTCCGAGCCCAGCGCCAATCCTGCCACCCTCGGGTCGACCTTGAAGCGGCAACTGGCCGGTGCGCCTGGCAAATAGCCGGTGCAGGATACGACATTGGCGCGGCCCGGATCGGGCACCGGCGGGGCGCCGCCGGCCAGCGCACCTTCCATGGCGAAGCCTGCCGCCAGGCCGGCCGCGTTCTGCCCGCTTGCGCCAACCGCGGCCCGAAAGCCGCGTCCGCTCCACGCGACGCCCGCGGCCAGCAGGGGCGCCGGCTTGGCCGCCGGCGACGCCGCCAGCAATATGCCGGTGCCCGGGGCAATGCGGCCGGTGCCGAACAGATTGTTCAGGGTCAGCGCGCACGCCACCGCGTCGCCCTTGCGGTCCACCACCACGAAACTGGTCGACGCGGGTAGCGCCGGCAAACCACCGGCCGACCCGCGTGCCTTTGCCGCGGCCGCCTGCGACGCCGCGCCGGCGCCCTGCACATCGCCGGGGTTGCCATGCAACACGCCAAAGGCCGCCGCCGCCGCCAACCCGCCGTCGGCGGGCTGGGGCACGAAGGAAACCGTATCTTCTCCCGCCGCGGTATCGATCGCCGGCACCAAAGCGGCCACGTTGCGGCGCAGATCTTCCGAGGTGAACGGGCCGCCGGCCGCAGCCGCGGACGCCGCCACCTTCTGGCCCAGAATGCCCTGATACAGATCGCCCACACCCAGGGCGCGCAGCTGCGACAACGTCTCGGCCAGGTCGGGCTGGCGCAAGGTGCCGCCTTCCGTCAGCACCGCGCCGCCCGGCGCGAACACCGAGGCGGCGCCGGGGTCGCCAATCAGCGGCCCAGCCACGGGCGCCAGGTCCACCGCCAGCGCGCGTGAAACCGGGAAGCCCGATCGTGCCACCTCTTCCGCCGGTGCCAGCAAGGTGGCGAAGTTGCGCGAGCCGTACCGTGCGCTGAGTAGGTAAAGGCCGCGCGCCAGCATCGGCACCGCGGCGGGGCGCTCGCCGCCCGCCGCGGCGGGGGCCGCCGGCAGGAACACGATGCCCTCGGGCACACCCTTGTTCGGACTGTCGGCCCCCGGCTGGTAGGCCACGCAGGCGCCGCCGCCGCCGAGGCCGGCGCGCGAGGGCAGGGTGACGGCCAGCACGAACGCCAGCGTGACCGCCGCGTCCGCCGCGTTGCCGCCGGTGGCCAGCACCTCCTTGGCCGTCAGCGCCGCCCGCGGCTCATCGGCTACCACGCCGCCGATGAACCCGCTGAGGATTTTCGGCGAATTGTCCTCGGGGCCGAAGATCTTGCGCTTGACGTATCCGGGCGCACTGCAGCCGCCCAAACTTGCGGAAAGACAGCAGGACACCAGGAGCCGCAGCCGGCCGGAATGCACGCGCAAGAACACCGGTTTGAACACTCCCGCTGGGCCACAATGAAGCCGTGTCGCTTAGACGGCTTCCGTGGCGAAGGCCAGGGGAGGCAAATTGGGGTAGTGGGTCAGTTTAAGGCGGCGCCTTGGTAAGGAAGGACGTTCTTTTCTGAAGAAAAGAACCAAAAGACTTTTGCTCCTGCGCCTGCGGAAAGGTCGAGGCCATGGACGGAACGTTGGGATTGCATCAAAAGATAAAA
>CAJCIS010000217.1 GCA_903970435.1 Acidobacteriota bacterium | reverse complement strand
GCGCTGCGAAACACGCATACGGCTTCTACTTGCGCGGACCACAAGAACTGATCGATCGGGGTGGCCTTGGCGAGTTTGTAGCCAGCAAGGCGAAGCGCCGCCGCGTCCCGAGCCAGGGCGGCGGGGTTGCAACTGACGTAGATGATGGTGGGGACGCGGGCGGCGGCTAAGGGGGGCATTTGGGAGGCGGCGCCGGCAAAGGGGGGGTCTAGGACAACCGCGGCGACGCCCGCGAGGTCGGCGGGCTGGAGGGGTTGGCGGGTGAGGTCGCGGTGGGTGGCTTCCACGCGGGTGCCGCCGGCGGCACGGCGGAGGGCGGATATAGACTCGGCGTGGCCTTCAAAGGCTTGCACGCGGGCGTGGGCGGCGAGGGGGAAGGTGAGGGTGCCGTTGCCGGCGAACAGCTCGACGATGCGGGCCCGAGGGCGGAGCCGCGGTGGCAGGCCGGCCAGGACGGCGGCGACGATCGACGCCTCGCCTTCGGGGGAGGCTTGCAGGAAGGCGCCGGGTGGGGGGGCGACGGTGACGTTGGCGAAGCGAATGGTTGGGGCGCGCAGGAGGGCGGCGACTTCGGGGGGGCCGTTGCCGACCGCGCAGGCGATGCGCGCGACACCGTGACTGCTGGCAAACGCGGCGAGCTTCGCACGGTCGGTGGCGTTCGGCGCCGCATCGAGGCGCAAGAGCAGGTCGAGACCATCTTCATACAGATTGGCAACGACATCGCAGGTGGTTCGCAGCGCGTCCAGCGTGCGGAGTAGCGTGCGTAACGGCGTGAGCAGCGCCACCAGCTTGGGGTGCAGCACGGGACATTCGATGATGTCGATAATTGTTCCGCTATTGGCGGTATGCAGGCCGAGCAGCACGCCGCCCGGCACGCGACGGGCGGCAAAGTCCATACGCCGGCGCGTGCCGGGGCTGGTGCGCATGAGTGGGCTGACGACAGATGCGTCGAAACCGGCTCGCTTCAGCGCGTTTACGACCAAGCCGCGCTTCCAGTCTGCGTAGGCTGAGTCTGCAAGATGCTGAACGGCACAGCCGCCGCAGTCAGCGAAATGTTGGCAGGCCGGGGGAATTCGTTGCGGGCTGGCGAGAAGGATTTCGTCGCACACGGCGTGTTGCGCATTTAGTTTCGTTGCAAGGACATTTTCGCCGGGCAACGTGCGCGGGACGTGAAGTGTGGCGCCGTCGGGCGCCAATGCGGCGCCGTCGCCGGCGGCGCCCAGGCGTTGGATGGTGAGGTTTAGTTGCATAAGGAAGTAGTTCTTTTTTGAAAAAAAGAACCAAAAAACTTTTGAATGTTAAGGAGGCAAAATAGTAAAAGTTTTTTGGTTCTTTTTTTCAAAAAAGAACTGCTTCTTCTTACGCTGCCTCTTCCCTCGCCCGCACCGCCCGTCGCGGCAACAGCATGAACGCGGGCACTTCCTCGCCAAAGCCGGTCACCGACGGCCCGAGATCGTCTTCACGCCAACGCCGAGGGTCGCGCGCCGGCCGTTCCGGGCCTGCGGTGATCGGCGGCGCTGCCTCGGGCCGAGGCGACGGCGCGCGCTGCGGGCGCGACTCGGCGCGGGGCGGCCGGGACGGGGGGGCCGCTTCGGCGCGGGCGGCCGGCTTTTCGGCTGGGCGCTTTTCAGGCGGCCGGCGGCCGGAGTCGCGCTTGTCGCCGTCGCGGCGCGGGGTGCCGCCTTTGGCCGGAGCGCCGCGGCCGCGGCGTTTGCGGCTGTCGCCGTCGGACCATTCCACCACGTCCAGGCCCGGCACGGTAATGCGGGGGATGGCACCGCCGGTCAGCTTTTCGATGGCTTCGACAGCCAGGCGGTCCTCGGGGGAGGCCAAGGTGTAGGCATGACCTTCGCGGCCGGCGCGGCCGGTGCGTCCGCTGCGGTGGACGTAATCCTCGGCGTGGTGCGGCACATCGAAGTTGAACACGTGGGACAGGCCGCCGATGTCGATGCCGCGCGCGGCGACGTCGCTACAGACCAGCAGGCGGATTTCGTTGGCCTTGAATTTTTCGAGGGTGGCGAAACGGGTCGGCTGCGGCATGTCGCCATGCAGGGCGCCGACGGAAAAGCCGTGCCGGTTCAGCGACTTGTGCAGAATATCGACGTCGCGCTTGCGGTTGCAGAAAATCAGCGCGTTCTGCACGTCTTCGCTGCGGATGAGCCGGCGGAGCGCTTCGCGCTTGTCGTGCTCGGCGACCAGGGTGAGGCCGGCAACGATGGTGGTGGCGACGCTGGCGGCCCGGCTGACCGTAATGGTTTTCGGGTTTTGCAGAAACGCTTTCGACAGGCGGGTGATTTCCGGCGCCATGGTGGCGGAGAAAAACAGCGTCTGGCGGTTTTTCGGCAGAAAGCCGACAATTTTCTCGACGTCCGGAATGAAGCCCATGTCGAGCATCCGGTCCGCCTCGTCGATGACCAGAACGCGGCAATCGGTGAGCAGCAGGCCGCCGCGGTCGAACAGGTCCAGCAGCCGGCCGGGGGTGGCGATGAGCACGTCCACGCCCTTCATGAGCGCGTCCCTTTGATCGTTGAGGCTCTCGCCACCGATCAGCAGGGCATGATTCAACTTGAGATACTTGCCATAGAGCAGAAAATTCTCGGCGACCTGCAGGGCCAGTTCACGGGTCGGCTCGAGGATGAGGCTGCGCGGCATGCGGGCGCGGGCGCGGCTGCCGGACAGAATGTCCAGCATGGGCAACGTGAAGCCCGCGGTCTTGCCGGTGCCGGTTTGCGCCACGCCCATGACGTCGCGGCCGGACAGGATGACCGGAATGGCCTGGGCCTGAATGGGGGTTGGGTGCAAATAGCCCTTTTCCAGCACGGCGCGCAGGATGGGCTCGGACAGGCCGGTCTCGGTAAAGAGCGGCACGGCGGCGGCGACGGCGTCGGTCGCCGCCTCGGCTTCGATGCCGTCCGGGACAGGGTCCGGGTGACTCGCCCGGAATTCGTCCTGCGGGGACAACGGGGCGGCCACCGGGGTTACGGGGGGAAGGTCTTCGGTCTGCGGGGGGGCATCCGCCTCGCAGGCGTTCGGTTCGTTCAACAAAGCTCTCATTCAATAAAAGGGTGGGGCAATACAGGGTGTGGCGGGTTTCGCCACTGATGCTGGCTGCGCACCTGCGCGGTGGCCAGATGCCTTCCTGCATGTATCGCTGTCGCGCATATCCGCACGCCGAGGTTAAAAGTCAAGTAATTCCGGCGTGTGGTGCAAACAAGCGTTTGTGGCAGGTGGCGCGCCCCGCGCTGCTCAAGCTGGGCCCTGCTCAAGCTGGGCCCTGCGCAAGCTGGGCCCTTCTCAAGCCGGCCCTTCCCAAACGGCCGAAACAGGAATTTAAGGCGCGTACGCCGCGTTCGCGCCGTTGTTTCTCCTTCAGGTTTGCCAAACATATGCGCGTTTCCGTATTCGGCCTGGGCTACGTAGGCGCGGTTTCCGCCGGATGCCTTGCCGGCGCCGGCCATCTTGTGGTCGGCGTTGATGTTGCCGGCGAAAAAATCGACATGATCAACCGCGGCGCCTGCCCGATCGTGGAGTCGCAGATCGGCGATCTGATCGCAGAGTCCGTGCGCGCCGGCAGGCTTTCCGCAACCGGCGATGTGGCCGAGGCGGTTGCCGCTTCGGATATTTCGCTGATTGCCGTGGGTACACCGAGCGCCCCGGACGGCAGCGTCAATTTCGCCGCCATCGACAGCGTGATCGCGTCGATCGGCGCGGCGCTGCGCACGAAAACCACGCCGCATGCGGTTGTCATGCGCTCGACGGTGCCGCCCGGAACGGCGGAGGATCGATTGATCCCGGCGCTGGCAGCGCTCAGCGGACGGAAGCGGGGGGACGGATTTTCATATTACAGCAACCCGGAATTCCTGCGCGAGGGAACCGCGGTGCGGGATTTCGCCGCACCCCCGTTCACGCTGGTGGGGACGGCGCCGGGCGACGATGCGGTTGCGTTGCGTGAACTTTATGCGTCGGTGGCGGCACCGTTCCGGCTGGCGTCGTACCGGGTGGCCGAAAGCGTGAAATACCTGTGCAACGGCTTTCACGCGCTGAAGATCGCATTTGCCAACGAGGCCGGCGGGGTTCTGGCGGCGCACGGGGTGGATGCGCGCGCGGCGTTCGCGCTGTTTTGCGAGGACCGCGTGTTGAACATTTCGCCGGCGTATTTGCGGCCCGGGTTCGCGTTCGGCGGGTCGTGCCTGCCGAAAGACCTTCGCGCGCTGAACTACCGGGCTTCCCGCCTGGACCTGAAGCTGCCGCTCATGGAGAACGTCTTACCCTCGAACGAGAGCCATCTGAAGCGTTCCATCCAGGCGGCGCTGGCGTTGCCCGCGAC
>CAJCIS010000216.1 GCA_903970435.1 Acidobacteriota bacterium | reverse complement strand
ATCATGACGCGCGCGACGGTGGCGGACGGGCCGGCCGACATGGGGACAGGGTTCATGAGAAGAACAGGAAGGAAGCAGTTCTTTTTTTCAAAAAAGAACTGCTTCCTTCCTGTTCTTCTCATGAACCCTGTCCCCATGTCGGCCGGCCCGTCCGCCACCGTCGCGCGCGTCATGATTTGCGACGATAGCGCCGTGATCCGCGCCGCCATCGCGCGCATTCTGGAAACGGATCCTGCCATTCGCGTCGTTGCGCGCGCCGGCAACGGACAGGCAGCGCTCGATGCCCTCAAATTGCACGATGTCGATGTTGTGGTGCTTGATATCGAAATGCCCGTCATGGACGGGCTCACCGCGCTGCCCAAATTGCTCGCCGCCGATCCGGGCCTGCGCGTCATCATGGCGAGCACGCTCACCACGCGCGGGGCCGACACCTCCATGCGCGCATTGCGCCTCGGCGCGGCGGACTACGTGCCGAAACCGTCGGCCAACCAGGTGGCCGGCGACACGCGATTCGGTCCCGAACTCATTGAAAAGGTAAAAGGACTGGCGCGGCTGCGCCGGCACGCGCGCACGCCGCCGGCATCACCAACACCAGCACTCTCCGCGCAGCCCGGCTTGACACTACGTCCCGCGCCGAAGCAGGCGCCGCTCATTCTGGCGATCGGCAGTTCCACAGGCGGACCGAATGCGCTGTTCACGCTCATCCAGGATTTGTGTCCGGCGCTCCCAGTGCCGGTCGTCCTGACGCAGCATATGCCCGCCGCCTTCACATCCATTCTGGCCGCGCATATCGATAAGCTTGGCGTGCTCCCCTGTATCGAGGCGCATGACGGCGCCCGCCTGCAGCCGGGCCGGATTTTGCTGGCGCCGGGCGACCGCCATATGCTGGTTCGGCGCGAAGGCGCAGGCTTCTGCGTTCGCCTCTCCGATGGCCCTGCCGTCAATTTCTGCCGGCCGGCGGTGGACCCCATGCTGGCTTCGGCATGTGAAGCCGCGGCCGGCCGCGTCCTCGCCGTCATCCTGACCGGCATGGGACAAGACGGCATGGAGGGCGTGCGCAACCTGGTCACCCATGGCGGCGCGGCACTGGTGCAGGATGAGGCAACGAGCGTCGTATGGGGCATGCCCGGCGCGGTCGCACGCGCCGGATTGGCGCACGCCATATTACCCTTGCCGCAGATCGGGCCGAAAATCGCCGCCATGCTGGGCGTGCGCCGATGAGCACGGGCTTCGTTGCGATCGCGAACATGCTGAAAGCCCGCTCCGGCCTGATTGTGGGCCGCGACAAGGTCTACCTTGTCGAGACGCGTTTGGCAGCCATCATGAAGCGCGAGGGCGTGCCCGACCTGAACGCGCTCGCGATGAAACTGCAACCGGGAAGTCCGCTGGAACGCGACGTGGTCGAAGCGATGACCACCAACGAATCGCTGTTCTTCCGCGACAACAAGCCGTTCGACACGCTGCGCCAGCGGATCTTCCCGCGTCTGCATGCCAGCCGCCCCACCGGGGTCCCGCTGCGCATCTGGTCGGCCGCCGCCTCCACGGGGCAGGAGGCGTACTCCATCGCCATGATCGCCGCCGAAATGGCGCCCGCAATGCCCGGGCGGCGGGTAGAAATCGTCGGCACCGACCTGGCGCGCGAGCCACTGCGGCGCGCCCGCGACGGGCTTTACTCGCAGTTCGAAGTGCAACGCGGCCTGTCGATGCAGAACCTTGTCAAGTTCTTTACCAAGGAGGATGCGCAATGGCGGATCAAGCAGCCGCTCCGCGATGCGGTGACATTCCGCGAATGGAACCTGCTCGCCGACCTGCGACCGCTTGGCCAGTTCGATGTCGTATTCTGCCGCAACGTGCTGATCTATTTTGATCCTGCAACCAAGTCTCAGGTGTTGAACGCCATCATCAAGCAAATGCCGCCCGACGGCGTGCTGTTTCTCGGCGGCGCAGAAACCGTCCTCGGCCTGACGGATGTTTTTCGCGCAATGCCCGGCGAGAACGGCGCCTATCAGCCTGCGGGAAACCTGGCGCGTGTGGCGTGAGAGGGTGTTCTGTTTTTTTGAAACGAACTTTTTCTACCCTCTCTCACCGTCTGGGCGCTACGCTTCCTTGTACCGGTACCCAATTCCATAAAGCGTCTCGAACTGGTTGAAGGTGCCATCGATCTGCCGGAATTTCTTGCGCACGCGTTTGATATGGCTGTCGATCGTCCGGTCATCGACATAGATGTTCTCGCCATACGCGGCATCGATCAGCTGGTCGCGGCTTTTCACCATGCCGATCCGCGCCGCCAGCGCCTTTACCAGCAGGAATTCGGTGACCGTGAGCGCGATCGGCTGACCCTTCCAGGTGCATTGGTGCTTGGTTTCATCCAGCACCAGATCGCCGCGCACCATCACGCCGCCCGCGGGCTTGCCCTCGGCCTCGGCCCGGCTTGAATCGTTGCGGCGCAGCAGCGCCCGGATGCGCTCGATCAGCAGCCGCTGGGAGAATGGCTTAGTGATATAGTCATCCGCCCCGAGCCGCAGCCCCATCAACTCATCGACCTCCTCGTCCTTGCTGGTCAGGAAAATCACCGGCATCTGGGTGCGCTGCCGCAGCCGCTGCAGCAGTTCCATGCCGTCCATCCGCGGCATCTTGATGTCCAGCACCGCCAAATCCACCGGCTTGGCGTTCAGCGCCTGCAACGCGCTCTCGCCGTCGGTGAACGTGCGCACGGTGTAGCCCTCCTGCTCCAGGGTCATGCTCACACTGGTGAGGATGTTCCGGTCGTCATCGACGAGGGCGATTGTATGTTTCATGTCTGCCTTTCGGAAGGGCTGGGCGGGCTGGCGCGCGGCACCATGCTGGCGGAACATGGCGGGATCAAGGACTGGTGGAGGCGGATTTGGACGCGCAAAGCGGCGGTGGACGGGCATACGAGGCGCGCTGCCTGTTGCGCGCCGCCAAATGGGCGACACTCGCCACCGGTGCCTACGACGAGGCCGGCGCTCCGCAGCCATTTGCCTCCCTGGTGACGCCGGCGGTGGCGGCGGATGGCGCGGTTCTGCTGCTGCTCTCCGCGCTGGCCGAGCATTTCCGCCACCTTCTGGCGAACCCGCTCTGTGCCGTGATGGCCGTGGGGCAGCCGGAAAACCTCAACTGGCAGACCGCGCCGCGGGTGACGGTGACGGGCGAGGCCCACATCCTGGAAGCGGGAATCGCGGAAGAGTGGCAGGCGCGGCAATACTGGCTCGCCCGGCACCCCTACGCGCGTCTCTACGCCGATTTTACCGATTTTTCACTCTGGCGCCTGAAACCTGCGCAGGCGCTGTATGTCGGCGGCTTTGGCCAGGCGGCCCATCTGACAGCGCCGGCGCTGATGCCGGCGGCCGATGCCGTGGCATCCGTCGCGGCGGCGGCCGACGCGTTCGTTGTCCACTGCAATTCGGCGCACCGGGAGGCTTTGAACAACGTGGCGCATGCTGGCGGAGCGAGCGGCGTATGGCGCATGATCGGGGTCGATACCGACGGCTTCGACCTGGGGCAGGACGAGACGGTGCTGCGTGTGGCCTTCGACGCCCCAGTCTCCGGCCCCGCCGAGGCGGCACTGAAGCGGTTGACGGCGGCGGCGGCGCAACGTCTTTGGTGATGGTTGATTTAAGGTGGGCGGGTTAAGGCAGCAAATTGGCCCGTCGCGGCCGGGTGAGGGAGTGTTTCCATGAATGCCGATATGTACGTCGCGCAGGGCGCGCTGATGGACGTCGCGCAGGGCGCGCGGATGGACGCCGCGCAGGGCGCGCTGATGGACGTCGCGCCGGCGGGCGCCGCCCATGGCGCGCGCGCGGACGGTGGCCCGCTCGGCCACACGGGCGTTACCGCCCCCGCCACCGTGCACGCGAACCTGACCGCGCCGCAATTGTCCGCCCACGCCATTCGCCGGGGCGAGGCCAGGTTCTCCGCGGACGGCGCCCTGATCGTGCGCACCGGCGTGCATACCGGCCGGTCCGTGGCCGACAAGTTCATCGTCGACGAGCCGGAGACGGCCGGCGAGGTTTGGTGGGGCCGGGTGAACCAGCGGCTGGACCGCAGCCATTTTTCGCTGCTCCGGCGCCGCGTTCAGGCCTACCTGCAGGGGCGGGAACTGTTCACCCAGGATCTGTATGCCGGGGCCGACGCGTCGCAGCGCGTCCGGGTGAGGGTGGTGAGCACCAGCGCCTGGCATGCACTGTTTGCCCGCAACATGTTCATCCGCCCGCCGCAACGTGACCTCGCCGGCTTCCAGCCCGACTACGTCATTCTGCATGCGCCCCAGTTCCAGGCCGACCCTGCCATCGACGGGGTGCACAGCAGTACGGCCATTGCGCTGTCATTCGCCCAACGCGTGATTATCATTGCCGGAACGGAATATGCGGGCGAGATCAAGAAGTCGATCTTCACCGTCATGAACTGGATCCTGCCGCAGCGCGGGCTGCTGCCGATGCATTGCAGCGCCAACATCGGCGCCGCGGGCGATACCGCCTTGTTCTTCGGCCTGTCGGGCACCGGCAAAACCACGTTGTCGTCGGACCCGGACCGCAAGCTGATCGGCGACGATGAGCATGGCTGGGGCCCGGACGGCGTCTTCAATTTCGAGGGTGGCTGCTACGCCAAGGTCATCAATCTGAGTCGCGAGGCGGAGCCGCAGATCTGGAATGCGACCCATCGTTTCGGTACGGTGCTGGAAAACGTGGTCGCCGACCAGTGCGGGCGGCTGGACCTCGACGACGCCGCCTATACCGAAAACACCCGATCCTGCTACCCGATCGAATACATTCCGAATGCGGAACTGTCTGGCCGCGGCGGCCAGCCGGCTAATGTGCTAATGCTGACGGCGGACGCGTTCGGCGTGTTGCCGCCGATCGCCAAGCTCACGCCGGCGCAGGCGATGTATCATTTCCTGTCCGGCTACACGGCCAAGGTGGCCGGGACCGAAAAAGGTCTGGCAAGGGAGCCGCAGGCGACGTTTTCGACCTGCTTCGGCGCGCCGTTCCTGCCGCGCCGGCCGGAGGTTTACGGCAGCCTGCTAGAGCAGGCCATTCAGCAGCACGGCACGACCTGCTGGCTGGTCAATACGGGTTGGACCGGCGGCAGCTACGGTACCGGCAAGCGCATGGCGATCGCCCACACCAGGGCGCTGCTGCGCGCGGCGCTGGACGGGTCGTTGCGCGGCGCGCAGTTCCAGCCAGATCCGTTCTTCGGCTTGCTGGTGCCGCGCGACGTGGCCGGCATTCCGAACGAGGTGCTCGACCCAAGACAGGCTTGGGCGGACCGGGATGCCTATGACCGTACGGCGCGTGCGCTGGTGGCGCGTTTCGAGGCCAATTTCGATACGTTTTCGGGGGCGGTGGGTGATGATGTGAAGGCGGCGGCGATCAGGGCGGCAGCGTAAGGAAGGAGGCAGTTCTTTTTTGAAGAAAAATTATGTTGAGCCTAGCGGCACTTAAGAAGAGAAGAAGGCGGCTCAGCCAAAAATCAAGAGTTTTTTGTTTCTTTTTTTCAAAAAAGAAATACGTCTTCTTTCGCCTTTCCTTTAAGGAATATTAACTATGAGCCTGGTCCGCAAGCGCGTCCTCGTCACCGGCGGCGCCGGGTTTCTCGGGTCTCATCTATGCGAGCGGCTGCTGGCCGATGGGCATGACGTGCTATGCGTGGATAATTATTTCACCGGGCGCAAGGCCAATATCGCCCATCTGCTGGCCAATCCCAATTTCGAAACATTACGGCATGATATCACGTTCCCGCTTTATGTGGAAGTGGACGAGATCTACAATCTCGCATGCCCGGCCTCGCCGATCCATTATCAGTTCGATCCGGTGCAGACGACCAAGACCTCCATCGTCGGCGCCATCAATATGCTGGGCCTGGCCAAGCGGGTAAAGGCGAAGGTTTTCCAGGCAAGCACCAGCGAGGTTTATGGCGACCCCACGGTACACCCGCAGACCGAGGATTACCGCGGCAACGTCAATCCGCTGGGCCCGCGCGCCTGTTACGACGAGGGAAAGCGCGCCGCCGAGACATTGTTTTTCGATTACTTCAGGCAGCATCGCACACGCATCAAGGTGGTGCGTATTTTCAACACATACGGCCCGCGGATGCATCCGAACGACGGGCGTGTCGTGTCCAACTTTATTGTTCAGGCGCTGCAGGGCGAGCCGATCACCTTGTATGGCGACGGCAGCCAGACACGGGCATTCTGTTTCGTCACCGACCTGGTGGACGGGTTCGTGCGCCTGATGGGCACCGGAGATGAGGTCACCGGCCCGGTCAACATGGGCAATCCGCACGAAATCGCCGTGCGCGAATTGGCGGAGCGTATCATTCACCTGACGGGTTCAGCATCGCGCATCGAATATCGGCCACTGCCGCAGGACGATCCGACGCAGCGCTGCCCGGACATTACACTTGCGCGTTTTTTGCTGAACTGGGAGCCGAAAGTTGCACTTGATGAGGGTCTCGGCCGCACCATCGAATATTTCCGGCAATTGCTTGCGGGTGCGGCGGCGACGCAGGCGGAATGAGTGGCGAGAGGAAAAAAGAACGGCTGCCCTTGCCCTGACTTCCTGGAACGACCATCCAAGGAAGAGATTATGAGAAAGTTCGCGCCACTCCTCCTCCTCAGCATGGCCCACTGCTCCCCCGCCGCGATTCTGAACGCCACCGTACCCACGACGGGTCTCAGCATCACGCGCGACGTCGCGTTCGGCCCGCGGCCCGACCAGCGCCTGGACATCTACCGGCCACAAGGGGCTGCCGGCCTGCCGCTGGTGGTATTTTTCTATGGCGGCGGTTGGCATAGCGGTAACCGCGGCATGTATCTGTTCGCGGCCGCCAGCCTGGCGCGCACCGGCCTGGTGGTCGTGGTGCCGCAATACCGGCTTTATCCGGAGGTCGTTTTCCCCGACTTCCTGCGTGACTGCGCCGCGGCGGCGGCGTGGGCGCAGACGCGCCAGGTGTCGCTGGGCGGCGGCGGCGGCTTTTTCCTCATGGGTCATTCGGCTGGCGCCTACAATGCCGTCATGCTCGGCCTGGACCCAAGCTGGCTGCGCGCGTCCGGTGGCGACACCGTCGAGGTGAACGGCGTGATCGGACTGGCCGGACCGTACGATTTCATCCCCGCCAACACCCCCGACGTTGCCGGCAGCTTCCCGGAGGGCGGCCCCGCGACCCAGCCGGTGAATTTTGTGCGGGCGGATGCGCCGCCCCTTCTCCTGCTGGCCGGCACCGACGACACCACCGTCAAGCCTCGCAACAGCGTCACATTGGCGGCACGCGCGCGGGCGGCCGGCGGACAAGCCGAACTGAAAATAATTCCGGGTCTTGGGCATGTCGGCCTGATAACGGCCATGGCGCCCGTATTCCGTTGGCGCGCGGCGGTGTTGCATGATGTAACGATATTCATCCGGGCGCACGCTTCTACGGACTCGCCCAGCGTGCCAAAGCCTGTGCCAAAGCCAGCCGCCACCTCGCCGTCTCGCGTTATGCCCCAGGGTCCCGATTGAACATTGCCGCCACGACACGCGCCATATTGCCGCCGCTGGTTGCCGCGTGTGCCCGCCACCGGCTGCGCGTGGTGTTCCTGGCGGTATGCCTGGCCGCCGCCAGCCTGTGGGCGACCCGCACTTGGCTGGGTGTCACCACCGACACCGGCAACATGTTCGCCGCCAGCCTGCCGTGGAAGCAGCACAGCGACACAATCGCGCGCCTGTTTCCGCAAAACGACGATCTCATCGTCGCCGTGGTGGATGCGCGGTCCCCCGAACAGGCCGACGAGGCGGCGGCCGCACTGGCGGCGAAAATTTCCGCCGACCATGTCCACTTCGCCGATGTCCGCCGGCCCGACGCGCTGCCTTATCTGCGGCGCAATGCGTTCCTGCTGGTGGAGCCAAAAACGTTGCAGTCGGTGCTCGAAAGCACCGTCGATGCGCAGCCCTTCCTGGGCGAACTGGTGGCCGATCCTAGCCTGCGGGGCCTCGCCGCCGCACTTGGGCTCGCGGTAGAGGGCATTGCGCACGGGCAGGCGCTGGGCGGCATCGCCCCGGCGCTGGAGCAGTTTCACACCAGCCTAGCCGCGGCCGCCGCGGGCCATGATGCGCCATTGTCGTGGCAGCGATTGCTGGGCGGCAAGCTGACCGACGAGGCCGGCCGGTTCCGCTTCGTGCTCGCCAAGCCCAGGCTGGATTATGACGCTCTGGAGCCGGGGGGTGCGGCGAGCCGCGCGTTGCGGCACGCCGCTTCGTCCATTCCGGACGTCGGCACGGGCGCGGCCCGGGTCCGTCTCACCGGGTCGGTGGTGCTCGATGACGAGCAATTTGCCTCCGTCGCCCAGGGGGCCGCCGCTGGGCTGGCCGGCAGCCTGGTGCTCGTCACGCTCTGGCTGTACCTCGCGGTGCGCTCCTGGCGGCTGATGCTGCCGATCCTGTCCACCCTGGTGCTGGGCCTGCTGCTGACCACGGGCTTTGCGGCGGTGACGATCGGCACACTCAACCTCATTTCGGTGGCGTTTGCCGTGTTGTTCGTCGGCATTGCGGTCGATTTCGCCATTCAGTTCACGGTGCGGCTGCGCGAACGCAGCCGCATGCACCCTGACCTGACCGACGCGCTGCGTGAGACAGGCCGCCGCAGCGGCGCCCAAATCCTGGTGGCCGCGCTGGCGACGGCGGCGGGCTTTCTCGCCTTTACCCCCACCAAATTCGTCGGTGTCGCGCAACTGGGCATTATCGCCGGCGGCGGCATGCTGATCGCCTTCGCCTGCACGCTCACCTTCCTGCCGGCCATGCTGTCCCTGTGCCGGCCCCGCGACGAGCCGCGCGAGGTCGGGTTCGCCGTGCTGCGGCCGGTCGATGCGCTGGTGACGCGGCACCGTTTCGCCATCGTTGCCGTGTTTGCCGCGCTTTCCATCGCCGGCGGGGTGCTCGCCGGCCGGGTGAATTTCGACGGCGATCCGTTGCACACACAGAACCAGAACAGCGAGGCGATGCGCGCCTTGCACGACCTGATGGCCGACCCGATCACCAACCCGTATACGATCGAGGCGCTGATGCCGTCGCTGGCCGAGGCCCAGCGCGCAGCGGACAAGCTTGCCGGGCTGAGGCTGACCGACGATGTGCTGACCCTGAACAGCTTTCTGCCCGACCACGAGGATGAAAAACTCGCCATGATCGCCGATGCCGCCGCGGTGCTCGGCGTGACCTTGGCGTCCCCGCCGCAGCCGCCGCCGGTGACGGTGGCGGCGCTGCGCCAGGCCTCGCGCACGCTGGCGGGCCAGATCGATGGGGTGGCGAACCGGTTGCCCGCTGACGATCCGCTGCGCCGGATCGGCCGCGACTTCGGCGCCCTTGCAGACGGCCCCGATGCCCATTTGCTGACTGCCAATGCCGCGGTGACGCGCTACCTCCCATCGCAGTTGCAGGCGCTGCGCGAGGCCCTGTCAGCCCGCCGGGTGTCGCTGTCCGATATTCCGGATGAACTGAGGCGCGACTGGGTGCTGCCAGATGGGCGCGCGCGGGTGCAGGCGCTGCCCAAAGCCGCGGTGATCGACGGCCACATATTGCGGCGATGGGTGAAAGGTGCGCTCCGCGTCCTGCCGGAGTCCAGCGGATCGGCCGTGTGGATCCTCAAGAGCGCCGACACCATCACCAACGCCTTCCAGGTCGCCGCCTATAGCGCGCTGGCCGCCATCGCGGTCATCCTGGCGCTGGCGCTGCGGCGCACGCTGGACGTGGCGCTGGTGATGGCGCCGTTGCTGATCTCCGGGCTGCTGACCGCCCTCCTGTTGAAACTTTCAGGTCTCAGCCTGAACTTTGCAAATATCATCGCGCTGCCGCTGCTGCTGGGGGTGGGCGTGTCGTTCAATATTTATTTCGTCATGAACTGGCGCAGCGGCGCCAACCGCTTCGTCAGTTCGGCCACCGCGCGGGCGGTGATGTTCTCGGCCCTTACCACCGGCACGGCGTTCGGCTCGCTGGCCCTGTCGCGCCATCCGGGCACCGCCAGCATGGGCGACCTGCTGCTGATGAGCCTGGGATGCACTGTCGTTACGACGCTGGTTTTTGTGCCGGCGATGCTGGGGATCGCACCGCGTTACCACGTTTTGCTTGGGGGGCGGTGGCGAAGAGGGCCAGGGGGCTCTGCCCCCTGGCCCCAAGCTAAGGACAAGTCCTTAGAACCTATCAATTAGAGCATTATCAGCCTGACTGGAATCGTGCCTATCGAGCCGGCGGCCTGAGGGCTGATGAAAATGCTTGCTCAAACAAAGAGCTGGAGCGGCCTGACGGAGGGTGCCGATTTTCGAGTCAGACTGAAGCCGCTCTAGCTGTAGCCCGTCATGGAGCGAAGCGGAATGCGGGTTCCCACGCTGGAAGCGCGCTTTTTTCCGTCTCGAAGGCGCGGAAACAATGGCGCGCCCCAGGCGTTCAGCACCCGAGTGGGCCGCATGAGGCGGCTCCCTAGGAGATTCTGTATGCTGAAACGGCTGGTTTTTTCGAGCGTCTTGCTGCTGAGCGGCGCCGCAATCGCACAAACGCCCACACCGGGTGGCGCATCCATGGCGCCGCCCGCGTCGCCCCCGGGAACGGCCGTTCCGCCGGCCGCCATTGGCTCCGGGCATACGGCCCCGACGGCCGCCGTCAACCTCTCGGCAGCCGACAAGAAGTTCATCGACAAGCTCGCATCGGCCAATGCGTCCGAGATCCAGGCCGGCCAGTTGGCCCAGCAGAAGGCCAGCGATCCCAAAATCAAGGACATCGCGCAGACGATGGTCACTGACCACACCGACGCCGGCCAGAAGCTGACGGCGCTCGCCGAGCAGAAAGGCGTCAAGGTGTCGAGCGACCTGGCACCGGCCGACCAGAAGGAAATCGACAGCTTCAACAAGCTCGACGGCAAGAAATTCGACCGCACCTACGTGAAAGATGAAATCAAGGACCACAAGCAGGTGCTCGCGCTGCTGAAAAAGGAATCGAGCAGCGGCAAGGATCCGGACGTGAAGGCCTTGGCCGATCAGCTGACGCCCACAATCCAAAAACATCTCGATATGCTACAGAACAAATCCAGCAGCTAGAGCGGCTTCAGTCTGACTGGAAAATCGTCGGGTGCCCGTCGGGCCGCTCTAGGGTCTGTTGAGAATCAGGATTCCCCTGGCCACGTCTGCTGTGATTCAAGCTCCCAAAAGGAGTTTGCCATGGACCGGATGTGCCTGACGGACGCTCAATGGGCGAAGATGGAACCGCATTGCCTGGGCAA
>CAJCIS010000215.1 GCA_903970435.1 Acidobacteriota bacterium | reverse complement strand
TGACGTCATCAACACGGACAAGGCGCCCACCTACGCCGCCGCGCTGGCCGAGTTGAAGAAGGAGGGCAAGTGCCCCAGGCACACCGTCCACCGGCAGGCCAAATACCTGAACAACGTGATTGAGGCCGACCACGGCAAGCTGAAGCAGCTGATCCGGCCGGTCCGAGGCTTCAAGACAGTGAAGACGGCTTACGCGACGATCAAGGGCTTCGAGGTGATGCGCGCGCTACGAAAGGGACAGGCGTCGGCCTTCAACGTCACCCGCGACAGCCGCGATTAGGCCCGCATCGTCGAGCGCGCTTTCGGCCTTGGCGCGTCCGCCCTGGCCGAGGCAGCACAGTCTCTCAACGAGCGGCTCCAGCTCAAGGCGGCTTGACCAGCCAGTCCCACCATCAACAGCCGCCTTCGCGTGCCCTCGACCACGATTTGCAACAGAGCCAGAGCGACCGACAGAAACCTCATACCCCATCCTCCGGCACCATCGACAACCGCATCAATGCCAGCGACAGGCGGCGGCGGTCGCCATTGGCGGGGTCTAGAGCGCTCGGCTGCTGCGCATCCGGGTGGATCAGCCGCAGTCGGTCGGTGCCGTCGCGCTTGAGCAGGCGCGCGGGCACCGAACAGCCGACCGTGGTTGCACCGCTCAGCACAAACTCATCGAGCGTCGTCCCATTCATATTCACCAGCACACGCTGATGGGGAAGTCGGGCACCCGCGACATGCGGCAGCGCGGTCATACGCAACGCATAGGCGCCAGCGAATTCCAGTGGCGGCAGGCTCAGCACACTCTGATACGCGAGCATCCAACGAAGATCCGGCTCCTGCCCGCCCCAGCCATCGACAAGGAACTGGGTGGCATTGCCCGCAGCGCCAAAATCGAGATCGACGCGCCCAGGCCCCTCGCCCCGCGGCGCCCGCAGGCCGCCGGCGCGCTTCAGCCACCAGTAATAGGACGGCTCCCGCTGCGATTGAACCTGCGCCACATAATCCGCATCCGGCGGAATCGCCTCGGCGTTCTCGCCCCAGCGATCGCCCGCAAAACCGCGTTCGACGTGGGTGAGCGGGAGCACCTGCTCGTGGTCGCGCCCCGCCAGCCTCTCCTCATACGGCAGGCTGGCGAAATCCCGCATCGAAGCCACCCCTGCGCCGGCCGCCACCTGAAGCGCGCTTTCGGGGAAATTATATTTTCCGCACCAGAGTGCGGCCCAGCCGTCGGCGAAATCGCGAAAAAAAGACTTGGACCGATCCGAAATAAGAAAGGCGTCCGACTCGATGTGCATCACCCGGTCGAATCCATGGGCAGCGCCATAGATGGCGCCGAACGCAAAGGAGCGGTACCAACCAGGGAAATCGAGGTTCGACGAGCGGCCCAAGCGATCGCTAAAATGGTGCAGCATGACGCCGCCGGGGCGACCCAAGTTTTCCGCATCCCCTGTGCCCGCGCCGGAGGACAAACGCGTATCCGCCCAGCCGGGTAACATCGGCGAGCCGTCATCAACAATAAGAATCTGGTCAGCGCCGAGACCCTCCTGCACCGCATCCACCCATGTGCGAAACCGTGCGCGCCACAGGGCGGGCGTTGTAGCGTATGCGGTACAATACACCAAAGTGCCGCCGGCGGAGGGCTTGCGGCGACGGGCAGGTGGTCTCCTCATTGAGTCAGTCCTTGGACGGGGATTCTTTGCCTCAGTGTCGATGCGGACTCAAGTGCCAAATCGCACTGCTACACAGGAGCTCCCGTGCTCCATGATGACTCCGCGATGAAGGAGGTCCGGGACGCGCTGGGGGCAGCGCGCACTACTGATTGCCGTCTTGTGCGCCGCCCGCTCTCGCCAGTCCTATGTGGCCAGTGCGGTGCATGCGTCTGGGCCTGATCTCGACTGGATTGAGGGGAATCTTGGGGACCGTTGCGAGCCATCGTTCCTCGACATAGGCGGCGGCGGCCATGTCGCCCACCGCGCGACCGGGCGTGTGCCCACGCTGATAGCTGTAGGCGCGTGCAATCATCGGGGCTCGTGCTCGCAAACAGAGCGAATTCCTGCTCGGATTAGCTGACAATGGAGCGAGCGTCGTGCTCACATTATCTGCCACTGTGCTCGCCATCAGCGCGCCGTGCTTGCCAACGGACGATCGTGCTCACAATGGCTGCCAATGACCATTCTGCCTCGTCGCCGGCGTGGCGGGCTGTTCTCACTAGGGTCTAGACTCATCAAACCCACCAGGCGATGGTGGCGGCGAGATGCACGGCGGCGGCAAAGACGAAAGCCAGTTTATCGTAGCGGGTTGCAATCCGCCTGAAATCCTTCAGCCGACAAAATGCATTCTCAATTTTATGCCGTCTTTCATACTGCTTCCTGTCGAATCGGAATTTTTTCTTTCGATTGCTTCGGTTGGGTATGACGGCTTTGGTGCCTTGATCCTTCAACAGCTCCCGCAACTCGGCGCTGTCATAACCCTTGTCGGCCAGTAGAAGTTCAGGCGGATGCGTTGCTTCGATCAGTCCCGCGCCGATCGGACAATCGTGCGCCTCGCCGCCTGTCAGGACAAACGTCAATATGCGGCCCTTAGCGTCGGCGACGGCGTGGATTTTGGTGTTGCGTCCGCCACGCGAACGGCCAACCGCCTGATTTTGTTCTCCGCCTTTTCCGCCCGAGGCTGACCGATGTGCCTTGACGTGAGTGGAGTCGATCATCTGCGTATAAGTTGAACGGCCGCGCGCGGCGCAGGCGTTAAAGAGGTTCTCCCACACGCCGCGTTCCGCCCATCGCACGAAACGATTGTAGATCGTAGTCGGCGGACCATACTCCGATGGCACATCACTCCACCGACACCCGCTCTTCAAAACGTGCACGATCCCGCTTATCACCGTTCTGTCGTCCACACGCTCCTTGCCGCGCACATCGGTGGGCAGGTGTGGCTGGATTTGATCCCATTGTTCGTCCGATAGCCAAAACAGGTTCCGTCTCATTCGCTGCCCTCCTAGTCGGAGGCCAAAGAATCAATAAACCATTTGATTCGCTACCCATTTTATGGGTTTTGACCCTAGTTTGGCCCCAAGCAGGCGGTGCCGATCATGGGGTGGCAGCCGTCATGTCGAACATCGCCAAGGTGATGGCGTGGTGGCGGGATGTGGACTGGCGTGCTTTCGCCGCCTACGCAATTCCCGGCGTGCCGGCGGCGGCACTCGGCGCGCGAACCCTGGTGGTGTTGCCCTCGCACGTCGTCGATATCGCGCTTGGCGCATTTTTCCTGGCCATGATCCCGACTCGGCGTTGGCTTCATGTCCATCGATTCCATATCAGCTTGTGGCAATTGGCATTTGCCGGCGGGGCGATCGGCTACATCACCGGCATCGTACTATCGACAGGGCCGCTCAGTGTGCCAGCCTTCACATCCTACGGTTTGCTGAAGGGGGCGTTTCTGTCCACCGAGGCCGCCAGCTCGCTTGCATTGATGGTCAGCAAAGTTGTGACCTTCCAGCAGATCGGCGCTCTTCCGCCTTCGTCGCTCCTCCAAGGTCTCATTGTCGGCGCATCCGTCATGGCGGGCTCATTCGTCGGGAAGGCGACCGTCCAGCGCATGAGCATTAGCACCTTCCAAAATCTTCTCGATGGGCTGCTCTTCTGCTCCGGCCTTTCGCTGCTCTGGGCGGCATTTGCCTGACACGGTTGTTCCGGGTCACAGGGCTTTTGGGACAGCCGGCCAGTCCGCTTTCGGCCAACATTGGCCAATGAATCTAACTCCATCCGGGCGGCGACCGTAGGACTCGGCACGTAAATTGCGCCGTCGGCCGGAGCAAGGCGGATTATGTGGTCACGCCACTTGGCAATCACGGCGACGATAAACCCTACAACGCCACCGCCGCCCGAGACCCTGCCGCCTTGATCACCAGCCCGACCTCGTCGCGGCTTGGCCTCCCTGGGCGCGGCGTTTCGCGGGTCAACGGGCAAGCCGTTCCCGCATCGCCCTGCGGCCGATGCGTGACCCGCGAAGCCTTGCCGCGCCCGGACGCCAGTCCGCCACGACGGGCGGATCAGGAGGTGATGAGCGATGTGCACAGTTCTCAACAAGCATAAGGCCGGTGTGCCGGTAGCCTCCGTCTACATCGGCCGCGGTAACAAATGGGGAAATCCGTTCCGCATCGGCGCGGATGGTGACCGTGCCGCCGTCATCGCGAAACACGAGGCTTGGCTGCGCGACCAGCATCATCTTCTGCGAGCGCTCGATGAGTTGCGTGGCTGCGACCTCGTCTGTTTCTGCGCGCCCCTGGCCTGCCATGGCGATCTGCTGCTGTGGCTTGCCAACGCCACACTCGACGAGCGGATTGCGTGGTGGCGGGGGGTGGACTACGGCGCGGTGAGAGGCTGAGGACGGCTGGGACGGGTTTGAGCCGGTTGGGGCCGAGAGAGATTCTCTCCGTTCGACCTGTCCCGGCTCTCCGGACGATCGTCCCGTGCCGAGTATTGCAAGCCACGGGCTCTCCGCGAGACCACTCGTCGCTACCTTTTTCGGTCTGGCCCCGCCCTCGGCTCTCGCCTGTAAGCCGCCCCAGAACGGATTGGTTTTACCGAAATGAAATAGTGGGAGGAGAGCGATACCGCGCCTATGCCGGACCGCCGCAAGGGGTTCGGCCTGCGGCCGCACGCAAGCGCGTGCCCTTGCCCCGGCCGACAAGGGCGCGGGGCGGGAGGGGTGTTCCAGAAATCCGTGAGGAAGGACACCCCGATGACGACCAGGTTTCGCCGAGACACCGGCAGCGACAAGACTCCACGCGACCACTACGCCGCCGTGACCGACCAGGTGATCGCGGCACTCGAGGCCGGAACGCCGCCTTGGCGCCGGCCATGGGACCCGGACAAGGCGGGCGGCCCATGCATGCCGCGCAATGCGACGACTGGCGTGCGCTATCGCGGCATCAATGTTGTCACGCTCGGCATGTCACCGCTCGCCTTCTGTACCAGCGACCCGCGCTGGGCCACCTACAAGCAGGCGGCCGACAAGGGCTGGCAGGTCAAGAAGGGAGAGCGTGGAACGACGGCCTATTTCTTCAAGCGTATCGAGGTCTGTGACGGCAAGGCC
>CAJCIS010000214.1 GCA_903970435.1 Acidobacteriota bacterium | reverse complement strand
TGCTGGTGGTGGGCGCCACGCTGCTGTTCGGCAAATTCCATGTTTTTACGCCGGTGAAGGACGCGGCCGTGGTGTTCCAGGATTCGATCGCGGGCTTGTCCGTGGGCTCGCCCGTCACGTTTCGCGGGGTTCGGGTGGGCGCGGTGCAGAACATCGCGATCCAGTTCGACCAGAAAACCCATGTGGCCTATATTCCGGTCGAGGTGCAGCTGGATGCCGGCCGTGTCCGCGTTGGGCGAAATGGCGAAACGGATGCGGTCGATCTGGGCGCGCTGATCCGCCTTGGCCTGCGCGCGGAGCTGAACACGCAGAGCTTTGTGACGGGGCAATCGGAGATCGACCTGGATTTTGATCCTGCTTTGCCGCCGGTTTTGCATCCAGACATCACCGCGTTGACGGAGATTCCGGTTCGGCAATCGGCGATCCAGCGGGTGAAAGAACAATTGAGTCAGTTGCCGTTGCGGGAATTGACCGATAATGCGTCGGCGACGCTGCAAAGCCTGCGCACTTTGTCGGAAAAGCTGAAACTGGGGTTGCCGCCTTTGGTTGACAGTTTGACGGCGACGTCCGACCGGACCGACAAACTGGCCGCGGAGGCGATCGGGACGCTGCAGGATGTGCGGTCGAGGATGGATGTTACGCTGGCCAATATCGACCGTCTGGCGGTGACCGGCGACCGGCAATTAAATGCGCGCGGCGCCGATTTGCAGAAGCTGCTCGTGGCGGCGGCACAGACGGCGACGCGTGCTAACGCGGCATTGGAGTCCGTCCGCGGCCTGACGGCGGAACGTGGCGCGGCGCGGGCGAATATCGATTCCGCGTTGCGCGATATCGCGGCGGCTTCGGCGTCCTTGCGAGGGTTTGCCAGCGATGTGGAGCATAATCCGCAATTGCTGCTGACTGGGCGCAAGCCGTGATGGCGGCTCGCACAATGCGTGTTTTGTTTGCGTTTGCGCTGCTGCAGGGGTGTGCTTCGCCGGCGCTGACGCTGTATACGTTGGCGCCTCCGGTGAGCGGCGAATTGCCCCCGCTTGGCGCGCATGCGCCGCTGATTGCGGTGGCGCGTATCAGTATTCCGGACGCGCTCGATACGCAGGATATTTTGCTGCGGGATGGCGATACGCTGCGGCGCAGCGCCACGGGGCGGTGGGCAGCGCGTCTGTCTTTGACGCTGACGGATTTGGTGACGGCGCGGCTTGCGGCGTCCAGGCGGGATGCGGTGGTGACGGATCAGCCGCAGGCGGGGCAGGTGACGTCCAGGTTGATGATCGACGTCAGCCAGTTGGACATCGATGCGGCGGGATCGGGGAGACTACAGGCGGATTGGATGATCGTGCCCGCGGATCCGTCGCTGCCGGTGCGGCGTGACAGGGCGGGGATTGTGCTGCGCGGTCCGGTAGGGACGGATGCGGAGGTGGTGGCGCTGATGCAGAAGCTATCGGAAGCGCTGGCGGCAAGGATTGCGTTGTGATCGTTCATTGGGAAGAGAAAGCTGCGAAGCCTTCCTTCAAAATGACGGGGGGTTTGGGGGGACCGGCACGGTCCACCCAATGTATCTGCGTCTGGTCGTGTCGCAAGCCGGAACTGTGTATGGCGGCCTGCGGTCTGCCGCCGGGGTAGAACGAAGGGATGGGCCACCATGACGCATCCAACGATCGAATCGATGTCTCCCTTTTTCATCGTCAGCGATGTCGAGACAATGATCGGCTTCTACCAGGACAAGCTGGGCTTTGAGGCGCAATTCACGGAGCCTGCGAAGGAGCCCATCTTCGCCATCGTCGGCCGCGACAAGGCGATGCTCTTCCTCAAGGCTGGCGAGGCCGAACCGCTACCGAATCCCAGACGCGATCCGGCCATGCGGTGGGATGCCTATTGCTACACGCCCGATCCCGACGCGCTGGCTGCCGAATTCGTTGAGCGCGGCGCGCCATTCAGCAATCCGCTGAAGGATACCAGTGACGGCCTGCGCGGCTTCGAGATCACTGACTCTGACGGCTACGTCTTGTTTTTTGGGCGCCCCAGATAGGCGCTGGTCAGGGCATGCGACCGAACCGGGCAATGTAGCCGAATGACGCGGCGCGCTCCGGCGGAAAGTGGCGCGCCACGCTCGATGAAGATGAGCACTACGGGTACGCGTGGCGCTACAGAGAGCGACATGACCCTTCCAGAGGCATTGCATAGTGTCGTCAGGGGATCGTGTCCGATCGTGTCCCGGCAGCTCCATCACTCCCTGGGACACGACCAATGGCTTGGCGCAGAAACCGGATGTCCGCGGTCCAGGAGTGGGCTCCCAGCCTGCGATGTTCCGGCTTCTCAAATGGGGTTCGCTGTGGCACCATAACGATAGGGACATCGCTCCTTGACCGGGCATGCGCACCGCCGCCTCTGCTCATCTCTTGCGGGTAGAGCGATGACCGAAGCAGATATCCAACACATCACGTTCGGCCGGGCGGCGCCTGGGTTGGCCGTCCGCGACATCCAGAAAGCCTATGCCTTCTACGCACATGTACTCGGCTTCCAGAAAGTATTCGAAAACGGCGATCCGGTCGGCTTCATGGTGCTGGAGAAGGACGGCGCAGAGATCCATCTCAGCCAGTCACGCGATTTCCGCCCAAGCACCGTCAACGCGTTCCACATGTTCGTCGATGACATCGCCGGGCTCTATGCGATCTGCCAAGCCGCTAACGTCCGGATCATAAAATCTCTCCAGGACAAGGATTACGGCCAGCGGGCCTTTGTCTTCGCTGACCCGGACGGAAACCGCATCGACGTCGGTCAAGCCCGTTTGGCCCCATGACGTCGCTCTGGCTCGACACCTTGACAATGGCCGCCGCCAATCTGGCGGACTGTGTCCAACTGATGCGACCCGAGTTCCTGCACAACCTCTGAATGAGCCGGAGATCATTCCGGGAAGCTTAGCCTTAGGGCGACTTGTTGGTTTGATGGGTTCTAAGATGGGTGAGAGCCACGAGCCTCACAAATATTCAGGTAATCCAATACGTGGTGGCGGGCCACGCCCAACGATGATGAGCACGATGTCTACGCCATAGCCCTATAGTCGGCATCGCACGATTGCGCGTCCCTTCGTTTTCCGGTATCATTTCCGGAAATATGGAGGCGTGCGTATGCCCAAAGCAAAATCCTCCCTCGCGACTCACCGCGCGCGCATGGAGGGCCAGGGCTTCGTGCGGGTCGAGGTCAATGTCCGCAAGGAAGACGCAAGCCTGGTCCGCGGTGTTGCGTCCGCCTTGTCCGATCCATCGCGACAAGTAGAGGCGCGAAGATTTCTTCAACAACGCTTTGTCGAGCCTGCCAAGGTAGACCTGAAAGCGCTCCTGGCGTCCGCGCCGCTGGAGGGGATCGACCTTAATCGCAGCCCCGATCCAGGGCGCGACGTCGGCCTGTGAGCTACCTGATCGATACCAACGTCATTTCCGAGGTTCGAAAAGGCACCCATCGCGACGCTCATGTGTTCACCTGCTATGCGTCTATTGCGGACGAGGCTATCTTTCTCAGTACGCTCGTCCTCGGCGAAATCCGAAGGGCGTTGAACGTGCCCGCTCTCGCGATCCGAGCAAGGCGGCGGCGCTCGAACGCTGGTTGCGGGAAGTTAAGGTCGCGTATACGGGGCGTGTGCTCGGAATAGACGACGCCGTGGCCGATCAATGGGGGGTGTATGAGCGCCATCAGATCCGTTCCGGTTATCGATGGCCTGCTCGCGGCGACGGTGTTGACTCATGGCCTGACGCTGGTGACACGCAATGACCGCGACGTCGAAGGTCTAGTTGCAACCGTGCTCAACCCGTTCAAGGGCAGCGGAACGAACAAATGATCCCACTATCGGCGACGCTCGGATCGCGGGGCGCGTCGTGGCGTAGAATGGGCGTTGGCGGGCCACGCCCGACGATGATGAGCACTACGCCTACGCCATAGTCATATGACCGATGCAGCGGATTCGTCGGTCCCCGCTAGCTCGACGCCCGATGAACGTGGCAAGCTCCCGCACGGTTGATTACCCTCGTGAGGGTGAAATGCTCAATAAGTCGATCCGTACGGTGTTGGCGGGTGGCGACCGCCGATCAATCGGCAACGCTAATGGAGTGGCTGCAACGATCGCCGATAGCCCTTCTCTATTCGGGTCTTGCGTAAGAGCCATGTCGGACAACGATCCTGCAATTCGGATGCGTGCAGCCGACGCTGTGGAAAAGGCGAGTAGGTCACGGCCCGAGCTGCTGGCGGCCCACAAGGCCGCCTTGCTCGGCGCGGTCGCCGAGATCGACCAACATGAAGTGCGCTGGCACCTGCTTCAGCTTCTGCCGAGACTGTCACTGACGGCAGATGAGCAACGTGAGTTGTTCAAGCGGGCGGTCGCGTGGGTGCGGAGCGACCGCCGGATTGTGGCGGCCGAAGCTTTGTCCGCTCTTTTCGGGCTCGTTGGCAACGATGAATCGCTGCGTGAGCAAGCCGTGATGATTGCGGTTCAATCGCTCGATGCGCCGTCACCCGCTCTGCGAGCACGCGCCCGCAAGCTGCTCAAAGGCGCGAAGTACCCCTCATGTGCACCCCGCCGGCGTTGAACCTTCGATCAAGGTCAGGAAACGCGCCAATGCGGTATCATTTGCCCCGCAGAGGGTAGCATGCCGGCAACGCCGCAATCGCTCTCGGATAGCGCAACGTGCCCGGGGATAAGTTGGCGGAGGGGATGTCCGTCGAAGCTCCGTCCAGCCGAGGCGGCGCGACGGGCAGCGGCCGAGGTGGCCGCTATTACATTCCGGGCCGCCGCCACCGATTACGTAGCCGCGCATGAGGCCGGCTGGAAGAATGAAAAGCACCGGGCACAATGGACCTCCACCCTGGCGACCTACGCCTATCCCGTTTTTGGAACGCAACGCTGGTGACGCGGCCAGGTCGGGGAGGCCGCGCCCGCTCAAATAGGTGTCGGCGGGCATGCCCTTCGCCGCGGTGCTGCCCGCCCAAATCTTCAATGCATTGGCGCTGCTTTTCTGACGCTTCGCTTCGACGTCCTGTTCCGGCTCCGCCGGCTTTGGCTTCCAAGACTCGCGATCGGCTCGGCACCGTAGCCTGCCGGGCCGCCGAACGCGACCGTGGGCGTGCGGCATTCTATGACCGCCGGGGCAGCCTGGGCAAGTGTACCTATATGCGATGTCCATAAAGCCTAGCGGTCGCTTTCCTTCGGGCACGATCGGGTATCGTGGCCACCACCCTTGCAGAGCTGGAGGCCGCGGGCGTGCCGATCTACGCCGACAAAGAGGAAATCGATGCGACCACGCCGCACTACAGGGCAATGTTACAGATGGCTGCGGTGTTTGCCGAGCTTGAACGCGGCATGATCCGCGAGCGAGTCAGGGCCGGGCTCAGCGGCGCGAAAGAGCAAGGCGTGACGTTGGGGCGACCAACGGGCAACCGCCGCAGACCAACAAACCCACCAAATATTAGCGCAATCATAACCCCGCGGAGACGAAATTCGCCCCAACGCCACTCCGACAGGCTGCTAGGACGAGAAAATGGAGATCGACATGGACTGACGTACCGTTTCAGATAGTCAATGAGAACGCTGCTCCGAGCGGTGGCACTGTTTTTTCAAGCACTAAAGCTCCACCATGGCTGAGTGCGATCTGCCGCGCCATCCACAAGCCGATGCCGGTTCCTTCGGGCTTGAGAGTAAAAAACGGTTTGAAAATGTCCTCTTCTCGTCCCTCGACGACCCCCTCGCCGTTGTCCGTCACGCGAAAGACAACCCTTTCATTCTGAGGTGAAGCCGACAATGTTACGACTCCAACCCGTTCGGCGTAAGCTAGCGTGGCCTCGGCGGCATTCGAAAGAAGATTTAGCAGCGCTTGAGAAATGAGATCGGCATCGAGCTGAATGAGAATATCTGGCGTTGGAATGGTGACATGCAGCGCCACAGCGGCACTCCGCCAGCGCGTTTCAAACAATTTTTCTGCCTGGCGCAGCAATGCGGTGATCGAAACAGTCCTTAGCACTGGGGGCGGCAAGCGATTGAGTGCGCGATAGCCCAGCACGAACCGCTCGATGCCCTGCGCCCGGCGCGACACCGTCGCCAGCGCTTCCCTTGCTAGCGCCATGTCGCTGGCGGTGCCGGTTACCAGCAGCGCCTGCACACTTTCAACAAGGGACGTCACAGGCGTGAGTGAATTCATGATTTCATGGCTAAGCACCTGGAGCATGTCGCGCAGCGCGGCAGCCTCCGCCGCATGCAACTGGGCATCAACGTCGATGAGTACCGCAAGAGAGACCCGCGTACCGGCACCGATGCTCGTGGCTGCCGACACGGCGTACATGCGCGCTGTATCCGCGCCTGGCCGGACCGGCAGTCGCAAGACGGCGCGACCTCCAGCAGCGGTATGCGCAATTGCCGCGAGCAGTCCAGCCGGCGGTCGGGCGATCTGATCATCGCTGCAAAACATATCACGCGCGGCGCGGTTGACGGCACGCAACGCGCCATTCGGTGCTACCGTAACGAACGGCGCCGGCGCCTGGTCCAGCATGGCGCGCAACCGCGCCACTTCGCCCTCCAAGGCCAGAAATGATTCCGCAACGATTGGCTTTGCCGTTGCTGGCGCTAAGTGGTGCGATTCATGCCACAGCCCGGCGGCCGCCAGCCACAGAGCTATCAGGGCGGCAAGGCAAGCGTTGGCGTAAAGCCCTGCTGTCCAGGCAAGGCAAAACGCCGCGCCGGCACTGAATAACAGCACCGCCGAAATTGGCATCCACCCAGGCCGAAGCCCCCTGGTCGTATCCGTTTGCACGCTACAAACCGTGCCGTGCCATGCGTCGATACAGCGTGGCGCGTGTCACGCCGAGTTCCCTTGCCGCCTGGCTCACATTGAAGCCGTGGCGCCGCAAGGCGGTTTCCACAACGGATTTCTCGGCTCTGGCAAGATTGAGGTCGCCGTCGCCTGGCGTGGGAGCCGGAACGCCATGGCCGAACCTCGCGGGCAGTGGAACATCCGCGGCGGAAATCGGGTCGGTCCCTTGTGCCAGCACAACGGCGCGTTCCATGTATTGTCGCAATTCACGAACATTACCCGGCCATTCATAGGCGCTCAATGCGTCAACCGCATCTTGCGTGAGCAGGCGGAGCGGCTTGCCATAGCGGCGGGCGAACAGGCGCAGATAATGCGCGGCCAGCACTGCGACATCATCGCCACGATCGCGCAACCGTGGCAGCACCAATTCGATTATATTCAGCCGGTACAGAAGGCCGGGATGTATTGCACCGTCTCGCACCGCGTCTCGGGAAAGCCGCGTCGTTGCGACGAGCCGCGGGCCTGCGGTGGCAGCCAGGATTGCCGACAGCCGCAACTGTGTTGGCACATCGAGCGCCCCTATATCTTCCAGGACCAAAGTGCCACGCGGATCGGCTGACGAAATCTGTGTCTCGAACGCGGCTTCGCCGGCGGCGCAGGCTGACTGCATGTCAATGATGGTGCAGGCTGCCGCCGCGCGCGGCGATTGCCGGTGAACCGTTTGGGCCAGCAGCGTTTTTCCAGTGCCCGCGGCGCCGAACAGCAAAATGGGTGCATCTGTTGCGGCAGCGCGCCGCAGCACATCCTGAAGCTGGCGCATCGCAGCGCTGTGGCCAATCACCGGGCCTTCCTCAGCGAGACCGGGCCCGGACTCCGCCCTTGGCGTGATGCGGCTGCGGCGTAGCGCCACCGCATCATTCAGCGTCGCCAGCAGGCGTTCGTTGTTCCAGGGCTTCATAACGAAATCAGCAGCACCGGCCCGCATGGCAGCCACCGCGATATTAATGCCGCTATGGCCCGTTACGACAACAACCACGAGGGTAGGATCGTGGTCAATCAGCGCTTTGAGCAACGCCAACCCTTCCTCCCCGCTAGTAGCACCCCGACGGAAATTCAGATCGAGCAATATGACGTCCGGCATCTCGGCGGCGAGTATGCTCCAGGCTTCGTCGGGCGAGCCCGCGCTGTGCAGGTTGAACCCGCGCCGCGGCAGCAACAGCGCCGCGGATTGTCGTATGTCGGCATCATCATCGACGAACAGGATGCCGGGCAGAGTTGACACTTCATGTGGCATGTTCGGAATCGGACAGTTCGGTCAAAAGCGGGCAACGGCCCCGTGTGGACGAGAATTAAACAAATAATCTCAGTTACTTAGCTTCGGCTGTCGCGTGGGTTAGACTGTCGGCGCTTGCAGAGATTGCCATGTCCGAACCCGATTTGCACCCCGCACACGTAGCGCCCGATGCTGCCCCACGCACTTCCGGCATGGATCGGCTTGTCGCACCATCGCGCATGGCGCGATTGCGGCGCTGGCGCTTGCCAGCGCTCGCGGTGCTCGTCATCGCGACGGTCTATGGCGGCTTCGTGCTGGTGCCGGCAGCCGATACCCTGTCGGTTGAAGCGAATACGCTCAGCGTTTCCAGTGCGGCTTCTATCCCTTTTCAGGATTATTTGCCGGTACGCGCCACTGTGACACCGCGGCAGACCGTGTTCATCGGCGCCGTGGAGGGCGGCACCGTCGCGCGGGTCCTGGCCGTAGACGGCGCCACCGTGCACGGAGGTGATGTGTTGGCCGAGCTGGCTAATTCGCAACTGCAACTGGATGTCACGTCACGCGAAGCGGCGATCGCGGGCCAGCTCGGCGGCATCAGCGCGCAACGCCTCTCGCTCCAGCAAAGCCTGACCACGGAGGAAACCACGATTGCCGAAACCAGCTATAATTTGCTGAAGGCGCAACGCGATCTGGATATCCGCCAGCAACTCCGCGCGCGGGGCTTCGAATCCGATGCCGGTCTGAAAAGTTTTGAGGATGAGGCAAGGTATTATGCCAACCGCCTCGCCCTGCTGCGCCAGGCCCATGCGGACAACGTCAAGATCGCCACCCGCCAATCCAGCGAAATCGACCGCACCGCCGATGAGTTGCGCAGCAACCTGGCGGTGGTGCAGTCGAGCCTTCAGGCCCTGACCTTGCGCGCGCCGGTGGCCGGCCGGTTGACGAATTTTGCCCTTCAGCCGGGCCAGAGCTTGAAACAAGGCGACCAGGTCGGCCAGATCGACAGCGAAAATGCCTACCGGCTCGATGCGGATATCGACGAATTCTACCTTGGCCGCGTGGCGACGGGTGAGCACGCAACGGTCACTTTCGACGGCATCACCGCGCCGCTTTCGGTAGCGCGCGTAAAACCACAAGTCAGCAACGGCCAGTTTCGTGCCGAGCTGGTATTCGACGGCACGCCTCCCGCCGGGCTGCGGCGCGGCGAAAGTGCCGATTGCCGTATTACGCTGGGTGACACGGACAAGGCGCTGGTGCTGCCCAACGGCCCCTGGATGGAAGGCGGCGGCGGCGGCTTTGCCTATGTGCTCAATTCCAGCGGCCACTATGCGCAGCGCCGTGCCATCACCTCCGGCCGGCGCAATCCGGAGCAGGTGGAAATCACCTCCGGCTTGGCGCCAGGCGACCGGGTCATCACCTCCTCCTACGCCAGCTTCTCCCATTTCTCCCATCTTCTCGTGCAGTGAGCAAAACCAGATGATTTTCCTTTCTGGCCTGAACAGGCTTTACCGATCTGATGATGTCGAAACCACCGCATTGAGATCGATCGATCTCCAGATCGACGCCGGCGAATTCGTCGCCATCATGGGGCCGAGCGGCTGCGGCAAATCAACGCTGCTGAATATTCTCGGAACGATCGACAGGCCAACGAGCGGTCAATACCGTTTTGGCGACACCGATCTCACCACCTTGCCCGAAGCAGCGCTGGCGATATTCCGGCGCAACCATCTCGGCTATGTCTTCCAGAGCTTCAACCTCATCGACGATTTGACGATCGAGGAAAACATCGAGCTTGGGCTGGTCTATCGCAAAATCCCTCGCCAGGCCCGGCGGGAAAAGGTAGCCGCGTCCATGGACCGGGTAGGCATCGCCCATCGCGCCCGCCACTACCCAAACCAGCTTTCCGGCGGCCAGCAACAGCGCGCGGCGATCGCCCGCGCCATCGTTGGCAACCCCCAACTGATTCTGGCCGATGAACCGACGGGCAATCTGGATACCGAAAACGGCGCCCAGGTCATGGACATTCTCGCCGGCCTGAATGCGGAGGGTGCCACGATCGTCATGGTCACTCACTCGCCCAGCCACGCCGATATCGCGCGCCGCCGCATCGACATGCTCGATGGGCGCGTGGTGATTTCCGTGCGCAACGCAATTTGAGCGGGGCACGCCATGCTGTCTCACACCCTTGTCACGCTATACCGCTCGCTGGCGCGGCACCGGCTGTTCGCAGCGCTCAACGTGCTGGGCCTTGCCGCCGGCATTGCCGTCTTCCTGGTCCTGACCTTGATCGTTCAATACGAATCCGGTTTCGATCGCTGGCTCCCTGATGCCAGCAACATCTATCGTCTGGATTCGACCTGGACGTTTCCAGGCAATGCACCGTATGAGGATGCGGACAGCACCTTCGTCGCCATGCAACCGTTACTGGCGGATTACCCGCAGATCCGCGCTGCGACACGCATGATGCCCCGTAGCCGGCCGGTTTCGGTTGGCGCAACAATTGCCAGCGAGTCCGTGGCTTACGTCGATCCCAATTTTCTGAATGTAGTGCGGCTGAAACTGGCTGAGGGTGATCGGGACCAGGCATTGTCCAACCCTGCGTCGGTGGCGATAACTGCCACGACGGCGCAGAAATATTTTGGTACTACAAAAGCATTGGGCCGAATACTGACGATCTCCGAGGACGGCACGAAACGGTCCCTTACCGTCACCGCAATCCTGCAGGATCTCCCGCACGACACCACTCTGTCGCCGATCAATCTGATCACACGCTTCACACCGTCCATCGAACAGGCCACGCGCGCCTTTACAAACTGGGGATCGGCCTCCGGCTACACATATCTGAAGTTTGCTAATCGTACCGATGCGCGAAGCGTGCAGGCGGATTTGCCGTCTTTCGTTGCCCGCCGATCGGCCGATGCGAAAGGCCGGCCAGAGGGCGGACTGAGCCTGTCCCTGGTCGCTTTGACGGACGCGCATTTCCACGATGTCGCCGTCGATGCCCCCATCCCCGGTGTGGACCGCCGTGTGGTGTTCAGCTTGGCGGCCATCGGGCTGCTCGCCCTAGTGATGGCGGCCATCAATTACGTCAATTTGGCAACGGCACGATCCGATTTGCGGGCGCGCGAGGTAGCCTTGCGCAAAGTGATGGGCGCGACCAGGCGCATGCTCTTGCTACACTTCCTGGCCGAGGCAATGGCCATGGTGGCGGTCGCCGCGCTGATCGGCCTGGCACTGACCGAACTGGCGGTGCCGGTGGTCAATGCGCTGGGCGGTTGGGCGGTTCGCATCAACTACGCGCAAATCGTGCCCCTGGTACTGATCCTCGTGATACTGCTCGGCGGCGTTGCCGGGTTCTATCCGGCGATACTTCTTGCCGCGTATCGGCCAGCCGTGGTGCTGGCATCGTCCCGCACGCCCTCCGGCGGCCGCATGGGGACCAGGTTGCGTGGCTTGCTCGTTCTCATCCAATTTGTCGGGGCCATCAGTTTCGCGATTTGCACCCTGGTCATAGACCGGCAGGCGGCCTTTCTCCGTGCCGCCGATCGCGGTTTTAACCGTGACGGGCTGATCATCGTCGAGAGCCTTCAGGCGCCTGAATTGGTTAGCCGACAAAACGTCATTCTGGATGCTTTCCGGCGCGTGCCTGGGGTTGTCGCAGTGACACAATCCGATCGTGAACCCGACAGCGAAGATACCAGCACCACCAATGTCGGTCGACCCGGCCTGATCGGGCCTGAGCCGCACTTCATTCATGAAACCGTTGGGCGGGACTACTTCCATACCTACGGCGTGCGCCTGCTGGCCGGGCGGCTATTCGACGAAGCGCACCGGAACGATGATCTTCGAGGCATTTCCTGGGATGACCGATCGTTCAATACGGTGATAAATGAAACTGGCGTCGAGGCGCTGGGATTCCGCTCGCCCGAGGACGCCGTGGGCCAGACGATGACCGGCGACAGCCATTCGCGTTTGACCATTATCGGAGTCGTCGCGGACGTCCGGTTCATGTCGCCACGCGATCCGATCGCACCCCAATATTACATGTACAATTCGCACGGCTTCGCTGATGCCCAGGCCGCCATACGTAGCCAGGGTGTAGCGCGTGCCGAAATGATGCAGCGCCTGCAAACCGCCTGGCGCACGCTGCTGCCGGATGTGCCCTTCGTGGCCGACACCGCGGATGGCCGGCTGTCGGAGTTCTATAAACCCGATGAGCAGCGTGCGCGCCTGTTCTCAGCCGGGGCCATTCTGGCAGTCGGGATAGCGTGCCTTGGGCTTTACGGCCTTGCCTCCTTCAGCACCACACGGCGCATCAAGGAAATCGGCATACGCAAGACGCTCGGCGCTTCCACGCGCGACGTGCTGGCCTTGCTGATTTTCCAATTTGTCCGCCCGGTGCTGATAGCCAACCTGATTGCCTGGCCGCTGGCGTGGGGCGCCATGCGCGGTTTTCTTGCCGGCTTCGACCAGCGCATTCCGCTCTCGCCGCTGTATTTCATCGCGGTGGGGCTGGGCGCGCTTGGCCTTGCGATCATCACAGTGCTCAGCCAGGCGGTGAGCGTCGCCCGCGCCGAGCCATCCAGGGCGCTGCGCTATGAATAGGTTCGCAATCCTGATCATCTCTTATGCCGCCTGGGCCGGATCAGCGCGTGCTGAAACATTGCGCGATGCGCTGGCGCAAGCCTACGACAGCAACCCCGCCCTGCTCGGCCAGCGCGCCACCCAACGCGCCACGGACGAAACCGACGCACAAGCGCGCGCCGGTTGGCGCCCGGTGGTCAGCATCGCCGCGAGTGCCGCCTACTTGCGCGAAGCCAACGACACCGCGAACCCCGCCCTCGGAACGGTCGAGGGTAACAACGCCCAGGCCGCGCTCACCGCCACCCAGCCGATCTACACAGGCGGCCGCGTGCGCAATGCCGTGCGCGCAGCCGATGCCCGCATTCAGGCCGGGCAGGAAGGCCTTCGGCTGGTGGAAGCGCAAACCTTCCAGGCGGTGATCCTGGCCTACATGGACGTGCTGCGGGACCAGGACATTTTGCAAGTTCGCCGCGCCGACCTGAACACGTTGCAGCGCCAGGTGCAGGAAACAGAGTCGCGGTTCAAGCTCGGCGCGCAAACCACCCGCACCGATGTTGCCCAGGCGCAAGCGCAACGCCAGGCTGCCCAGGCCGCCCTTGCAGACGCGCAAGCGCAGCTAGCAACCAGCCGTGCAAACTACCTTGCAGCGGTCGGCACGCCGCCGGGTGATCTGGTGCCGCCCGAGGGCTTGCCAGATTTTCCACCTACCCTGGCCGCCGCCCTCGCGAAAGCGAAGGCGGCGAATCCGGCCTTGGCGCAAAGCGTAAAGTTGGCGGACGCTTCCGCGGCGGATGTCGCGGCGGTACGTTCCGCTACCAACCCGACGATAAATTTGCAGGCCAGCCTTGGCACTATTGGTCCCGTCACCCCATTGCACAGCGATGCCTACATGCCGCAAGCGATGGCGATGGTCACGCTGACGCAACCGCTCTTCGCAGGCGGCCTTGTCCAGTCCCAGGTGCGCCAGGCGCAGGCGCGGCACGCGGCGGACGAGCAAGCCATTGCATCGGCAGGCAGGCAGGCGGCGCAGGCCGTTACAACCGCATGGGATCAAGCTCAAGCCGGCACTCAGGAAATCATGGCTAATGAGGGACAGGTCGCGGCCGCCGGAACTGCGCTGAAAGGCTATCAACTGGAGTATGGCGATGGCCTGCGCACCACGCTGGACGTTTTGATCGCCGATGAAAATCTCCGTTCTGCACAGGTGGCACTCGCGCAAAGCCGCCACGATGCGATTGTTGCTCAAGCAGCGCTGCTTGCCGCAATCGGTGAACTGGAGGCGCGCGTTCTGCTCCGCGGTGATGCCTGGTATGATGCCCAGGCAAATCTTCGCTTGGTCCGAAAAGCGGGCTCGGTACCCTGGGAAGGCGTGGTAAATCGGCTGGATCATGGCGGCGAAGACTGAGGGCCCGACCAGGTCGAGAGCCAGGTGGGCGATCCGCGTAAAGCCGCCGCGGCGATGGAACGGGCGATCGATGCGGACGCTTCCTCCAATCCCACCTGGTCAGGCGCCCCAGTCTGCGCCGCCCAGATGCCGGCGAGGAGGAAGCCGGCGTTACCGCAACGAAGGCGGTGAAATCCATGCGACGCGGTGCGGTAGCCTTGGCCGTCTACCTCGTACTTGGCATTGTTTTCGCCGGTCAGTTAATCCCGGTGCAGTCGCCGCCCAACAATTGATAGCCTTCGGCCGCGCGATAGCCGAGTTCACGCCTGCTTCCCCTTCCGATTAAATAGTCCAGCATTTCGGCCGGGTTTGGGCCGGCATGCACCACCCACGCGTCGACATTCCCTTCTGGCGTCCTCACGCGTTCAGTTGCGGTTACCGCCACGCTGAACTGTCCAAGACCGCGATCATACTGATAAAATGGAACAGCGAACTGCCCGCCCGCCTTGAGTTCCAGGGCGGCGAAAGTAGGGCCGTACAAGTTGCCGTCCCACACCGGACCAGGGAGGCTGATATCAACGTCATGCCGCGTGGCATCCTTGCCGAAATGCCAGCCAGTCACGCGTCCGTTCCGATATTCGAGAAAGGCATGAGGTTTTCCATTACGTATCGTCTCCAGTCGGATCGGCAGTAGCGTGCCGTCATCGAGAACAAAATGATCGCGCATGTCGAATGCATCGTTATTCGCCTTTTGATGCACAACGATATCCAGCACGTTCCGGCCGCCCTCGCGCGTATGTGCGATACTCTGCCAGGTTACGCCCAGCTTCCTGCCATGGCCCCATGCCCCGGAAAATATGGTGTAGCAGGCGCGGTCGTCACGGATTTTCGTGCCATCGGGGATGCCCTCGGCCAGCGCCGTTGGCCCGGCAAGAAACATCAGAATGGCCGCGGAGAATTGCCTCATCCTAAACCCTTTTGTTGGTAGTTACGCAAAGAGCGCAAGCCATCGCCGGATCGAGTTTGACCTGGCATCGACGCCGCGTGTTACAGGGTCCGATCTCGGAGTTCGATAGTATGAACCACGCTTGCTATCAGCCGCACACAGGAAGTCGATCGGCTGCGCCCGTCGGTTAAAATTCCTCCGCAAAAAAACAAGTACTTCCATACATTCTTGATCTAGTCGCGCTCAATCATCAATACCGGCCCTTCGGCTGCATGAACGTAGCTGCAATGATAGAGATCTCATACAGAGCGATCAGTGGGATCGCAAGCCCGGCCATTGTAATCAAATCCGGGGGCGTCAGGACCGCGGCCACCACGAAACAGCCGACATATGAATAACGCCTGTATGTGCGCAAACCCTCTGAAGTGACCAAACCAGCGCACGCGCATAAGCTCAAGAGCACGGGGAGCTCGAACGCTATTCCAAAGGCAAATATGAGCTTCATGACAAGGGATAAATACTCCCCGACCTTAGCCTGAAGCTGAATCTGCGGCGCACCGCTGGCCACCGGCGTCTCAAAGCCAAGAAAGAACCGCCATGCAACAGGGAACACGAAGTAATAAGCCAGCGCAGCGCCGAATATGAAAAGGACCGGGGTCGCAATCATAAACGGTAGAAACGCGCGCCGCTCACGACTATAAAGGCCAGGTGCGATGAACCGCCAAACTTGGATAGCCATCAGCGGGAAGCTGATAAAGATGGCACCGAAGGCGGAAACCTTGATGTATGTGAAGAATGCTTCATAAAGCGCCGTATAAATCAGGCGGGGCTGTTCGCCCTTCGCGCGCAGAACGTCAACCAACGGCTCGGCCAGAAAAAGATATATCGGCTGCGAGAAGTGATAGCAGACCAAGAATGCAAAGGCGAAACCCAGAGCGCACCAAAGCAGTCGACTACGAAGCTCGATCAGATGCTCCTGAAGAGACAATCTTGAATCCTCGGCAGTGATATCCAACGGGGCCATCGACCCTACTCCACGAAAGCAAACTGGTGATATGTCTTGTCAATAATCGAGTCCATAATGCCCTTCTTTGCATCCCTTCAGTCCTCGTCATATTCTTGGTCACGCGTCGTCAGTCCTGTTTACCGTCGCCGGCGTTGCCGAGACATCGGTTATCGCGTCGGAAATCACTGGGAGATCGGCCTCCCGAACCAGATCGTCGAAATGGCTCTGCAAGTTTCTCCGTATGCCTTGCATTTTCTTGGCTGCTTTGGCGAGAGTCCGAACCGCAACCGGCATGTCCTTGGGCCCTATGAGCAAAAGCGCAATGAGTCCGATAAAGAGCAGCTCTGGAATCGAGAACCCAAACATGTGTCTATACTCCGGCGCACTGCGGTGATGGCGCCGCCAATTATTTCTGGCGTCGTTCGCGAAAGTGATCGTTGGTCTGGTTTCGGCAGGCGCGCGGTGTAGCGATAACGTCCCGCGCCAAACCGCCTACGCCATTGTGCGTTCGCGCTCGCTTGCCGGCGAAGCCGTTGCGAGTCGTTCCTCGTGAGTGAGGCGGGCAGTCGCCGATTCCTCGACGTCGTCCGCCATCGTCTTTTTGAATGTCTTGATCCCCTTGGCGAGGTCACCCATCAAGCCACTGACGCGGCCGCCGCCAAACAGGACGAGCATGACGGCCGCCACGATCATCCAATGCATCGGACTGAAACTTCCCATTTTGAGCGCTCCCGCTTTATTCACAAGGTGAGCGGGCGGCACCAGGCCGCCCGCTGCTTTACGTTACGAGTGGCCGCGCTTCGCCGCGTCGGCAGCCGTTGCTAGCGCCCCCGCTGCGTTGAAGAACGCCTGTGATTGGCCGGTGAAAAGGCCGGAATTTGTCAGCCCGGTTGCCGCCGCAACGGCACCCGCCACCGGCGTAGAGCTAGGACGGATCACGCTGTTCAGCGGCAGAGCCCCCCCTGTCTTGAGGAAGTTGCACGGCGCTGGCATGACGCTGAACGACAACTGCCGATTGTTCGACAGGTTGGGGAACATTACTGTGCCGTCCGGGCTCGTGTAGCCGTCCATCCGGCCCAGCGCCGTCTGGAACACACCGAAATGAATAGCCTCCGTCGGCCCGATCCCTGCCACGATGCGTAGCACATCGAGGTTGGTAATTTTTGGCAGGAACTGCGTGTAGAGGCTCGCGCCGCCCTGTTCGATCGAAGCGAAATGGAAGATCGATGTGTAGGCAATCTGCTTCAACGTGCCGGCATCGAGCCCGTTCTGCGTCGGAATTGCAGGCAGGTTCACGATGTTGGCGATCTGCGGCGACTGATCTCCAAAATCCGGGTTCGCCGAGGTGCGGTAGCGCGCATACCAGTTGGTATTGACCGTTAAATCGGTCAGGTTGGTCAGACGCAGCGTCGGCGCCAGACCGTCAACCGGTGGCGGCGGCAGTGTGTAGAAGCCGCTCAGATCAGCAGGCGTGACACCGATCGATTCCAGGTATGCGGTAATGAACGTGTAGTGGCTCCGCTCGTCGCGCACCGTGTCCATAATCCATTGCGCCAACGCGGGATCGACGTCCTTGATCGCCGCGGCGTAGCCGGGGTTGTTCTCGACCAGTTCGGTATATTGTTCCCACAAATCCGTTTCCAACGCTTCGGCCACCCGCAGGAACTGCAGAATTGCGATATCGTCAGCGGTGATATTGGATTTGCCCGCAGCGTAGGCGCGATCGTCGGTAATCAGGCTACCAAGACCTAGCGCTGCACCGGCCATGGCGCCAGCCTTCAGCACATCACGGCGCGCTTTGCTATCGATCTTCTCCACGTAATACTCCTATGAATCGTTGCTACATGTGCAACTACGGTGCGAGGCAGCCCATCGGCATTAGCCGCGGGTGCATCAACCGTGCTGCAACCGAATTACGATCGGAAGGACCAAATGGGATGCAGAGCGGCGGAAATTTTTTTGCAAGTCTCTCACACAGAAAAAAATGCTCATGATACGCATCTGTCGTCCAACTGCCAGCGTAGCGTCATCGCATTCGATACGCGTGACAGAACGATGAAGGAATGGTAACGAGCACATCGCGGATCGACCGAGATCAAGGGGCGCGGTATCTGCGCGCGCAAGCAAACGGAAAAACGCGATCCAAGATCAGTGCATGGCATTGCCGTTACAAGTGCCCGGAAGCGCGAGTTACGAAAATTCCGTCAGACGGAGAACGACCGCGTGTTACACGGTCGACACGGGATGCGGCCTTCTCGCTCGACCCCGGTTCCAAGCCTGCCCTCAATTCGGCTGAACCGAGCCTAGGATCAAAGCGACCCTATAATGACCGCCCGGATGCAAGCAACGACGGTACGGTGCGTCTGTTCGGCGCTGTAACCAAGGTTATATTGCAGAAATACGAAGTTCTCCGTGCTCATGAGAGAGATCATGGCGGACGCGATTATCTGACGCGTGCCTTCCCCCAGTTGTGGGTATTCGTTTGCTAGCATCTTCAAGATATTGGCGTGGCCGAGCGCAAACAACGGTGCGCGGAGCTCGCGGCCGAGGGGCGAAAGGTACGCCTCGCTGACGATACGGAAGTCATGTTCCCAAGCCCGGTAGCGCCACTCCAGCCATGCCAGCAAGTCGTCGATCGTGTTGGGTAATTTGACGTCCGGGCCCCCTACGGCTTGATCAAGGTGCCAACTGATGAAGGCAGAAATCAGCTCGTCGCGCGTCGCGAAGTGGCGGTACACCGTGCGGTCAGTGATTTCACCAACTCGCGCGACTTCGGCGATGCTGACGGCAGCCAGGCCCTGATCCCGCGCGACCGACCCAACCGCCGCAAGTATGATTTCGGAAGTCCGCCTCTTGAGTTTTGCGCGCAGCGGGCTTTGGTATGGCGATCGTTCGTTATCCTGTGTAATCTTGGGCTGCCTTCTTCGAAACGCGATTTCGCAACAATTAGGCGGACAGATAGGTTCGTATGCGCTGCAAACCCCGCGCAACGCGTGCCTTGGATGTCGGAACGGGAATCAAGAACTCCGCCGCGGCCTCCCGGTGTGTATGGCCTTCGACCGCAATGGCAATCACGGCCTGCATCTGGGCTTTCGGCAATTCCCGAAAGCCCCGAGTTAAATCAATTCGATGGTCGATTGGCACGGCGGGCGAAGCAAGCATCGCTGCGGCATCTGCATCGGCGTGATAGCGTGCTGCAACGCGTTGCTTGCGAAGAAAGTCGATCGCCGTGTTACGGAGAACCCATGTGAGCCAGGCCATGGCACTTCCACGTTGTGGATCGAAATCTTTCGCGCCCATCCAGATCCGAACAAACGCGTCCTGAAGGACGTCTTCGGCAACGTCGGACTGCCGCACGATGTACAGCGCCTGCGCCATCAACCGGGCGCCGGATGCGTCATAGAGTGCGCGGAACGCGGCATGGTCGCCTTGCGCCACCCGTACTACGAGATTTTCTATCGAGAACGATTGCCCAGGCTGGGCTTGCACAGTCCCAATACGGGCTTCCTCGGCGCGATGTGCGTCATGCAATTCGTCAAACATCACAGCCTCCCATCTCAACGCGAAATCTCCCAGCGCGAGCTGTCGCCCGGGTTGATGTCTGCCTTTCCAGCAATAAGTCACAAAAATAGACTTCATGTCACGCTTCATAACATGAATTTCGCACGCGTCAACAGGCCAGTTCGGTCACGCTAATCCAAAAGCTGGGCAACCGCCTGCCCCGCGCACGCGGGGAAGAGATTTCGCCGGGTCGTCGGTCACCCTCTACAGCCGGATGACCCCCGCGCACGCGGGGAAGAGCACGCCAGAGCGGCGGCCAGGAATAAGGTTCGCGGATGACCCCCGCGCACGCGGGGATGACACCTTATCTCGTGCGCAAGAGGAGCTGGTCGCCGACCGCGGACCTACGGCCTTCAGCCGATGCGGTAGATGGCGGTGGATTTTCTCGGCGGGCGGCCAAGGTGCATATGAAAAACTCTAATCATGCCCATAACACCATATGTGTGACTGGGTCACGGCGCGCTTGTCCATGCAGAGTCGATCCATACCACTCCAAGACTGGCAAGCCCAGCGCCTGGGATTAGAGATCCGCATATTCCGACCTTGCTTGCTGCAGGATTGGAAGATTGGGGTCCGCATCCTTCCATAGCGCAAGAAAATCACGATAGGCAGCCTTGGCTGCACGTGTGTCCTTTTGGACCACATAGGCTCGGGCCAGCGCGAGATGCGCGAGGGCTCCTATCGGGTCACTGACTACCAGACCGCGGTGCGTGAGAATATTGCGGAATTCCGCCGCGGCCTGCGTGCCTTGACCTGCCGCAAGGTAGGCCATGCCGCGCACATACACGGGATACAGGGCACCGAAGAAAGCATGCTGGGTTGTGCGGGGTACCGCGAAATCGTAGGGAAGCGCGGCTTTAAGCGCCTCGATCGCTTCGTGCGGATCACCACGGTCAAGCGCAATGAGCCCATAAAGGGCCGGCAAGTAATTATATTGAACGGATGTATCCCTCGGAAAGCGTGAATTAAGGTCTTTCGCGATGTCCTCCGCGCGCGCTGCATCGCCCGCGACAGCCAACGCGAAGCCGGCGGCATAAGAAACATCCGGATCGGTTACGGCCAGGGACTGGAGCGCGTTTGTGCGTGCGTTCTGCGTCATGCCGAACAAAGCTGTCCAGATGGCAAGCGGGGCTTCGAACAGCGCCGCTTTTTCCTCAGTGCTTGACGCGCGTGCCAGGATCGCAGCGCCGTGCATGAGTTCGGCCGCCTCGCGCAGGCGGCCGCCATAGGCACGGACGCACGCTTCGCGGTAAGGCATCAGGCCTGAGTTCTGCGGGGCCATCGCAACTGCGCGATGCATTGCGGTCTCGTCGCCGTTCAGGAATGCGATGTCGTAACGCAGCATGGGAAATAACGGGCTTGCGAATTTCCGTGCGTATGCGCCGTCGATAATCCGGAGGGCGTCCGAAAAATGATCCGCGAAGAGATAGGCACGGGCGAGGAGCTGATAGACGATGGCAGACTCCGGCTCCAGTTGAAGGGCCCGCCTTTCCGCGTCGATGGCGTATTGGTATTCACCCATCTCTGGATAGGCGATACCGCCCAGCATCTCTTGGGGCAGAGTCTGACGCGGGTAGGTGTTCGCCCAGGCTTGGAGCACGCGCAGGCCTTTCTCGATTTCGGTCGTGACCCGCAAGTAGTAGAAAGCCGTGATGAAGTAACGTTCGTCATCGCCTGCGCGGCTGCGCAATCGGTAAGCCTGCTCGCCGAGAGTGTCCGCGAGCATTTTTTCGCCGTTGGCGCTGTGCGCCAGTGCGAGCGCCGCATAGGCGGACGCGAATTGCGGATCGAGCTCGATCGCATGTTCGAAAAGGGGAATTGCGCTGTCGGCACTCTTCGTAGCTTCGAGGTTTATGGCCATGCTGTAGGCCTTCAGCGCGTCGAGTGAGCCGGTGGTCGCGGAGGCCAGAGGCACTTCATGACGGGCGAGCGAGGCTCTCGCTTCACCCATCCGGCTGCGAAACCGCCGTGTTATGTCGTCGAGCCCGCTTAGCACGCCATCCTTGTCGGCGACCTCGACCTGATCCTCGTCGAGGATATCGCCCGTCCGGCAGTTTTCGGCACGGAGTCCGAGCACATAGCGTGTTCCGAGGCGCGCGATTGAGCCGCTCAGCATGGCCGCGCTGCCTGTCCGCTCGCATATTTCGCGGGCCAGTTTTGCCGTCACGCGTGAGTCGGCCGGTTGGTTCATCAGACGCAGTGTCTGGCCGATGCGGTCTCCGCTTACGAGCGTCAGGAAGGGCGACTGACGGAGCGCCACGGAAACGCCCTGACGGAGGGTATCGTCGAAAACCGGATCGCCCGTCGTGTTGGTAAAGTCGGCAAGGACGATCGTGTCTCGATCGGTCAGCGGCCACGGGCGGGTGATGCGATATTCAATCGCAGCGCAAACGCCGGCGGCAAGCAAAAGAGCCGGCAACGCAAATGTGAGCGGGCGCCCTGAAAGGCGCTGCCCTTGTGACGACGTGGCGGGCGCGGTCGAGACGGAAGGTGCGGAGAGGCGCGAATCGGCGCCCGAGGCAACCTCCACTCGCACCGGCACGCCGAACCGATAGCCGCGGCCCGCAACCGTGACGACATAATGACCCCCCACGTCAGCCGGCAGCGCCTTGCGCAGGGCGGAGATCGCCTGGCCGAGATTATTCTCGTCGACCGCGCGGCCTTGCCACACCGCCTCCTGCAACTCGCCGCGGCTCACCAGGCGCTGATGATGCTCCACCAGATAGAGCAGCGTGTCGAACAACCGCGCCGTGAGCCGGACCGCTTCACCGTCATGCGTGAGCAAGCGCCGCACCGGGTCAAGCCGGTACGACCCAAACGTATAAACACGCGGCTCGGGCGACATGATGTCCATCGCGACCTCGGCGAAGCGGGGCAGGGAAAATTTACCGTTGAATCCGGCCCATTGCCAGCCGGCGGTTGCATCGCGCGGCCGTCCAAGAGGCGGCGGAAACCACCAAGCGGCTGATTTAAAACGGTTTCAAAGATTTTCACATCCCTTCAATTGCGACCAGCAGCGGCTGGCGCGCTGATCCCGGCGAGCCACGCCGGAAGTCGGCGCAGCCATCCAAGGGAGTGACAGTTGAAAAAATTTCGATTCGCGGCCCCGGCGCTGCTGCTGGCTTGCGGCGCCCATGCCCAGACGTTCAGCCTGCTGCATGCGTTCTCCGGCAAGGATGGTGCCAATCCGGTTGGCGCCGTGGCGCTGAACCCGGCGAGCACGGTTGTTTATGGCACCGCCATGGCAGGCGGCGGACGCGGCGATGGCACGCTGTGGTCGCTCGCCGTGGGGGCGGGAAAGCCTAAATTCTCCACGCTGGTGACGTTCGGCGGCGGCACGCGTGGCAGATCACCACACGGGGCGCTCCTCTATACGAATTTCCCGGTCAACGGCACTTTATACGGCACCACGCTGGGCGGCGGCACCTCCGGTTACGGGACCGTATTCTCATATGCCGTCGGTGGCGGCCTTTCGGTGCTGCACAGTTTTGCCGGCGGCGCGGGCGGCGAGGTTCCGTATGGCGGAGTCACGCTCGGAATCTTTAACGGCACCGAGAGCATCTACGGCACCACGTTTTACGGTGGCGACATGAGCTGTGCCTCGATCGGCTGCGGCACGGTGTTCGGTATCGCACCCGGCAAGAAATTTTCGGTGCTCCATCGTTTTCAGGGTTCCGACGGATACGGGCCGGCTTCCACGCTACTTAACTTCGGCGGCCAACTTTACGGCACCACGGTGTATTACGCGGCAGATGCCGGGTCGCCCTTCGTCATGAACCCGACATCGCTGAGCCTCAATGTCTTTGCCGCGCCGGCGGTGAATTACATCGGCGGCCTCTCGGTCGACGGTAACGGCAATCTGTGGGGCTTGGCCTTCGGCGGCGGCGCACACGGCTATGGCGAGATCTACCGCATCGATGCCAGCGGCGCGGTCACCGACGTTTACGATTTCACCAACGGCAGTGATGGCGCCTGCCCACTGGGAACGCTCGCGGTAGGGCAGAACAATGTGCTCTACGGCATCACGCAAGGGGTCTGCAATTGGGGCGGCCAAGGTAATGGCGGCTCGGGCTGGGGCACCGTTTTTCAATTCGATACAAATACGTATATGCTAACGACGCTGCATACATTCGAAGGCAGCGACGGCGCCAATCCGCAGGACGGCGTCGCGATCGACGATTTCGGCAACCTATATGGCGTCGCTCCCTACGGCGGCAAGAACAACGACGGCGTGATCTACAAGATCACTTTTTAACCCGAAACAACCGGTTCACCGCAACCCACACCAGACCGGCCGCCGACAGAGGCGCCGGCAACAGGAGGTCTTTATGTTCAAATCACGCCCTGACGAACAGAACACGACAAGGCATGCTCACGCGAAATGGCCGATCTACCTGGTTCTCGCACGCGCGCCCGTTCCGTATGCGCAAGCGTTCGCGGCCGAGCACAAGGTAGTTGCGATGTACGTCAACGCCGGCTACGCGAATTCGCAGGAGATTGCACTTGGCGTGCCGACAAGCGTCGATCAGACGACGATTACCTTTCCGAAGCCGACATGCACGCGGGCACTAACCGCGATGCAGGCAATCGAGGACGGTAACGGCTCGATCGAGTGGTCGACCCTGGCCACCGTCGATGGAAATCCCGTCGGCTCGCCGAATTACCAGGGATTTCTGCCCACCAACAATTATCTCACCGGCAATTGGCAGGGTAGTTATGCCGTCGGGAAGGGCGAGCATCTCGTCACATTGAGATTTTCGGTGAAGCCAACTTCATCTTGGACAACTGGTCAGACACGGTTGCTATCCTGACGCCGTAACAGAAACTGGGTTTCGAGCTCAACAAACTGGACACAAGGAGACATGCAAATGATATACATGAATATAGTGCGCGCCGTGGGAGTGGCGGGCACGTTTGCCCTCACCGGTGCGGCGGCCGAGGCCGCAACCACGGTCTCCGGCTATTTTGGGCCGGCGCACACGTTCCCGCGCGCGGCGAATGCGGCAATCGCCCACTACACCGTTACTGATCTGGGGACGCTGGGCGGCACGTTCAGTCAGTCCTTCGCCTCCAACAAGGCGGGCACAGTGGCGGGCGGAGCTACACTCGCCAATGGCGTGCAGCACGCGGTGCTGTGGTCGTCAGGCGGGGTGGCCGATCTGGGCACGTTCGGAGGGCCGAACAGCATTGCTTTTGGCGTCAATGACAAAACTGTGGCGTCCGGCGCAGCCGAAACGCAGAACGCCGATCCTAACGGCGAAGATTTTTGCGGCTTCGGCACGCATCTTACATGTCTGCCATTCGTCGGGCATGCGGGCCGCAGCATGAAAAAGCTACCAACCTTGGGCGGCAACAACGGCGTTGGCCTCAGGAACAACCGCGGCGGCACGGTGGCCGGGTATGCCGAAACATCGGTGCCCGATCCCTCCTGCCCACAACCCCAGGTCCTGCAATTCTTGCCCGCCGTGTGGACCGGCGGCAAGGCTGCGGCACTTCCGACCGTGCGAGGAGATGTTGACGGCGTCGCCATGGGGATCAACGATCACGGCGCGGTCGTCGGCGCCTCGGGCTCATGCGTGGCGTTCAACCCGAATACGCTTCTCAGTCTTCAAGCGGTTCACGCTCTCTTATGGCAGAACGCCAAGGCGATCGACCTCGGGAACCTCGGCGGAGATTCTGGCGCGGCCTTCGGAAATATCGCCTGGGCTGTCAACAACGCCGGTCAGGTCGTGGGGGCTTCCGATCTTGCAGGAGACACGACTTTCCATGCATTTCTTTGGCAGAACGGCAGAATGAGCGATCTCGGAACGCTTCCGGGTGATGTCGACAGCGTCGCGATCAACTTAAACGACAAGGACACTATTGTAGGCTTGTCAATAGATTCGAACGGCAACACACGTGCCGCGGTATGGCGAGACGGCAGGGCTCGTGACCTCAACAAGTTGGCCAAAGGATCGCCTCTTTATCTTATTACCAGTTGCTCCATCAATTCGAGCGGCCAAATCACGGGCCTGGGGCTGACTGCTTCGGGCGACATACATGCATATCTCGCAACGCCGAATTGACCAGAGCCGAATGATACGAAGCCGATGATGCGACAGGAGCAAGCGTCCCGTTCCGCCGGGATCGCTGCTCCTGTCCGAAAAAACCACCTGTTCGTGCGCGCCCAACGAACGCTCGAATGTCCGCTTTCAAGGCGTGGCACGTCGGGCAACTATGGCCACCTTGGGCGCCAAGCAGCTGTTGAAGGCGAGAGTGAGAAATAGCGTGCAACGACAACCCCACGTCAGCATGGCGCAGACGTTTGATTTTACTTGTGAATGTAGCCGCCAAGGGATCACGATTGGACGCGAAAACTGACCCCCGTCCTTCCAGCTATCCGCAGTTAGATCAATGACTTAGGCGATATTTAGGTGGGGTCAGGGTTGGACGCGATTTCACAGCTATGGGCCTGACAATGAGCCTGGGCGATGGCTGTGGCTTCCGAAAGCGAAGACGAAACGGCATTATATCGCACTACAATTGAGCGCGGCGTTTCCGCTACGATCCCAGTTCGAAGGCGGAAATTGTCGAGACGTGGTGATCCGGCGGTGCCGCTCGTATTACACCCGGAGATCGTCAGCAAGACCGCGCCCGTAAGAAGGAAACGCATTAACCCCCCCGACCAGATTCGTTATTGCGAATAAGGCTCCGAGGCTAGTGCTTGCAACAGGTGACGATTGGTCAAGCGTCCGAGACGCAAATGGCGGCGCTGGCGTGTGCCGGTTTTTGCCAAAAGCCGTTCAGCCGCACCGCGCTCTCAAACATTACTAATCCCACCACCCACCAAGAACCTACACGTAGGTCGAAACGTGGGTTTACGCACGCCAAACAGCATAACCTTTTGATTTTGATAATGAAGTTGGCGGAGGGGATGAGATTCGAACTCACGGTACGGGTTGACCCCGTACAACGGTTTAGCAAACCGCCGCCTTCAGCCACTCGGCCACCCCTCCGCCGGGGTGCAACACACGGCGTTTGCGGGGTCCTACCTATGGTAAGAGCACTTGCGCGTCAAACCGGCCCGGCCGGGTCCAACGGCTGGTGCAGCACCCACTCCCCCCGCCGCCGCAGCACCAGCCAGTAATACGCGGCCGACGCCACCACCACCGCCAGCGTGGCCCACAGGCTCGGTTGTCCCACCGCCGGGTCCAGCGCGTTGATGTAAATAACATACGCCAGTCCGGCCAGGCCCAGCACTGACGGCCACGGGTGCAACGGCATCTTGTAGCGCGCGTGCGCGGTGCGTCCGGTGCGCCGGCCGACGATGGCCGACACGCACAGCGACCCATACACCACCACGATCGTCGTGCCCGTCAGCACCACCAGCGTGTCCAGCGGCACGAAGCACAGCGACGCCGCCAGGAACCCGCAGGCCAATGTCGCCACCCACGGCGAGTGGAATCGCGGGTGGATCAGCATCAGCGCCCGGTTCACCCGCGCCGGCCAAACCTGGTCGCGCCCGGTGGAAAACAACAGGCGCGCCACCAGCACCACAAAAGCAATGTTGCAGTTAATGATGGCCAGGGCGATGCTCAGGCTGATGACGAGGCTCAGCGCCCGTCCGCCCCGGTCGGCCACGAAATAGCCGAACATCCCATCGCCATGGGAAAACAACGCCGCCAGGTCGCGCGTCCCGGTCAGCACCGCGGCCACCGGAATGATTTGCGTCAGAAACCCGATCACCAGCGCCAGCAGCACGGCGCGCGCAATCTGCCGCGCCGCGTCATGCGTCTCCTCGCCAAGAAAGATCGCGTTGCCGAAACCGTAATTGGCAAAGATCGCGGCCGACCCAGCCAGCCCCAGCGCGCCGATCCCGGCCGGAACGAGATGGCCGCCGGAGAGGAACACCGGGTGCGTCAACATGGGCGCAATCGGCCGCACGGGGTGCAGCACGCCGAGTGTGGTCAGCAGCACCAATGCCAAAAGCTCCAGCGCCAGAAACGCACCGGTAATCAGCGCATTGGTACGGATATTCAGGATGCCGCACAGTGTCGTGAATACCACAGAAATAACAGCCACCCACGCCGGCGAAAAATCGCCGATGATCGGCGCCAGATAGGGCCCGAGTCCGAGTGCGATCACCGACATGTTCAGCAGCAGCACCAGCAGGTTCACGCCCAGAACGATGAAGCCGGGAAACGGCCCGAGCACGCGCCCCACGATGGCGTATTCACCGCCGGTGAGCGGGAAGGCGGAACAGAGTTCGGCATACACGTAGGCGATCAGCAGGCTGACCAGGGCGGCGGCGGTAAAGCTGAGCAGGGCGCCAGTGCCGGACTGGTCGATGACGCCGGGCATGATGATGAAGACGGAGGAGGCGGGCGTGAGGGAGGAGAGGGTGATGAGGAGGCAGCCGAGGAGGGTCATGCTGCGGGCGAGTGTGGGGGGAGGCTGTGTCATAAGGAAAACGTCCAGGGGCTCTGCCCCTGGACCAAGCTGGGGACAAGTCCCCAGACCCCATGACTTAGTACGTGTGCAAACAGATGGGGGTCTGGGGCCGTCGAGCACAGCACGCATTCGCGTGACGGCCCCAGCGGGGTCCAGGGGCAGAGCCCCTGGCCTTCTTCCTTCATAGCTTCTTCCTAACAGCCTCATTCACCAAAGCCGGATTCCCCTTCCCCGCCATCACCTTCATCACCTGCCCCACAAAGAACCCAAACAGCTTCTCCTTCCCCCCCCGATACTCCGCCAGCTTGTCCGGATTGGCCGCCAGCACCGTATCCACCGCCGCATCGATCGCGCCCGTATCCGTCACCTGCCGCAATCCGCGCGCATCGATAATGGCAGCCGGGTCCTCACCCGTATCCATCATCACCTCCAGCACCTCTTTGGCAATCTTGCCGTTGATCGTGCTGTCCGCCATCAAATCCAGCAATTTCCCCAGCGCCGCCGCCGACACCGGACTATCCTCAATCCCGTGCCCCGTCCGGTTGAGCCCCGCAAAAAAATCCCCAATCATCCAGTTCGCCGCCAGCTTCCCATCCCGCCCCTTGGCAACCGCCTCGTAAAAATCAGCAATCACCTGCTCGGCCACCAAAACGCCCGCATCATAAAACGGAATGCCATAGTCGCGCGAAAGCCGCGCCCGCTTGGCATCCGGCAATTCCGGCAACTCCGCGCGCAACGACTCCACCCAGTCCTCATCCAGCACCAACGGCAACAAATCCGGGTCCGGAAAATACCGGTAATCGTGCGCGTCCTCCTTGCTCCGCATCGACCGCGTCTCTCCCCGCGACGGATCGTACAGCCGCGTTTCCTGCAACACCGTGCCGCCGTCTTCGTACAGAGCAATCTGCCGCTTCGCCTCCGCCTCCACCGCCTGCTGCACGAACCGGATCGAATTGACGTTCTTCACCTCGCACCGCGTCCGGAACGGCTCGCCATGCTTGCGCACCGACACGTTCACGTCCGCGCGCATCGACCCCTCTTCCATATTGCCGTCGCACGTGCCCAAATACCGCAGCACCGTGCGCAGCTTGCGCAGATACGCTCCCGCTTCCTCCGGACTGCGCAAATCCGGCTCGCTGACAATTTCCATGAGCGCCACGCCCGCCCGATTCAAATCGATGTACGATTTCGTCGCATTCTGATCGTGCAGCGACTTGCCCGCATCCTGCTCCAGATGCAGCCGCGTCACCCCGATCTTCTTGGTTGCCCCATTCGAAAGCTCAATTTCGATCGTTCCGGCGCCGACAATCGGATGCTCATACTGACTGATCTGATACCCGCTCGGCAAATCCGCATAAAAATAATTCTTTCGGTCAAACCGGCTCACCAGGTTGATATGCGCCTCCAGCCCCAGCCCCGTCCGCACCGCCTGCGCCACGCACGCCTCGTTAATCACCGGCAGCATCCCCGGAAACGCCGCATCGACAAAACTCACCTGCGTATTCGGCTCCGCCCCAAACGCGGTCGCCGCCCCGGAGAACAATTTTGATTGGCTGATGACCTGCGCGTGCACTTCCAGGCCGATAACGACCTCCCAGGAACCGCTGCTGCCCTCAAGTGTATAGCTCATCGATCAGTCCCATTGCCCTTAAAAGTAAAAGTTTTTTGGTTCTTTTTTTCAAAAAAGAACTACTTCCTTGCTTCCTTCCCTATTCACCCGCCCGCACCGCCGGCAAAGCCGAAAACCCCG
>CAJCIS010000213.1 GCA_903970435.1 Acidobacteriota bacterium | reverse complement strand
TGTCGGGGGGGAGATGAGGGACGCGGGCAGAAATCTCGCGCGCGCCCTGCTTCTGGGCGTGCTGGCGGTCATTACGCTCTATCTTCTGGTGAACATCGCCTGCCTGCGCGCGCTGGGCGTGGCGGCGCTCGGCAGCACGCTCACCCCGGTGTCGGACGTGCTGCAAGATGCCGCGGGCCCGGCCGGTGCACGGCTCGCGGCGGCCGCCATTGCGTTATCCGCCATCGCCTTCATGAGCCAGGGCATGCTCACCGGCCCCAGGGTTCTTTTCGCCATGGCCAGGGACGGGCTGTTCTTCCGCCGCGTTGCCGAGGTAAATGAAACGAGCCGGGTTCCCATCGTTGCCATCCTCCTGCAAGCCGCCTGGACCGGAATCCTGGCGCTGACCGGCAGCTATGAACAAATATTGAGTTACGTCACCGCCATGAACTTCCTTTTCTTCGGCCTCAGCGCTTCGTGTCTGTTCAGGCTGCGGGCACGCGAACGCGCCGCGAGAAATGCTGCACCGCAAAACGAGCGTGGCGCTATCGTGGGATACCGGGCGCCCTTGCATCCCTGGACGACGTGCATATTCATTGCGGCGTGTGCCGCCATCGTGGCATGTTCATTCTGGGCCTATCCCATCAACAGCCTGGTTGGATATGCCATTCTGCTGATGGGCGTGCCTCCGTTTCTGTACTGGCGACGCAAGCTTCTCGCGGAGGTTACCCACCTGGCATGACCGGCATTTCCCCCACGTCTAGTTCCGACTACATGCATTTTGCCAAGATAAAGACCCGGGCCCGGTATAATCTCGCATCCAGCGGCGTTGCGGATTGCAGCCTTGCCGAGCTCGGGATCGGCATCGGCGACCTGGAACTGCATGGCGAGAACGCTTACGGCTACCGGCCGCTGATCGAGCGGATTGCGACACGTTTCGGGACAGACCCAGCCTGCGTGGTCACCGCGGGCGGCTGCTCGTTCGCCAACCATCTCGCCATGGCCGCCATCGTCTCACCTGGCGACGAGGTGCTGGTGGAAGACCCGACTTACGAGCTTCTGCTGTCAACCCTGGGCTATCTGCAAGCCAAGGTAAATCGTTTCCAACGCCGCATGCAGGAGGCCTGGCGACTCGATGCCGACGTCGTTGCGGCACGTCTGACACCGCGCACGCGCCTTGTTGTCGTAACGAACCTGCATAATCCATCGAGTGCGCTGGCCGACGACGCCACCATCCAGGCGGTGGCGGCGGCGGCGGCAAAGGTCGGCGCGCTGGTGCTGGTGGATGAGGTCTATCTCGAATTGATGTTCCAGGAGGGCCACGCGCACACGTCTTTCCGCCCCAACGGCAATATCGTCGTAACGAGCAGCCTGACCAAGGGTTATGGATTGAGCGGGCTTCGGTGCGGCTGGATCCTGGCGCCGGCGGCGCTGGCCGAGCGCATGCGGCGGCTGAACGACCTTTATGCGGTTTCGCCGCCGCACATAGCGGAACGGATGAGCGTGATTGCGTTCGACAGGCTGCCGGCGTTGCGCGCGCGGGCGGCGGCGATTATCGACCAGAATCGTGCCGCCTATCGGGAAATACTCGGCCAGCATCCGCGGCTCGATCAGGTTGCGTTCGATCACGGCACGACGGTGTTTCCCCGGCTGTTGTCGGGCGATGGCAGCCGGCTGTTCGACCTGCTTCGGACCGGGTTCGAGACCAGCATCGTGCCGGGGCGATTTTTTGGGCGAACCGACCATATCCGGGTGGGGCTCGGGGCTGAGCCGGCCATGACGCGGATGGGGCTGGAGCATCTTTCTTCGGCGCTTTATAATTGAGGAAGAAAGCAGTTCTTTTCTGAAGAAAAGAAGCAAAAGAATTATACTGAGCCGATCGGCGCTTAAGAAGAACGAAGACTCACGATTTAACGGAGTGTTATACCAATCCGCTTTGATACTGACTCTTCGAACAAGGCCAGGGGGTTTCACCCCCTGGACCCCCGACCGGCGTGCCGCCGGCGTCTTATGCGCTGCGCGGCACAAAACTGTTGTGCCGCGCAGCGCTTGTGACGCCGGCGGCACGCCGGTCGGGGGTCCAGGGGGTGAAACCCCCTGGCCTTCTTCGAAGAGTCAGTCTCAAAGCGGATTGGTATAAGACCGCCAGAAGATTACCATATCGCGTTCATAATAGCGCCAACGCAACCAATTCACGCTGCATGGCCTCCGGCAACGCGTCACTGCGCCGGCCGGACGCCCCCTCATCCGGCGGCGCGTCGGCGGCTGCAAGATAGCGCCAACCCTGAAACGGCTTCACCAGCCGCGCGCGCACCGGTATGAGCCGCTCGTGCAAAACCAGGTCGGTGCAGCGCGTGCCGTCGGGATGTTTCGCTTCCACGATATCCTCGATCCGCTGACGCACCGACAACACGCGGTTCACCACCCAGTAGATCGAGCCGCCATCCAATATTTCCTGGGCGCGCTTGGGAAAGTTGCGGGTGCGGTGCCGCAGCGGCGGCGCCGCCTTGGCACGTGCCGCCTGCCAGGCCGCCACGTCCTCCACACTCTTGGCCCCGACCGCCAGTTTTATCAGATGCAAGGTCATAGGCCACCGCCGGCGCCGCGCCGGGTCACGGCAGCCAATCGCCGAGCACCCGATCCTCGCTATAGAAGACGGCGGCGACAGCGCGGCATGGCGCCGCGTGGTTGTCCGCCAGCGACGCCGCGGCGTCGGTCCGCGCGCGGTCGAGCCTGTCCGAAATGACCGTGCCCACCGGCGCCCGCAGGCTCGGCGCATCGGCCAGAAGCGTTTCGATTTCGCCGCGCTCGCGCCGCACCGCCGCCCGCCACGCGGCCCGCGGCCCGGCCGCCGGCGACGCCTGCAACTTGATCAGATGTTCCAGGATCACCGCGATCCGGCTGGCAAGTTCGCGTGCCTGAGTCTTGCCCAAAACCTCGATTTCCGCGGCAATGTTCGCCCAGTCCGGCGCCACGTCAAGCCGTTCGCCGGCGGCCACCCGCCGCGGCAGCGCGCCCGGCTGCGCCGACCATGCCACGGTATCAGTATCGTAAAGGTCATTCATGCGGACACATTGAACCCACCGGCACGCAGCCCGTCATGGCGCGAAGCGGAATGCGCGGTCCCCCAGCCGGACACCACGCCTTTTCCTGTCCGGAACATTCTGTCTCTCTTAGGTTTCCGGCCGCCACCTACAGCAGCACGAAAATCGCCCCGACCACCACCGGCAGCACCAGCACGTGCAAAAAGCCAAATCCCGCGAAAGCGCACCACCACAGCCACGCGCAGAAAAACAGCACGCTCGCCGCCACCTTCATCGTGGCGCTGGTCACGCTGCCCCAGAAGCTGAGGCGATCGTCGAAGAATTTCTCCTCCGTCAGCGGCGCTTCGGACTGTGCGGTAACCGGGTCGGCCATGGGGATCCCCGTGAGCTAAACGTCAGGTGGGCGTTCTATGGTCGGCCCCGCCCGATGGGCAAGAGCCAACCCGTGTCGAGACTGACTCTTCGAAGAAGACCAGGGGGTTTCACCCCCTGGACCCAAGTCGTGCGCAGCACGCATACGCGTGACCGGCGTGCCGCCGGCGTCTCAAGCGCTGCGCGGCACAAGATTTTTGTGCCGTCGAGGCGGCAAAGCCCGCCGCCTTTCTTCGGTGGGTGAGCCTCAACGCAGGTTGGCATAAGGCAACGTTAGTGTCGCCCCGCTGACCCCGTCCAGGCAGGGGTTACGCAAAAACGCCGTGCCCTCAGCCGCTTCCGCAGCCCGCCCCGCCGCCGCGGCAAGCGCCCCCGGATACAGCACATGTTCCTGCGCCAGCACCCGCGCCGCCAGCGACTCTTCCGTGTCGTCCGGCAGCACCGGCACCGCCGCCTGCGCCAGGATCGGGCCGGCATCCATGGCGTCCGTCACCCAGTGCACCGTGCAGCCATGCAACTTCACCCCCGCCGCCAGCGCCCGCGCATGGGTGTCAAGGCCCGGAAACGCGGGCAGCAGGCTGGGGTGGATATTCATCATCCGCCCCGCCCAGGCGCCCACCAGAAACGGCGTCAGCAGCCGCATATACCCAGCCAGGCACACCAGCCCGACACCGCGCGCCGCCAGCACCGCGTGAATCGCCGCCTCGTGCGCCGCCCGGTCGCGGCCGAACGGCTTGCTGTCGATCGCCAGCGCCTCCACGCCGGCACCCCGGGCCAGCGCCAGGCCCGGCGCGTCCGGGTTGTTCGAGACAACCGCCACGATGTCGGCCGGAAATGCCGGGTCCGACGCGGCGCGCAACAGCGCCACCATATTGCTGCCGCGGCCGCTGATCAGCACCGTGGCCCGCACCCGCCCTGTCACCCGCCCTGGCACCCGCCCTGTCACCCGCGAAAATCAGGCATGCGACGCATGTGAACCGCCGGGTCGCCGCCGCCCGAAGTCACCACGTGCCCCAGCAGAACCGGCGTTTCCCCCCGTGCCGCCAACGCCGCCATGGCGCGATCCGCGTCCGGCACCACCACCACCATGCCGATACCGCAATTGAACACCGACAGCATTTCCGCGTCCGCAATGCCGCCTTCGGACGCCAGCCAGGCAAACACGGCCGGCGGAGTCCAGGCATGCTCGATCGCCGCATCCAGCCCCGCCGGCAGCACCCGCGGCAGATTGCCCGGCAGCCCGCCGCCCGTAATATGCGCCGCCGCATGCAGCAGCCCGGCGCGGTGCAGCGCGAGAAGCGGGTGCACGTAAAGCCGGGTCGGCGTCATCAGCGCGGCCCCCAGCGACATGCCCGGCGCGAACGGCGCCGGCGCCCCCCACGCGAGCCCCGCCCCTTCCACCACGCGCCGGACGAGGGAAAACCCATTGCTGTGCACCCCGCTGCTCGGCAACCCCAGCAACGCGTCCCCCGCCACCACGCCCGCCGGCAACAAGTCCGCCCGCTCGGCCGCGCCCACCGCAAATCCCGCAAGATCGTAATGGCCGGCCGCATACATGCCCGGCATTTCCGCCGTCTCGCCGCCCACCAGCGCGCAGCCGCATTGCCGGCACCCCTCGGCAATGCCCGCTACCACCCGCGCCGCATCCGCCACCGCCAGCTTCCCGCTGGCGAAATAATCGAGGAAGAACAGCGGCTCGGCGCCCTGCACCACCAGATCGTTCACGCACATCGCCACCAGATCGATACCCACCGTATCGTGCAGCCCCGTCTCGATCGCCACCAGCAGCTTGGTGCCCACACCGTCGGTGGAGCTCACCAGCACCGGATCGGCAAAGCCGGCCGCCTTGAGGTCGAACAGCGCGCCGAACCCGCCCAGCCCGCCCATCACGCCCCGGCGCTGCGTCGTCGCCGCCAGCGGCTTGATCCGCTCGACCAGCGCATCGCCGGCGAGGATATCGACGCCCGCCTCCCTATACGTCGTCATATTCCACGTCTTTAAGGCTCCGCAGCACGCCATTCGATAGGCTAGACTGCATCATGGTTCAAACAGCGAAGCTGCCGCCGAACACGCTGCTGACCTTGCCGAACGCCATCAGCTTTGCGCGCCTGTGCGCCGTGCCGGTGGCGATCTACCTCGTGCTCGAATCCGAATGGCCGGCCGCCTTCGCCCTGTTCGCCGCCGCCGGCATCTCCGATGCCATCGACGGCTGGCTCGCCCGCCGCCAGGGCGGCACCCAACTCGGCGCCGCACTCGACCCGCTGGCCGACAAAACCCTCATGGTCGGCATGTACATCACCCTGGCGGCCATGCGCCAACTCCCCACGTGGCTCGCCATCCTGGTTGTGTTCCGCGACGTCATGATCGTCGGCGGCCTCGTCTTGCTCTGGTTCTACCACCACCACGTCCCGATCAGGCCGCTGACGATCTCCAAATGGAACACCGGCCTGCAGGTCGCCCTCGTCGCCCTCGTGCTCGGTCTCAACGCCTTCGCCCTGGCATGGCCCATGCTTCGACAGGCCGGCGTCTGGACCGTCGCCGCCAGCACCGCCGGCAGTTTCGCCGCCTATGTGCGACAGACGGTACGCCCCGCATGAACATGGACCCCAACCCCGACCGGCTGATCACCCAGGCACCGGATGGCGCCGTCAGCCGCATCCTCCCGCAATCCACCCGCAATCAGCGCATCGCCCTGCTGGTGGGCGTCATCGCCGTGCTCTACCTGGCCCTGCACCTCTTCGCGAGCATTCTGCTGCCGTTCGTCGCGGCCGCCGGCATCGCCTACGTGCTCGACCCGTTCTGCACCCGCATGGTGCGCGCCCGCGTGCCCCGCGGCCTCGCCGCCATCCTCCTCATGATCGGCCTCATCCTGGCCGGCCTGCTCTTCGTTCTGCTGCTGTATCCGCTGGTGCTCAGCCAGGTCGGCCTGCTGGTCAACCGCGTGCCCGACTATGTCCGCGGCGTCTCCGCCTTCGCCGCCAAATCCATGACGCAGCTTCAGCAACGCGTCGGCTCCGACATCATCGACTCCAAATTGTCCGACCTCGTCAGCAGCCAGGCCGGCGCCGTGCTCGGGTTCGTCACCGGCGCCATCACCCGCATCGTCGGCGGCGGCTTTGCCATCTTCAACGTGTTCAGCCTCGCCATCGTCACCCCCGTCGTCTCCTTCTACATCCTGCGCGACTGGCCCACCGTGGTCGCGCGCATGGATGGCTGGGTGCCCCGCCGCTACCAGACCGTGGTCCGCGCCCAGGCCCGCGAAGTCGACCGTATCCTCTCCGCCTGGGTGCGCGGCCAGGCGACTTGCTGCCTCATCCTCGCCCTCTATTACGCCGTCATGCTGTCCCTGGTCGGCCTCGACCTCGGCCTCGTCATCGGCATGGCCGCCGGCATCCTCAGCTTCATCCCCTATGTCGGCTCCATCACCGGCGCCGTCACCGCCATCGGCCTCGCCTTCGCCGAATTCCCCACCTGGGCCGGCGTGCTGCGCGTCGCCGCGGTGTTCGTGGTCGGCCAGTTCCTCGAAGGCTACATCATCTACCCCCGCTTCCTTGGCGACCGCGTCGAACTCCCCGCCGTCTGGGTGATATTCGCCCTGTTCGCCGGCGGTGCGGCGTTCGGCTTCCTCGGCATCATGCTGGCGGTGCCGGTGGCGGCGACCGTGGGCGTGCTGATGCGCTTCTGGCTGCGGCGGTATTTGCGCAGTCCGCTTTATCTTGATCCGCCGGCGTAAGAAGAAAGCAGTTCTTTTTTGAAAAAAAGAACCAAAAAACTTTTGCTCATTTGAAGGCACACCAAACATGCCATATGAGTACGCAACAAAAATAGTAAAAGTTTTTTGTTTCTTTTTTTCAAAAAAGAAATACTTCCTATGATCAACCACCGCATCGGCATCGATTTCGGCGGCACCAAAATCGAAATCATCATCCTGGCCCCCGACGGCACCATAATCCTCCGCCGCCGCACCCCCAACCCCCGCACCTACGACGCCGCCATCCAAACCGTGACCCAACTCGTGCAAGCCGCCGAATCCGAAACAAACACCCAAAACACCATCGGCGTCGGCATCCCCGGCGCCATCAGCCCCTTTACCGGCCTCGTCCACAACGCCAACTCCGTCTGGCTCAACGACCGCCCCTTCGACCGCGACCTCGCCGCCGCCCTCTCGCGCCCCGTCCGCGTCGAAAACGACGCCAATTGTTTCGCCCTCTCCGAAGCCAGTGACGGCGCCGCCACCGGCCACCGCGTCGTCTTCGGCGTCATCCTCGGCACCGGCTGCGGCGGCGCCATCGTGGTGGACGGCAAACTCATCACCGGCCCCCACCGCATCGCCGGCGAATGGGGCCACAACCCCCTCCCCTGGCCCACCCCGGACGATCTGCCCTACCCGCCCTGCTTCTGCGGCAACACCGGCTGCCTCGAACGCTACATCGCCGGCCCCGCCCTGGCCGCCGACTGCGACGGCGCCCACGACGCGAGCGAAATCCCCCCTCGCGCCGCCGCCGGCGACCCCCACGCTACCGCTGCCCTCGCCCGCCACGCCGACCGCACCGCCCGCGCCCTCGCCCAGATCATCAACGTCCTCGACCCCGACGCGATCGTCATCGGCGGCGGCCTCTCCAACATGGACCATCTCTACACCGAGGTCCCCCGCCTGCTCCCCCGGCACGTCATCGCCCAGCGCGTCGTCACCCCCATCCTGCGCAACAAGCACGGCGACAGCTCCGGCGTCCGCGGCGCCGCCTGGCTCTGGCCCGCTACGGAATCGAAGTGAAAAAACGAAGCAGTTCTTTTCTGAAGAAAAGAACCAAAAGACTTTTGCGCCTGCGCCACCGCAAACCCGGAACGCCTAGATATGAAAGAAATCCGCGCCCTTCTGTTCGACGTCTTCGGCACCGTCGTCGACTGGCGCACCTCCCTGATCCAGGATTTTTCCCAATGGGGCGCCCCGCGCTTCCCGAACGCGGACTGGCCCGGCCTGATCGACGCCTGGCGCGCCGCCTACATCCCGTCGATGAACCGCGTCCGCCACGGCGGCCGCCGCTGGGCCAACCTCGACACCCTGCACCGCGAAAGCCTCACCGACCTCGCCCCAAATTTCGGCCTCCCCACCCTCGCCGACCCCGACCTCACCCACCTCGTCCAAGGCTGGCACCGCCTGAACCCCTGGCCCGACTCCGTCCCCGGCCTGACCCGCCTGAAACGCCGTTTCATCATCGCCCCCCTCTCCAACGGCAACCTCTCCCTCCTGCTCAACATGGCCAAACATGCCGCCCTCCCCTGGGACACCATCTTCGCCGCCGACCTCTTCCACCACTACAAACCCGACGCCGAAACCTACCTCGGCGCCGCATCGTTGCTAAACCTGCCCCCGCACCAAATCCTCATGACCGCCGCCCACAACGCCGACCTCCAAGCCGCCCACGCCCTCGGCCTGCGCACCGCCTTCATCCCCCGCCCCACCGAATACGGCCCCAACCAAACCCGCGACCTCACCCGCGAAAACACCTGCGACTTCGTCGCCCAAGACATCGAGCACCTGGCTGCGCAGTTAAGCGCAAAGTAAAGGCCAAGAGGCTCTGCCCCCTGGACCCCCGATAAGGACAAGTCCTTAGAATCTATTTGTTAACCGCAACATCTAACCAACCCACGAACCGCCCCCGCGAGCCAAGAATCTCCTCGCCCGTCCTTACGGGAGAGGAAGGGGCCCAGCGCCCGTGCGCTGGGAAGGTGAGGGCGGCCCCGAAGCTGCCAGCGTACCTGTTATCAACTCGGCACTTACCAAGACCATAGCCGCCCTGCTCAGCTGCAACCATGTGGTCGGCCAACCTTTCAGCGATATATTCGCTTTCAGCGATATATTCCGCACGCGCGGCGTTGGTAACCGTTTGCGTGATGTCGGTTGTGCTGGTTCCCAGCGAGCGTAGCGTGGGTGACACGCACGTCGCCCGCTCAAATAGTAACAACCCGTGTTGAGACTGACTCTTCGAAGAAGACCAGGGGGTTTCACCCCCTGGACCCCCGACCGGCGTGCCGCCGGCGTCTTATGCGCTGCGCGGCACAAAACTCTTGTGCCGCGCAGCGCTTTCGACGCCGGCGGCACGCCGGTCGGGGGTTCAGGGGGTGAAACCCCCTGGTCTTCTTCGAAGAGTCAGTCTCAACACGGGGTGGTATTAAATCCGCCGCGCCGAAACGATTGCCACCGGCGCGCGCAGGATCTGGCCATTCGTATAGACGTCGTCGCTGTGGCCGGTCGCGTCCATCATCCAGATGCGGCGCACCACATCCATTCCTGACGCAACGCGGCCGAACACCGCAAATCCCTGGCCGTCCGGGTTGCGCCGGCCGCCGAAATCCAGCCCCGGCTGATCGCCCACGCAAATGAAAAACTCCGCCCCGCTCCCGGTTCCCGGCGCGTCGCGCGTCAGCGAAATGGCGCCGTCCACGTGAAGCAGCCCGGTATGCGCTGTCGTTTCATGCGCCACCGGCGGCCCTTGTTGCACCCCCGGCCGCGCACCGCCCTGCACCACATCGATGCGCGGGTGACCACGGTCGTTATCCGCCCGCACAACCCGGAAGAACCGGCCGCCATCATACGCATGCGCATCGACATAACGCAGAAAATCGTTCGCCGACAGCGGCGCCCGGTCCGGGCGCAGCAGCAGCGTCACGGCGCCCAGCGGGGTTACGAGCTCGATACGTGGCTGCGGTGGCGCCGTCGTTGCGGCGGCGGCGCCGGCGGCCAGCAGGTTTCTACGGGTTATGGTGGGCATTTGGATCTCCATCGTAAGGAAGGAAGTCGTTCTTTTTTGAAAAAAAGAACCAAAAAACTTTTGCTCATGGCGTACGCGGCCCAATTCGAATTGTATCGCGTGTGCAAACAGACAAAAGTTTTTTGGTTCTTTTTTTCAAAAAAGAACGACTTCCTGCCTTCCTCAAGGCACCAGCAAACAAACCGAGGCCTGCGCCGCAATCCCCTCGCCGCGCCCGGTAAACCCCAGCCGCTCGCTCGTCGTGGCCTTCACCGATATCCGCCCCTCATCCACCCCCAGCAACGAAGCCAGACGCGCAATCATGGCCGGCGCGTGCGGCGTGATTTTCGGCCGCTCGCAAATCAGCGTGACATCCGCGTTCGCCAGCACCCCGCCGCGCGCCGCGATCCGTCCGGCGGCGTGGCGCAGAAACCGTGCGCTGTCGGCATCCTTCCACGTGTCCTCGCCCGGCGGAAAATGCCGGCCGATATCGCCCTCGGCGAGGGCGCCGTAGATCGCGTCGCACAAGGCGTGGATGCCGACGTCGGCGTCGGAATGGCCGTCCAGCCCCCTGTCGTGCGGCACCTCGATGCCGCACAGGAACAATTTGCGGCCCGCCTTCAGCACATGCACGTCGAACCCGTTGCCCACCCGCGGCAGGCGGGCGCCCAGAACCTGTTCCAACCGGCAAAGATCCTCCTGGTAGGTCAGCTTGATATTGTGGTCCGACCCGGCCACCAGCGCCACCTTCAGGCCGGCGCGTTCCAGCAGCCAGGCATCGTCCGTCGCGTCCGGATGCGTGCCGTCCCGGTGCAACTCCAGCAGCGTCGCAAAGGCGAAAGCCTGCGGTGTCTGGGCGCGAAACAGGTTGCCGCGCGGCACGGTGGCCGCAATCACCCCGTCCTCGCCCCGCTTGAGCGTATCGGCCACCGGCACCGCGGGGATGGCCCCCGCATGCGTCGCCAGCGCCGCCAGCAGCGCCGGCACCAGATCCGGCGGCACGAACGGCCGCGCCGCGTCATGCACCAGCACCACGTCCGGCGCCCAGCGCTCCAGCGCCACGAGTCCGGCCTGGACGCTCGCCTGCCGCGTCGCCCCGCCGGGCACGCAGGGCAGATGCGCCAGGCCCGCCAGCGCGGCCTCTATCGCGCCAGCGTCCCCCACCGGCTGCAACAGCGTGGCATGCGGCGCCAGCGCCTCCGCCGCCCACCGGATGACCGGCTTGCCGGCCAGCGGCAAAAACTGCTTGGGCGCGCCGCCGCCGAACCGGCTGCCCGATCCGGCCGCGACCAGAATGGCGGCAATTCGCATGGCCCCCTGTTGCCGCCGGCATTACCTGCGCGTCAATGCGCGAAGAAAAAGGCCAGCGGGCAGAGCCCCCGGCCGTTTTCTCTCGCTGCATCAATTTGGCGCGGCGACGCTATTGGTGCATTGCAGCATGCCTTCGGCGTGGTTAGAGTGCCCAAATCATGGGCAACTCCTCACCCCGGATTTCTCCGATTGCGCTCGGCCACGGCGTCACGCTGCCCGTGCCGGTCATTCTCGCGCCGATGTCCGGTGTGACGGATCTGCCGTTCCGCCGCCTGGCCCGGCGGCTCGGCGCCGGCATGGTGGTGTCCGAAATGATCGCCAGCTGGGCCATGGTGCGCGAGAACCGCAACACGCTCCGCATGGCCGCGCTGGACGAGGGCGGCGGTCCCCGCGCCATCCAGCTGGCGGGCTGCGACCCCACCGCCATGGCCGAGGCCGCCCGCCTGTGCGAGGCGCGCGGCGCCGAAATCGTCGATATCAATTTCGGCTGCCCGGTGAAAAAGGTGGCCGTCGGCCAATCGGCCGGCAGCGCCCTGATGCGCGACGAGCGCGCCGCCGCGCGCATCCTGGAAGCCACCGCCGCCGCCGTCTCCGTCCCGGTGACCTTGAAAATGCGCATGGGCTGGGACCATGCGAGCCTGAACGCGCCCCGGCTCGCCGCCATCGCCGAGCAGAGCGGCATCCGCATGGTGACCGTGCACGGCCGCACCCGCCAACAATTCTACACCGGCGCGGCCGACTGGGATTTCGTGGCCCGTGTCAAGCAGGCCGTCCGCATCCCCGTCATCGTCAACGGCGACATCCTCACCGCCGACGATGCCGCCGACGCCTTGGCCCGGTCCGGCGCCGACGGCGTGATGGTGGGCCGCGCCGCGTATGGCCGTCCCTGGGCGCCCGCACACATTGCCCATTTTTTGTGCACAGGTATGCGGCTGCCGGAACCCGGCCTGGCGGCGCAACGCGAAATCCTGCTGACCCACTACGGCGACATGCGCATTCATTTCGGCAGCGACGCCGGCATGCGCCTGGCGCGCAAGCATGTCGCCTGGTACTCGCGCGGCCTGCCGGGCTCGGCCGAGTTCCGCGCCGCCATCATGCGCCTCACCGACCCCGATGCCGTGCTCGACGCCATCAGCCGTTTCTACGACCCGCTGATCGAGGCCGGCGCCAGCCGCCGGGTGATCGCCCCGGAACCGGAGGCCTTGGCGGCATGAACGTCCACGCCGCCATAGCACGCGCCAAACGGCAAACCATGGCGCCGCCGCCCGACGCGGCCGCCCTGTTCGCCGCCATCCCGGCCGCCTGCATGCTGCTCGACAGCGAGAACCGCTTCCGCGCCGCCAACCAGGCGGCCGAGCAATTCTTCGCCCACTCGCTGTCCCAGCTCCGCCAGCACGCGCTGGCCGACTTCATCGACCATGACAGCCCGATCTTCCGCATGATCGACAAGGCGCGCAGCCACGACGCCACGGTCTCCGAGCGGGACATGAATTTCGAGGGTCCGCGGATCAGCCATCGCGGCGTGGCCGTGCAGGCGGTGCCGGTGGCCGAGGAGCCGGGATCGGTCATGCTGGTCGTCTCCGACTGGTCCGCCACCCGCGCGCTCGACCGCCAGCTCAGCTCCCGCCAGGCCGCCCGGTCGGTGGCCGGCATGGCGGCCATTCTGGCGCACGAGGTGAAGAACCCGCTCTCCGGCATCCGCGGCGCCGCGCAATTGCTGGAACACTCGGTGGCCGATTCCGACCGCGAGCTCGCCGTGCTGATCCGCGACGAGGCCGACCGCATCCGCGCTTTGGTCGACCGCATGGAAATGTTCGGCGACAAGCCGATCGAGCGCACCGCGGTGAACATCCATCGCGTGCTGGACCATGTGCGCCGCCTTGCGCAGAGCGGCTTTGCCGCGCACCTGCGCGTCACCGAAAGCTACGACCCCTCATTGCCCCCCGTGTGGGGCAACCGCGACCTGCTGGTGCAGGTGCTGCTCAACCTGGTGAAGAACGCCGCCGAGGCGATGTCGGACGCCGGCTTGGGGTCGGATACCGGCGGCGGCGAAATCATCCTCACCACCGGCTATCAGCCGGGCGTAAGGCTGGCCGCGCCGCACGCCACGGAACCGCTGAATCTGCCGCTGGTCGTCACCGTGCGCGACACCGGTCCGGGGATTCCGCCTGATGTGGAAAAGAATCTTTTCGACCCGTTCGTGACCACAAAATCCGGCGGCTCTGGCCTGGGGCTTGCACTGGTCGCCAAGATTATCGGCGACCATGGGGGTTTGATCGAAGTGGATAGCAAGCCGGGACGAACCGAATTTCGCATCTTCCTGCCGGTTTTCCCGGAAGAGCGGGAGGCGGCGCCGGCGGCGCGCGGCTGATGTCCACGCCCCCCACCGTGCTTGTGGCGGACGACGACAGGTCGATCCGCACCGTCCTCACACAGGCGCTCGGCCGCAGCGGCTACCAGGTGCGCGCCACCGGCCACGCCCAGACGCTGTGGCGCTGGGTGGAGGAAGGCGAGGGCGACCTCGTCATCACCGACGTGATGATGCCGGACGATAACGGGCTGGACCTGCTGCCGCGCATTCTGCGCGTGCGCCCGGGCCTGCGGGTCGTTGTGATGAGCGCGCAAAGCACGCTGATGACCGCGGTGAAGGCGGCGCAGCGCGGCGCCTTCGAATATCTGCCCAAGCCGTTCGACCTCAAGGACCTGCTGGCCGTGGTCGACCGCGCACTCGCCGTCCCGGCGCCGATCGCCGATCCCGCGACTGAGCCGCGTGACGGCGAGGAAAAATTGCCGCTGATCGGCCGCAGCCAGGCGATGCAGGAAATCTACCGCACCATCGCCCGCCTCACCACCACCGACCTCACCGTCATGATTACCGGCGAGAGCGGCACCGGCAAGGAACTGGTCGCCCGCGCCCTGCACGATTACGGACGCCGCCGCAACGGACCCTTCGTGGCCATCAACATGGCCGCCATTCCGCGCGAACTGATCGAAGCCGAATTGTTCGGCCACGAGCGCGGCTCGTTCACCGGCGCGCTGAGCCGCGGGGTCGGCCGCTTCGAACAGGCCGCCGGCGGCACCCTGTTCCTCGACGAAATCGGCGACATGCCGTCCGAGGCGCAACCCCGCCTGCTGCGCGTGCTGCAGGAAGGCGAATTCACCAGCGTCGGCGGACGCCAGCCGATCCGCGCCAATGTGCGCATCGTCGCCGCCACCCACCGCGACCTGCGGCAGTCGATTCTGGCCGGCACGTTCCGCGAGGATTTGTTCTACCGCCTCAACGTGGTGCCGATCCGCCTGCCGCCGTTGCGTGAGCGCACCGAGGATATCGGCCCGCTGGCGCGCCATTTCCTCGAACGCGCCCGCGAATCCGGCCTGCCGTCGAAATCGCTCGACCAGGGCGGCATCGATGCGCTGCGCGCCTATCGCTGGCCCGGCAATGTGCGCGAGCTGGAAAACGTCATGCGCCGCCTCGCCGCCCTCACGCCGCAGGACGTGATCAGCGCCGACATCGTCGGCGCCGAAGTGGCCGACCCCGCGCCCGCCGCCGGCCCCGCGAGCCTGGGGGCGCCCGATGGCACCACCAATCTCTCTACGGCGGTGGAACGACACCTCAAGCACCTGCTCGCCGGCAGCGCCGACGGGATGCCGACGCGGGATATCTACGACCAGGTTCTGGCCGAGGTGGAACGTCCGCTCATCCGGATGACCCTGTCGGCGACGCGGGGCAATCAGATCAAGGCGGCGGCCATTCTGGGGTTGAATCGGAATACTCTGCGGAAGAAGATTAGGGATTTGGATATTCCGGTGGTGCGGGGGGTTGGGTAGGGAAGCAAGGAAGCCGTTCTTTTTTGAAAAAAAGAACCAAAAAACTTTTGCTCTCAGGACAGTCCGCCAAAGCCAAGCTAACCTAACGGCGAAAATGAATGACGCGTCTTACTTACGCCCATAGTGTGAAGCCGCCGGCTTCCAGCGCCATTGCCGGCTGGTATCCGCACGCCGACCTGCTGGACAGTTTTGCCATCCAGCTTCCGCCGGATGCACCCCGCGACCCCCGCGCGCTGGCCGAGCTTGTGCTGTTGCAGCAGCCGGCCGCGGTGCGGCGGCTGATGTCCGTGCGGGATTTCGTCATGGCAAAGGCAGGCGTCGCGACGTCGGCCGATATTCGTCGCACCGCAGACGGCAAGGATCGGATCGGCTTTTTCCCGGTCCTGTCCAGCACGCCGTCCGAAATCGTGGTGGGATACAACGACAGGCATCTCGATTTCCGCACTTCGATCGCGGTCATCGAGGATCCGGGCGGCGACCTCCTTGCCGCCACCACCGCCGTGCGCTGTCACAACCTGCTCGGGCGGCTTTATCTATTCACGATCAGGCCGTTCCATGTGGCGATCGTTCGATCGGGATTGCGGCGGGTGCGCGAAAAGAAGCAAGGCGCGCGTTCTTGAAACAGGAACCGCCCCCAACGCGCAAAAGTTTTTTGGTGCTTTTTTTCAAAAAAGAACACCTTCCTTCGCCTTCCCTACGGGCTCAGTTCGAACACCGTGCCGTTGCCGTCCGCGCCGCCGCTCGTGGTGCCGTAGAGGTTGCCTGCCTGATCGAAAATCAGGCCGGCCATCGGCCAGGCGCCATCGGTGCCGTCGAACGTTGTTATGACGGTTTGCCTCCACGCCGACAGGCCGGCCGACGGCGGGCTGAGCTTGAAAACGGTGCCCCAGGAATGGCCGCCGAATGTTGTAGTACCGTATAGATTGCCCGCCGGATCGAACACCAGCCGCGAGGCAGGACTGATGCCGTTGTCGCCGTTGAACGAGGTAAGAACGGTTTCGCGCCAATTCGGCCGGTGCGGGCCGGGTTGCATCACCATGAATACGGTTCCGTTATCGTAATCGCCGCCGTGGGTGGTGGTGCCGTAAAAATTGCCCTCGCGATCCGCAATCAGGTTCGCATAGGGATTGCGGCCATTCGCCTTGTTGAACGAAACCAATACGCTCTCGGTCCAGCCTGGCTGCCCGGCGGCGGGGCTCAGCCGGAACACCGTGCCTTGATCGTAGGCGCCGCCATTGCTGGTGGTGCCGTAAAGGTTGCCGGCCGCATCGAACAGCAACGCCGCCTGCGGATGCGCGCCGCCGGCGCCGCCGAACGACGCCAGCACCGTGACACGCCAGGGTCCCTGGCCGCTACCCGGCGGGCTCAATTCGAACGCCGTGCCGTTGCCCGACGCGCCACCATCGGGGGCCGTTCCGTAGAAATTTCCCTTCGCGTCGGCAATGAGGCTGGCGTGCGGATAGGCGCCGTTATGTCCGTCGAACGACAGCAGCGTGGTGTCCGTCCAATGGGCCTGACCGGAACCGGGCGGGCTCAACCGAAAGATCGTGCCATCACCGGCGGCGCCGCCCTTGACGGTGGTGCCGTAAAGATTACCGGCGGCGTCGATCATCAGCCGCGCGGCGGGGTAGAGCCCACCACTGCCGTCGGCAGGGAAAACCGCGAGTGTTGTCAGCTTCCAGTCCGACTGGCCGGCCGGCGATCTCGA
>CAJCIS010000212.1 GCA_903970435.1 Acidobacteriota bacterium | reverse complement strand
CGACCTGCTGGGCGGCGGCGCCTGGGTGAGCGTGCCCGACATGCGGGGGACGCCCGGGTGCGGAACGGTGGTGGCGGTTGCCCGCGCGCCCGTGCTGGTCGGCGAATTTGCCGCCTTCGAGTCGGCTTCGGACAACGGGGTTGCCGGCGGCGGCGACGACGGGCTGTGGGACCACGCGGACGTCCCGCGGCTGCTGCGCGACGACAGCACATCCTACGCGGTGCAATCGGCCTGGGCCTCGCAATTGCCCGCGTTGTCGGCGCCGGTGACGGGGGTGAGCGGACACGAAGCCGTTGCCTATTGCCGCTGGTGCACCCTGCGCGCGCATGCGGCGGGCAGCCTGAAGGAGAACGAGTTCATTCGCCTGCCGACACCGCATGAATGGGAGGTGATTGCACGGCGTGGCGATGCGCAGCTTCTCTATCCTTGGGGCGACGCGGAACTCGAGGCCGGCGAGGCCGCCCAGGCGAACTGGTTCGGCGCGCAGACCGACCTCGATGGGCCGTCGCCGGTGGGCTTGTTCAAGCCGGCCGCGCGCCTGCCCGGGCTATTCGATTTCGGCTCCAACGTGCAGAATTGGGCGGCGCCCGAAGGCGTGCCCTGGCCGCCCCCGATCGACAGGAGCCCGGGCCGCTGGCAGGTGCTCGGCGGCTCGTGGGCATGCGACCGGCCCAACTTCCAAATTCATCGCCGGCGGACCACCCAGCCGGCCAGTGATTTCCGCAGCCCGCTTGCGGGTTTCCGGCTCGTGCTGGCACGGCAATGACATCGCGGGGCCGGGGCGAGGGGGGTCGCTTGTGACCGAAACCGCACAAGTGCTGCGCATCGAAGTCGACAAGCGCAATCCGATCGATGGGAGCGTGGACATCGCCTGGCATGTTGTGGGCGGAACGAAGGGCGGCAACTTCGCGGTGGATGGCGAGGCGCTGGCCAGGCTGAACGCAGAATTGCGCAACAAGGCGCTGCACCAGCTCCAGCTCGTCTGCGACGAGGCGGGCTCGGATGCGACCGCCGCGGCGCTGCAGGCGGTGGCCCTTGGGGGCGCCAAGCTGTACGCTGCCTTGACCACCGGCTTTCCCGGCAAGCTACGCGCCAAGGCCAATGCGGATGCGTTTCGAACCTGGTTCGAGGCGGAGCTGCTGCCGGCGCCGAGCGGCGCCTGGCGTATCGAGTTCATTCTGCTGGAGCCGGGCTTCGTGGTGGCGTGGGGCCTGATTTTTACCCAGCGGGCGAGCGAGGAGCGGGCGTTTTCCGAACTCGGCTGCGGCTTTGAGGATTATGAGGCGTTCTGGTGCTGCCGCTTCCGGGTGGCCACCTATTCGTTGCCCGACACCAGTGAGCCGCCGGTGATATCCGGCCGCGACACCAGCATGACGGCGGTGGTGGAACGGTGGGACCATGATTACACGCGGCTCGATTCCCGCATCCGGGCCGCGCTGCGGGCGGCAAATCGATTGCACGGCAAGACCGACACGCTGATCGAGCATCATCTTGAGTCCGAGCCGGAATGGCATCACATCATTTACGTGTCGCTGCGGCCGGTGACGGAGCTGGAGGCGGCCGCGTTCGACGATATCGTGGACAACGTGATCAGCGATGACAGTTTCAAATTTCTGGTGCTGGATCATGGCGCGGTGGTGCGGGGCGACCGCGGCGACAGCTGGCCGAAAATGATGCTGAACGGGAAATGGTCGGGGCTGATTGCGGCGGAGACCGACATCACCAACGCGCGGCTGTGCCTGGCAGGTTTCGAATTTCTGATGACGGCGCTCGAGAAGAGCGGCAACCGGGCGCTGGCCGATTCGCTGACCGAGGTGCGGCGCAGCCTGTGGCCGCAAAGCCTGCTGTATGGCGTTTACTGCGATCCGCGGCGGGTGATCTTCTCGCCGGTGCCGCGGGAGGAATTGATCACCGGCGGCGTGCTGCGCGCGTTGCTGATGCCGTTCTTTCAGAAAGACGAAGCCGCGAGGCAAATTTCATGAGCGGGCTTGTGCTGCCGATAAAGCCGTATCCGGGCTTGCGCTATTTCGAGAGCGACGACGTGCTGGTGTTCGCCGGGCGCAGGCGGGATGTGCGGGACTGCACCGTGAAGTTGATGCAGAGCAACGTGCTCATCCTGCATGGCCGTACCGGGTGCGGAAAGTCGAGTTTTCTGCGGGCGGGGATGCGGCCGGCCCTGAAACGGTCGCAATTGTCGCTGCGGCTGGCGGAAGGGCAGGAATTGCGGGTGGTGCGTTCCGGGGCGCGGCCGCTGAGGCGGATTGCGCAGGAGGTTTTTGCCATCGCGCAGAACGTGGCCGCGGGGGGTGCGCTGTATGGCGGCGGCGACGCGGCGCTGGCGCGGTCGATCATCGAGGGCCGCGCGGAGGATGGGTTCATTACGGACCTGGCAAACAATGAGGCCAGGCTCGTGGAAGCCATCGCCGGGCTGGCCGAGTCGCTGTCGGCAAAGCCGGTGATCGTGGTGGATCAGGCGGAGGAAATATATACGCTGGAAGAGACTCTCCTGCGCGCCGAGCAGGGACGCAACGAAGACGGCAAGGCGAACGATCCCAAACGGCGCCTCAAGCAGGAGCAGCGGCGCTATTTCAATTTTCTCAACAAGGCCGCGCAGGGCAAGTTGAATGGCGTGCGGCTGGTGGTTTCATTGCGGACCGAATATAAAGGCCAGCTCGACGACGACATTGCCAAACGCGGGCACCTGCCCCAGGACGGTTATACCGGCTATTACCTTGCGGAACTGGAGGCGGATGGGCTGCTGGAGGCAATCCGGCGGCCGACCCTGACGCGCGCCGAACTTGCCGATGCGCTCGGCCTGCCGGCGCACGAGGCGGCGGCGCTGCAATCGCCGCGCGACGTTTATCAATTTGAATATGGCGACGGACCGGACGGCAATGTTGCCAAGGAGATTGTCGAAAAGACGTTGAACGAGGGCGTGCCGCAGGGCGGACGCCTGCCGGCCGTGCAAGTTGCCTGCTTGCGCCTGTATGAACGATTGAGCCGCATGCGCGAGCACGCCGGCGCGCATGCCGGCGCGGACGGGCGCGTGTGGCAGATCCGCATGAACGATGTGCGTGGCATGGGCAAGGCGGGCAACCAGGTGGGCGAGTATTTGCGGGAGTCGGTGGAGGTTGCCATGCGCGCCTCGTTCGACCGGAAATATCCCGATGCACAAGGCATGGTGGCCATCAGCTTCGCCGATGCCGCGGATCGCTGGTATGAGGGGCTTCAGCAGCTCAAGCGTCTCGAACCGGACGGGCGCGCCACCACCCGGACGGTCACCGAGAGCGCATTGACCAAGCAGATCGGGGACGCGCTGGACAAGCTCGGCGAACCGCAGGCCGGTGTGCTCAAGCCGCTGGTGCATGACATGCTGGCGGCCTTGCAGGATTTATCGATTCTGCGTAACGAAAAGACCGTGGTCGATCCGTTATGGAGCCTGGGCCATGATTCGCTGGCGCTGGCGCTGAACAGCTGGAACCTCACGTACGGACGCTCGCTGGAAGGCATCATGAAGTCCGGCATGAACTCGCCGCGCAATTTTGCCGAGTACAAGCTGGCGGATCTGTTCGGCGACGCGCCGCCGCGGCGGCACCGGATTGCGGTGCCGGCGGATTATCTGTGGGACCATCAATTACCGCATTTCGCGCAAATGCGCGGCTTCAGCGAGCGGCTCGGCATTACGTTGTGCGAGGACGACAGGTTCAATGCGCTGCGGCCGGGCGCATTCGACGGCTGGAACGATTTGCGGCGGGCCATCATCGACCGCGAGCCGACCGGCGGCGATGACCATGTCCTCGTTCCGTATGAATTTCAGGCTTTCCCGACGCCGGAGGAGCTGGGAAAGTGGACGGATATTCTGGTGACCGACCTGTTCATGGGCAGTTGCCTGATGGGCCGCCGCAGCGAGGCGATCGAGGATGATCTCGTCGGCTACGAAGGCATGGAGAAAGGCCAGCGGCGTTTGCGATCGATCGAGACGCTCGGCAGGATCATCGAACGGCTTTTTGCCATGGATGATCTGAAAATCTACGTATATGAAAAGGACAGTGCGAAGGAATTCCTCAAGCTTGCCTGCCGGCTGGCCGCGGTCGGATCCGACCGCCCGCTGGCCGCGATCGACTCCGACCGCCCACTGGCCGCGATCGAATCCGACCGCCCACTGGCCGCGATCGACCCCGACTGGATTACCGCCAGGGCCGACGACATACTCATCGAGGTGTCGACGCGTTACTCGGATCGGGACGTTTTGCTCGACACGTTCCAGAAGACGCCGCCCGACAGCAACAGCTTCATGATCGGCACCGCGTTCGGGCGCGCGCTGGGCCGGCAGGCCGGGTTGCGGGTGTATTTCGGCGCGCAGCATCTGGTCGACCTGGCCGATCAGCAAGTGCAACTGGATGGCAAGGAAGGCCGGCGCAGCCCCGACATCGTTATCGGTGTGCAAAGAACCCTGCTGCACACGATATGGCAGATCGGCATACCGCCGGTGCGCTGGACGCGCAGCGAAAACCGTGCGCTGGTGCTGCGGCTGGCCGCGATCGGTTATTACACGGTCGATTATCTGCGTTCGTTCGCCGATGATTATGTCAATTATGTGTATGACCGGGTGAACCGGGTGATGGGCAGGGGCGCGGAAATGCGCGCCGGCGGCATTCAGCTCAATCGCGACGAAATCCGCGAATCGGTTCAGGCTTCGTTTACCTTCCTCTCGTTCGACGAATACCCGCGGACGGTGTTCGATCTGGAATCGACGCGGGCCTATTACTGGAAGCTCGATACGGGATCGGGCAAGAGCGTGGCGCACGAGATTTATCTGGAGCTTTGCCGCCTGCGCGCGGCAACACTGGAAAGTTTCGAACTAGCCACAAGGCACCTGATTTTTCTTCGCGAGACCAGCCGTCCCGATGCGGCGTGCTCTTGCCTGGAGGATACCGAGTGGATGAAGGACACGTTGCTGCCGTCGGCGCTGCGGCTGATGGAGCAGGCTTGGCGGAATTCTCGGATTTATAATTTTCTCGATGCGGAAGCGCAGATGCGGACCGCGGCGGACAGGTTGCAGATTGTTGTTGATTCTGTTCGGTAAGAAAGTAGTTCTTTTCTGAAGAAAAGAACCAAAAGACTTTTACTCCTTATGCAATCCCTAAGAAGCCGCAGGCGAATGGCAAAATTCTTTTGGTTCTTTTCTTCAGAAAAGAACTGCTTGCTTCCTAGAGTGGCCGCAGCACCCCCCCATCCAGCTCAAATGTCGAGGTCGCGACCGATTCAAAATCACGCTCGTCATGGCTGATAATCAGGAACCCGCGCCCGGTGGCGCGCGCCTCGCTCAGGGCGGCGGCCATGACAGTCCGGTTGTGGCGATCGAGCGCGGATGTGGGCTCGTCCATCAGCAGGAAACGGGCTTGCGTCAGCAGGGCGCGGGCGACGGTGGCCCGCTGGCGCTGGCCAAGGCTGCAATGATGCGGATGCTTGGCGGCAATTTCGGAAATGTTCAGGCGGTCGAGCATGGCAAGTTCGATTTCTGTCAGCGGCGCGTAACGGTTCCGTTGCGTGACCAGGCTGATGTTTTCGGCAATCGTCAGGTTGGGCCATAAATAGAGTTGCTGGAACACGACGGTCAGCAACGGGTAGGGCGAGGCGGATGGCAGAATTCCATGCGGCGGGCGCAGGCCTGGGCCGAACCTGTAGGGCTTGCCGTCGTGATGGATGGTGCCGCTGCTAGGTTGTTCCATCAGCGCCAGCATGCGCAACAATGTCGATTTGCCCGCTCCGCTGCGGCCGCGCACGATCAGGCAATCGCCTGGCGTGATGCTGAGGCTGCATCCGCGCAGCACGTGCAGCGCGCCGTAGCTCTTGGTAATGTTCTCGGCCCGCAACATGATCAGGCCCGGTAGCCGCCGTAGCGGCGCTGCAACCAGCGCGACAGCATGAGCAGCGGGAAGCACAGGGCGAAATAGAAGATGACGAGGAGCGAATAAATCTCCACCGGCCGGTATTCGCGGGAGTTGATGGTCTGGGCCTGGCGGAACAGTTCGTTTACCGAAATAAGGCTGGCGAACAAGGTGGTGTGCAGGGCGGTCACCTGGGTGGAGATGTAGGCAGGCAGGATGGCGATAAGGACGAGCGGGGCCTGCACCTCGATCCAGAAATCCCGCCTCGATACGCCGTTCACCACGGCCACGAGTGCGTAGTCGGACGGAAAGTCGGCCACCGCGCTGCGCACCACATCCGATACGATCAGGGCATTGAACAAGCCGAGCACGAAGCAGGAGGTGTAGAATGGGTCGAGAACAATATTCAACGCCTTCTGGACCGGATAGTGGAACCAGAACAGATAGACCAGGATCGGGATCGAGCCGAGGCCGAGAAATACGACGCTGGCGGCAGCTTCCGCCCGGCCGCGCAGGGAGGCCCGGAAGGCGCCCAGCGGCGCGCCCAGCACCAGGCCGACGAACCACACGACGACGGCAAGTTCGAGCGTCACGAACATGCCGCTCGCGAAATCGCGCCAATTGCGGACGAGGATGCCGATCACGCGCCGGCCGTCAAAGCTGGTACGGCCGTGCGTTGCGCAGGAACAAGGTGCCGGCAGGATCGTATTTGGCAAGCACTTCAGCAATGAAGCCGCTATTGTCCAGCTCCTCGATGGCGACGTTGAGGAAGCCGAGCAGCTTGCCGGCGCCTTTTTTCACCAGGAATGTATTGGGAAAAACGCGGACGGGGCCGATGCCTTTCACGCGCCGCAATGTGCCGGGGTTTTTCTGCAGGTAGGCGGCGGCGACGGCGGCCTCGACAAAGGTGATGTCGGCGCGGCGCGTGGTGAGTTGCAGCAATAATTGCGCAACGTCCTGGCTTTGCGGCAGGCTGGCTGTTTTGGCGGCGGGGAAGTCGCTGGCGGCGATGAGCGAACTCAGCTCGCCGTCGAGCGTTGCGATCGTAACGGATGGCGTGTTGGCGGCGGCGAGATTGCCGTCGAAGCGCGTATCGTCGGCGCGCGTGTAGGCATGCACCGCGCTGAAATACACCGGGCGGGTGAAATCGGCATGCAGGGCGCGGGTCGAGGAGGGCCAGATGCCGGAAACCACGACGTCCACGCGTCCGTCATCGACCGATTGGATCATCGTTGCCCATTGCAGTTCTTCGACGTAGTTCAATGTCAGATGCGCATTCGCGGCCAGCGCCGCCATGACATCGTGCATGATGCCGCCCTTGGCGCCGGTGCCTGCCGCAATCGTCATGCTGGGCGGGTAGATGACAAAGCCGGCGCGCAGGGTCTGCTGGTTTACGATGCGGTCGAACGCCGAATCACCGGCCGCACTGGCGCTGCCATCCGCGTCTTGCTTGCAGCCCGCGGCGGTGAGGGCGATGGCGGCGGCCGTGGCGCCGAGCATTTGTCTTCGGAACATCACGGGTGCTCCACATTGCGATGCCGACACATACCGGTTGGCGTAGCCCCGTCAAGTGGGGCAATCCCCAACCGGGCGGCCGCAGCCCGAACCTCTGTGCAGGGCGCAGTGGCAAAAGTCTTTTGGTTCTTTTCTTCAGAAAAGCACATCCTCCCTTAACAAGCCATTGATTTCGCTTAATTGACCCGGCCTGGCCACCATGTATGGTAGGATCCGGTTTCACGATGCCATCGAATCGAGTTCCCTCCGTATGGGCCTTTCCGCCACGCTGCTTCATGCGCTCAGGTACTACACGATCCCCGAGGGGCTATTGCCGCTGGCACCGGCCAGGCAACCTTTCGCCGGGCTTTCGGACGCTGCGCTCAACGCGGCCTATGAATGCGTACTGCGGGTGCCCGAGAAGCGGGGTATTCTCAGTCACGCCATTCGCGATGTCGCCGGGATGGCGCCGATGGCGCCGATGGCGCCGATGGCGGACAGTCTGACCGTCGAGGCGCATGTGGATGGGGTGCGGCTGCCGGTGCCGCTCGTGGAACGCTTGCTTGGCCTGGGATTCGAGCCGGATGGTTTCGCCACCTTCAACCCCCCGCACTTCAGCGACCATTTGACCCTGAAGGTGAAGACCGCCCACGCGGCGCACGGCCATGCGGCCGATTTATATGCGCTTGTGCGTCAGGCCGCGCAGGCCGCCTTCGAAGCGCTGGATGCCGCGCCTGGGGTGGAGGCCTATGTCGAACTCGAACTCTACCGGAAACGCGCGCGGCTCGGCTTTGCCCGCGGCGCGCCCAGGGCCGATTGGTGCGAGGCTTTCGGCCAGCGTTTCGCGCCGATGCACGTGGTGGAGGTGCCGACGGCGCCCGATGCGACGGCGGGACAATTGCGAAAGCGTGCAGACATTCACGTCAAGCTCAACCGGCTCGATGCGGCGGCCCGGCAGGTCGCCGATATTGCGGACGCGCTTTCCGGCATTGGATTTTACACGGTGCGCACGTGGGCCGGGAATGTCGTGTGCACGGGGCAGTTTGCCAGTCTTTCACAATCGCGGGACGTTTTTGAACGGCTTGCCACGTATTGCGGCGATGCCGGCGGCGTCAGCGAACTGACGATGGAAACGGTCTCCGGCCTGTGGCGCACCCGGCGCAACGGGCCGGGCGGCGATCAGCTTTCAGCGGTGCCGCCGCTGATTACGCGCTTGAATTGAAGAAGCAGGCCCGGGGCTCTGCCCCCTGAACCCCCCGCGTCACACGCGCAGCGTGCGTTCGCACGACGGGGTCCAGGGGCCGGGCCCCTCGCCTTCCTTCTCAAAACAACGCCAACTGCGCAACGTCTGTCCGCGCCGCGCCTGGCACGGCGAAATGGCGCGTCTCAAGGTCCGTTCGCTTCTCCAGCCCCCACTGGCGCACAGCGCGGTCGAAACGTTTGTTCAGCAGTTCGGCGTAGGCGCCTTGGCCGGTGAAGCGGTCGTGAAACCGGCTGTCGTTCAGCATGCCGCCGCGCGTCTGGCGCACCAGCGAGAGGACGTGGCGGGCACGATCGGGATAATGGGTGCCGAGCCACGCCTCGAACATCTGGCGCAATTCGTGCGGCAGGCGCAGCAGCACGTATCCGGCCTGCCGCGCGCCGGCCTTGGCCGAGGCTTCGAGGATTTTTTCCATTTCGGCATCGTTGAGGCCGGGGATCATCGGGGCGGCCAGCACGCCGGCGGGCACGCCGGCCTGCGCCAACGCGGCGACCGCGGCGAGGCGGAGGGCGGGTGACGCGGCGCGCGGCTCCATCCGGCGGGCCAACTGATTGTCCAGCGTGGTCACTGAAAGCCACACCCGCACCAGGCCGCGCGCGGCCAGGCGTTGCAGAATATCGAGGTCGCGCAGCACGCCGGCCGATTTCGTTACGATGCTGAGCGGGTGGCCGAATTTCTCCAGCACCTCGAGTACCGACCGGGTGAGGCGCAGGGTTCGCTCGACCGGCTGATACGGGTCGGTGTTGCTGCCGAGCGCCATCGGGCGCGGCACATAACCCGGCTTGCGCAATTCCTTTTCCAGCAGCGCCCCCACATCCGGCTTGAAGACCAGACGGGTTTCGAAATCCAGGCCGGGCGAATAGCCGAGATAGGCGTGCGACGGCCTGGCGTAGCAGTAGATGCAGCCGTGTTCGCAGCCGCGATACGGGTTGACCGCGCGGTCGAAACCGAGATCCGGCGAGCTGTTCCACGCAATGACCGACTTGCTGGCGTCCCGGGTCAGGGTGGTGGGCAGGGGAGGCAGTTCGGCCCATGAGTCCAGCGTGCTCCAGCCATCGTCGAACGCCTCGGTCTCGCGCGCATCGAAGCGGGGCGCCGGGTTGCTGACGGCACCGCGGCCGCGCCGTGCCATCGGGGGCAGCCTGTGGCGGGGCGCGGGCTCCGCATGGCTGCTCATGGCCATGGCGGCGATGGCGGCGTGGTCGATATCCACGCTGGAGGCGCCCGGCAAGCCGACCTGCGCACGCTGCGGTGAGGACATTGTGTTCCCCTTTCGTTCAAACACACCCTCGCAGCCGGCGGGCGTAGAGTCAAGAACGAAGTGAGAACACGAACCTGGCCGCGGCTGTTACATTCGCGCGCAGACGCGTGACGGCATGGCAAGTGGGCCCACGCTAGATAGCGTGCAGCCACCGCACGACGGCGGCATTCTTGCGAGGAACACAATAGTCATGAACCTGAGACATCTGACGATCGCGGCCGCCACGGCGTGTGCGCTGACCGCCGGCGGCTTGGCCGCAGCGCAGCCCATGGAGCATCACCACGGCGGTTTCGGTGGCGGCGACATGGAATTTCTGCACGGCCTGAACCTCACCGACGCCCAGAAGGACCAGGCCAAGACCATCGAGAAGTCCGCGTGGTCGCAGGCCCGTCCGCTGCTGGAGCAAATGCATTCGTTGCATGAGCAATACATCAATGCGCTGCTCACCGCCGGCAGCACGCAGGCGCAGGTTGCCGCCATTCAGCAGCAGGAAGAGAGCGTGCGCAACCAGCTCGACGCCGACCGGCTTGGCACCGCCATGCAGCTCCGCGCGCTGCTGACGCCCGAACAGCTGTCGCAGGCCGCCGACCTGCACGGCAAGCTGGAAGCCCTGCATCAGCAGGAGCGCGAGGCCATCGAAAACGCCCGCGGCAGCAGCGAGCCGTAACAAGAACGTCCGGGGGCTAGCCCCCCGGACCGCCTTGACAGACAACAGTTTTTTGCTTCTTTTTTGAAAAGAAGAAGGTCTTCTTTTTTGAAAAAAAGAAGCAAAAAACTTTTGTCTGTTAAGGCGGGGACACGTTACATCGGGCCATGCCAAACCCCTTCGACCGGCTGTTTTCGCGGCAGCAATGGTTTCGCGGGCTCGTCTTCTCGGCCGGTGCGCTCGCCATCAGCCTGGTTGCCATCGGCTTCGCCAAGGCGGCCACCGGGGCGGACTGGCTGTTCCGCGACGCCCTTGGCATCAACCCCTATCTGGCCCTGATCATCGCGCCCGCCGGTTTCGCGCTCAGCGTGCTGCTGACGATCCGTGTGTTTCCCGGCGCGCAGGGCAGCGGCATTCCGCAAGTGATTGCGGCGACGGACATGGAAAATCCGGCGCATATCCGCGCCGTGCTGTCGGTGCGGGTGGCCACGGGCAAGGTTTTGCTGACCCTGGTGGGCCTGGCCAGCGGCGCCTCGATCGGGCGCGAGGGGCCCACCGTGCAAATCAGTGCCGCCATCATGCGCGCCATCGGTCAGCGGCTCGGGCTGGCACCGACGCGCCAGTTGCGCGCGCTGGTGCTGGCGGGCGGTGCGGCGGGGATTGCCGCCGCGTTCAACACCCCGCTGGCCGGCGTGGTGTTCAGCATCGAGGAACTCGGCCAATCGTTCGAGCAGCGCACCAGCGGCGTGGTGGTGACCGCGGTGATCGTCGCCGGCATTGCCACCGCGGCGCTGACCGGCGGCGGCAGCTATTTCGGCCAGACCAGCGCGCGGCTGCCGGTGGGGATTGCGTGGGTGGCGGTCGTCGCCTGCGCCGTGCTCGGCGGGCTGGCCGGCGGACTGTTCTCGCGCACGTTGCTGCTGGCGGCAGACGGCTTGCCGGGATATGCCGGACGCTTCGTGCAGCGCCGTCCTGTTGCCTTCGCGGGGCTCTGCGGCCTGGCGATCGCGCTGCTGGGGCTGGCCTCCGGCGGCACCACCTACGGCACCGGCTACGCGCAGGCGCGAGCCCTGGTGGCCGGGCATTCGACCCTGCCGCTGCCCTATTTCGTGCTGAAAATGGCCGCGACCGTGATCAGCTACGCCAGCGGCATCCCGGGTGGCATTTTCGCGCCGTCCCTGTCGATCGGCGCCGGGCTCGGCCGCAGCATCGCCTACCTGCTCCCGCAGGCACCCGCCGGCGCCGTGGTGGTGCTCGGGATGGTCGCGTATTTTTCCGGCGTGGTGCAGGCGCCGCTGACGGCGGCGGTCATCGTGATGGAACTGACCGACAACCAGGACATGAAAATTCCGCTGCTGGCGGCGTCGTTCCTGGCGTACGGCGTGTCGCGCCTGGTGTGCACGCGTCCGCTGTACGGCACGTTGGCGCAGCGTTTCCTGCGTGCCGTGGAGGGCACGGCGCCGGCGGTGAGCGGTGTCATGATGGACGAGGCGGCGTAACAGACCGACGTTGATCCTGGCTCATCGGCATTGCCTTCGGCGACCGGGGGCTTTGCCCCCTGGACCCCCACCGGCGTGCCGCCGGCGTCGCAAATTGGCATTCAGCCAATTCGCGACGCCGGCGGTTCGCCGCCTGT